>DDEX01000038.1:12554-13122 GCA_002336845.1 Rhodobacteraceae bacterium UBA1943
GTAGCTGCGTTCACTTCGTTGCGCTCCTCGATCCGATCGTGCGCGCGACGATGTTCAACGCGAGCACGGCAAACGTGATGATGAGTGCGCCCGCCCAGGCGAGGCGCTTCCAGTTGGGGTCGGGATTGTTGATGAAATTGTTGATGGTGACGGGGAGATTTGCGACCTCGCGCATGAGGTCGAGACTCCAGAACTGGTTCGACAGCGCCGTGAACAGCAGCGGCGCCGTCTCGCCGCTGACGCGGGCGACGGCGAGCAGCAGACCGGTGACAAGGCCGGTCCGGGCCGCCTTGTAGGCGACGTGACGCACGACGAGCGCACGCGGCAGCCCGAGGCCGGTCGCGGCTTCGCGCAATTGCTGCGGCACCAGAAGCAGCATGTTCTCGGTGGTGCGCACGACCACGGGAATGACGATGACCGCCAGCGCCAGCGCGCCGGCGATGCCGGAGAAGCCGTGCATCGGCACGACGACCGCGCCGTAGATGAACAGGCCGACAATGATCGAAGGCGCCGACAGGAGAATGTCGTTGATGAAGCGGATGACGGTCGTCAGCTTTTCGTAGCGGCC
>DDEX01000038.1:13154-13834 GCA_002336845.1 Rhodobacteraceae bacterium UBA1943
GCGAGGTTCAACCCGCCGAGGCCATTCCAGAGCAGGGTTGCGAGGATGACGAAGAGCCAGGCGAGACCGAGCGCGGTCGCCGCCATGCACAGGCCCATGGCGACGCCATTGCGGCGCTTGCGGGCCTGATAGAGAGCGCTCATGTCAGTTTCCCGCTTTCTTTTCGACGCGCATCAGCAAGAGCCTTGCGACGGCGAGCACCGCGAAGGTGAGCGCGAACAGCAGGAGGCCGAGCAGGATCAAGGCCGACTGATGCACGTCGGAGGCTTCAGCGAACTCGCTGGCGATCGCCGCCGAGATCGTGGTCGACGGCGCGAAGATCGACGACTGGATCTTGAAGGAATTGCCGATCACGAAAGTGACGGCCATGGTCTCGCCGAGCGCGCGGCCGAGCGCCAGCATCATGCCGCCGATGACGCCGACGCGGGTGTAGGGAATGACCACGTTCCTCACGACTTCCCATGTCGTGCAGCCGACGCCATAGGCTGCTTCCTTCAGAACCGGCGGCACGGTCATGAACACGTCGCGCGAGATCGAGGCGATGAACGGCAGGACCATGATCGCAAGAACCAGCGACGCATTGAACAGCGACAGGTTGCTCGCCGGCCCCCTGAATATCTCGCTCAGGATCGGCACGTTTGCGAAGGCCGCGATGACGGCGGGCTGGACGCGCTCGGCCA
>DDEX01000038.1:13987-14135 GCA_002336845.1 Rhodobacteraceae bacterium UBA1943
CGTAGATCGGGCCGAGGCCGCCGAGAATGGGTTCGGGCTGCGCATTCGGCGCCCAGCGCTGCGTCGTGAGGAAGTCGATCCCGAAAGCCTGGATGGCGGGCCACGCGCCGACAATGAGCGACGCGATGATGCCGCCGAGGATCAGCAG
>DDEX01000070.1 GCA_002336845.1 Rhodobacteraceae bacterium UBA1943
CTCAGTTCTGGGTGAAAATCAACAGCCTACGAATACCTGATGCGCAACTTCGCGACCGAGGCGGGCAAGTCCAAGGGGCAGTTCTATACCCCGGCCGAGGTCTCGCGCGTCGTCGCCGCCGTGGCGGGCGTCAGCCGCGCCACCAGCCCGAAGCAGACGGTCTATGACCCGACCTGCGGCTCGGGCTCGCTGCTCCTGAAAGCCGCCGAGACCGCCCGCGTGCCGATCACCATTTTCGGCCAAGAGATGGACATCGCCACCCGCGGCCTCGCGCGCATGAACATGATCATGCATAACCGCGCCACGGCCGAGATCGCGCAGGGCGATGTCATCGCCGAACCGCATTTCCTGGCCGACGCCCTCACCCTCCAGACCTTCGATTTCGTCGTCGCCAATCCGCCTTTCTCGGCCAAGGCCTGGGCCGCCGGCCTGACCGAGGACACGAAATACGGACGCTTCGACGATGGCGAACCGCCCGCCAAGAACGGCGATTTCGCCTTTCTGCTGCACATCCTCGCCTCGATGAAGGCCACCGGCTCGGGCGCCGTCATCCTGCCGCATGGCGTGCTGTTTCGCGGCAATGCCGAGGCCAGGCTGCGCGAGAAGATCCTGAAGCGCGGCTATATCAAGGGGATCATCGGCCTGCCCGCCAACCTGTTCTATGGCACCGGCATCCCGGCCTCGATCATAGTTCTGGACAAGTCGAAGGCCCGCGCGGACCGCCCCGTCTTCATGATCGACGCCTCCCGGGGCTTCATCAAGGACGGCAACAAGAACCGCCTGCGCGAGCGAGACATCCACAAGATCATCGACGCCTTCACGCGCGAGCAGCTGATCCCCGGCTATTCCCGCCTCGTGCCGTTCGACGAGATCGCCCGCAACGACTTCAACTTGAACATCCCCCGCTACATCGACGGCTCCGACCCCGAGGATCTGCAGGACATCACCGCCCACCTGCATGGCGGCGTGCCGGAGCGAGACATCGACGCGCTGGGCGAATTCTGGGCGGTCATGCCCACCCTGCGCGCCACGCTGTTCGGGCCGAACCCGCGCAAGGGCTACGCCGATCCGCTGGTCGTCCCCGATCAGGTCCGCGCGACCATCCGCAACCACCCGGATTTCGCGGCCTTCCGCGCGCAGGTCACCGCCATCCTGGACGGCTGGATCACCGCCAACAGCCCCCTCCTCATGGGCATCAAACAGGGCGACCACCCGCGCGACCTGATCCACACCATTGCCGAGGGCATGCTGACCCGCTTCGACGCCGCCCCCCTCGTCGACAAGTATGAGGCCTATCAGCGCCTGATGGCCTATTGGGCCGCCACCATGCAGGACGATGTGTTCATCATCGCGGGCGGCGGCTGGCTGGCGGCGCGTGATCTGCGCGAGGCGCGCAAGGAAACCAGCGACGACGGCAAGGTGAAATGGCTGGAAGAGGGCGACCTGACGGTGAACAAGGTCCGCCTTGTGGCCGATGTGATCCCGCCCGCCCTGATCACCGCGCGCTTCTTCGCCGACCTCAAGGCCGCGCTGGATCAGGCCACTGCCCGGACCGAGGAACTGGGGCGCGAGATCGAGGAGATGGCCGAGGAACACGGGGCCGAGGGTGGGCTGTTCGAGGAATTGATGGCTGACAGCGGCAAGCTGACGGCGGGCGGGGTGAAGGCGCGGCTGAAGGACAGGGGCCTGGAGCCAGACGAAAAGGCCCTGCTGAAACAGGCGGCCCAGCTGTTCGAGGAAGAGGCCGAGGCGAAACGCGCGGCGAAAGAGGCCGAGGCCCGGCTGACCGAAGCGGTGCTGAAGAAATACCCCACCCTGACCATGGGCGAAATCCAGACCCTTGTGGTGCAGGACAAGTGGCTGGTCGATATCACGGCGGCCATCGGGGCCGAGGTCGAGGCGCGGACGGAGACGCTGACCGCCCGCGTGCGGGTGCTGACCGAACGCTATGGCCAGACCCTGCCGCAGATCATGGATGATCTGGCCGGGCTGGAGGCGCGGGTGACGGGGCATCTGGCCACGATGGGGGTGGCGGGATGAGTGAAGTCACAACGCTTCTATCCCAAGCCGACTTCGGACATCGCGTTCCAAGCGACTGGATCCTAAAGGAAATGCGAAGCCTCGGCGAGGTCAAGACAGGCCTAACGTACAAACCCGAGGACGTTGCCAAGCATGGCACGCTTGTTTTGCGCTCATCAAACATTCAGGACGAGCGGCTTGTATTCGAAGATAATGTCTCCGTCTCAAAGAAGGTGGGCGACGGTGCGACGGTGCGCAAAGGCGACATTCTCATCTGCGTTCGGAACGGAAGCCGCAGGTTGATCGGAAAGTCCGCGCTCATCACTGCCGAGGCAGACGGAATGGCCTTCGGCGCTTTCATGAGTGCCTTTCGTTCTGATCTTGGTCCCTATTTGATTTGGGTGTTTCAATCCGAAATTGTTCAGCGCCAGATCGAAGAAAACCTTGGCGCAACAATTAACCAGATCACGAACGCTACTCTCAAGGCTCTTAAGGTTCCTATGCCGCCCCCTCACGAACAACAGGCCATCGCCGCCGCGTTGTCGGATGCGGATGGGGTGGTGGCGGGGTTGGAGCGGGTGATCGCCAAGAAGCGCCTGATCAAGCAGGGCGCGATGCAAGACCTCCTCACCGCCCGCCGCCGCCTCCCGGGGTTCTCGGGGGAGTGGGAGGTGAAGCGGCTGGGTGATCATGTGCGTTTCTTGAAGAACGGCACACATTCCCGCGCTCAACTCTCCGAACATGGCCCCGTCAAGAATTTGCATTACGGCGACATCCATGGCGCAGTGTCGATCTTTCTCTCGCCCGCGACCAAGCCGATGCCGACGCTGGACTCTGTATCCGCCGGGCGACTGGACAGGCTGGCTGCTGGCGACCTCGTATTCGTTGACGCATCAGAGGATCTCGCTGGCGTTGGCACATCGGTGGAAATAACCGATTTGGATGAAATTGAAGTCGTCTCGGGGCTTCACACGATAGCCGCGCGCTTTGACAAGTCGGTCTTGGTCGATGGGTTCAAGGCTTTCCTTCAGTTCATGCCGGCATTTCGTAGTCACTTATGCCAGCTGGCTGCGGGCACAAAAGTCTTGGCAACAAATCGGCGCCATATCTCAAGTGCAGAAATTGCGTTGCCACGACCGGACGAACAGCAAGCCATCGCCGCCGTCCTCTCCGACATGGACGCCGAAATCCAGACCCTCGAGTCCCGTCTCGCCAAGGCGCGGGCGGTGAAGGAGGGGATGATGCAGAATCTTTTGACAGGGCGGGTCAGGCTGGTCTGACTGGGGCACGAGTTTTTCAGGGGGTATTTCCATGGCCATCGGCGATCCGGAACGCGCCACGCAGAACCGCATGATCGCGCAGATGTGCGGCGATACCTCTGGCACGGTCGGCGGCCTCGGCTGGCGCTACCTTGGCGACTGGCACAAGCGCCCCGAAAAAACCGGACAAGCCAACGCCAATATCGAACCCTCCCTGTTGCGTCCCTGGCTCTTGTCCCGTGGCCATGACCCCGAAGTGGCGACCAAGGCCATCGCCGAATTGCAGCGCGCAGCCCGGATGGACGGGCTGAAGCTCTATGAGGCGAACCGCGCCACCTATGACATGCTGCGCTATGGCGTGCAGGTCACCCCCGGCCCCGGCGAGGCCCCGGTCACCGTGCGATTTGTCGATTGGGACACCCCCGCCGCCAATGATCTGGGCGTCGCCGAAGAGGTGGCGGTGACGGCAAAGAACCCCAAGGCCTATAACAAGCGCCCCGATCTGGTGATGTATGTGAACGGCATCGCGCTGGGGGTGGTGGAGTTGAAGAAATCCACCGTCGATCTGGGCGAAGGCATCCGCCAGACGCTCGACAACCAGCGCCCCGAATTCATCCGGCACTTCTTCACCACGGTGCAGATCACTTTTGCGGGCAACGACATGCAGGGCCTGCGCTATGCCGCGATCCAGACCCCGCAGCCCTATTGGCTGGCCTGGAAGGAGGAGAGCGAGATCCCCCTGCCCCTCGACCGCGACGTGTCGCAGATGCTGACGCCCGCGCGGTTTCTGGAATTGATCAACGATTTCATCCTGTTTGATGCCGGGATCAAAAAGGTTGCCCGCCCGAACCAATATTTCGCGGTGAAGGCCGCGCAAGAGGCGGTGGCGGCGAAAAACGGTGGGATCATCTGGCAGACCCAAGGCTCGGGTAAAAGCCTGATCATGGTGATGCTGGCCCGCTGGATTCGCGAGGCGCGGCCCGATGCGCGGATCCTCGTTGTGACAGACCGCAAGGAACTGGACGACCAGATCGAGGCGGTCTTTGGCAACACCGGCGACAAGGTGCGCCGCGCGAAATCCGGCGCCGACCTGCTGGCAGCGCTGGCCGACCCCAAGGATCGGGTAGTGTCCTCGCTGGTCCATAAATTCGGGCGACGGGAAGAGGACGAGCTGGGCGCGATGATCGCCGACATCCAGCGCGGCCAGATCGGCGCGCCGGTTGGCGAGTTCTTCGTCTTCATCGACGAGGCGCACCGGACACAATCGGGCAAGCTCGCGCGCGCCATGCGAACGATCCTGCCGGGCGCGGTATTCTTCGGTTTCACCGGCACGCCGCTTCTGCGGTCGGACAAGCAGACCTCGCTCGAGGTGTTCGGGCCCTATATCGGCACGCCCTACCGCTTCAACGAAGCGGTCGAGGATGGCGTTGTGCTGGACCTGCGATATGAGGCGCGCGACATCGACCAGCGCGTAGCCGCTCCCAAGAAGATCGACGAATGGTTCGAGGCCAAGACCAAGGGCCTGACCCCGGTGGCCAAGGCCACCCTGAAACAGCGCTGGGGCACGTTGCAGCGCGTGCTGTCCTCGAAGGACCGGCTTGAACAGATCGCCAACGACATCATCATGGACATGGAGCTGAAGCCGCGCCTGAAGGCTGGCCGCGGCAACGCCATGCTGGTGGCGGGGTCGATCCCCGAGGCGTGCCGACTGTTCGAGATCTTCCGCAACTCCGGCTCTGACCTCGCCGGAAAATGCGCAATCGTCACGTCCTACACACGCAACGCCTCGGAACTGACCGGCGAAGAGGCCGGGATGGGGGAGACGGAAAAGCAGTACGTCTATCGCGTCTATGACCGGCTGATGACCGATCTGGGCACGGATGAAGAGGCTTATGAAGCCGAGGCGCTGCGGAAGTTCCGCAAGGAACCGGCGCAGATGAAGCTGCTGATCGTCGTCAGCCGCCTGCTGACCGGCTTCGACGCGCCAACGGCGACCTACATCTACATCGACAAGCAGATGCGCGACCACGGGCTGTTCCAGGCGATCTGCCGGGTGAACCGCCTGGACGGGGATGACAAGGATTATGGCTATGTCGTCGACTACAAGGACCTGTTCAAGAACATCGAGACAGCCGTCGAGGACTACACCTCAGGCGCTTTCGATGCCTTCGATGCGGCCGACGTCGAGGGGCTGATTTCTTCGCGGGCCGAAAAGGCAGGCGAGGATCTGATGACCGCGCGCGATGCGTGGTTCGGGCTGCTGGACCCGGTGGAACAGCCAAAGGGCGACGACCAGGTGCTGGCCTATTTTTCGAGTCCCGGAGGATGGGAGGCCGATCCGCAGGCCGAGGAAAAGGCCCGGCGGCGTCAGGCGCTTTACAAACTGGCAGGGGCCTATGCCCGTGCCTTCGCATCGGTGGCGGATGATCCTGCAGCGTCGGGCGTGAACGACTTGCAGCTGGCTCAGTACCGCAACGAGGTGGAACGGACGATTTCGCTGCGTGATGCCGTTCGCCTGCACAGCGGCGATGCCGTGGACATGAAACAGTTCGAACCCGCGATGCGGCACCTGATCGACACCTACATCAAGGCGGACGAATCCGAGGTGATCTCGCATCTGGACGATATCAGCCTGATCGATCTGGTGGCGAGCAAGGGGGTGGCAGCCGAGGGGGAGTTGCCAAACTCCCTGAAGAAGACGCGCGAGAACGTGGCCGAAGCCATAGAAAACAATGTGCGCAGGCTGATCATCGACGAAACGCCGGTGAACCCGAAGTTCTACGAGCGAATGTCAGAACTGCTGACCGACCTCGTCAAGAAGCGGAAGGACGACGCTATCGCCTATGCAGAATATCTGGAAAAGATCGCGGAACTGGTCAGGGTGGTAAAGGCGGGGCACGGCGGCGAATACCCGTCGACCATGACCACGCCGGGGCGCAAGGCGCTTTACGACAACCTCGGTCAGGATGAAGCCATGACCATAGCGGTCGATGGCGCGATCCGCAGCACAGCCCAGACTGGATGGCGCGGCAACAAGATGAAGGAGCGGATGCTGCGGCGGAAGCTGCTGGAGATCCTCGACACCGAGGACGCCGTGGACAGCATCATCGAGATCATCCGGTCGCATGATGAATACTGAACTGATCGAGATCGCCGGGCTGTCGGTGGAACTGGTCCGCAAGCCGATCAAGAACCTGCATATCGGGGTCTATCCGCCCGCCGGTCGCGTGCGGGTCGCTGCCCCTCCAGCCATCAGCGAAGACGCCGTCCGGGTCGCGGTTGTGACCCGGCTCGGTTGGATCAAGAAGAAGCAGCGCGAGTTCGAAGGTCAGGCGCGACAACCCGAACGCCGGTACATCTCCGGCGAAACCCATTTTGTCTTCGGCAAACCGCTTCGGCTTATGGTCCAACCGAACGACAAGGACCGCTGTGCAATCCGTCTAGACGCTTCAGATCGACTGACGATGTTGGTACCAGCAGGCTCAACGCCCGACCAGAAGACACGCTGGATGGCGACGTGGTACCGATCGCAGCTGCGGGAAAAGGCCGCTCCCCGCATCGCCAAGTGGTCGGATCGGCTGGGCGTACCGATACCCCGGTGGGGCATCAGGTTGATGAAGACGAAGTGGGGCAGCTGCAATCCCGAAAAGGGGCTGGTGTGGTTGAACCTCGACCTAGCGAAGAAGCCTCAGGCCGCCATCGACTACGTCATCCTGCATGAAATGGCCCATTTCGTTTCACCGCGACACGACGAACTCTTCCTGAACACCCTCGATCGTAACATGCCGGGATGGCGGCAAATCCGATCTGACCTCAACGCGCTGCCCCTGTCGGATGGAAGCTCCGTCTGAAAGTTCGATTTCTGTTCCATTCCACGAACGCCACTGGCGTCGAAGTGCTCAGGTTCTGCGAGGAACTGTCCCCATATTTTCAACTAGTTACGGGCTCTACACCGAAATCGCGCAGTCGAGAGGTCCGGAGAATATCGGGCTCAAGAGAACGTGTCCGGCTGCTGTGGCGAGGGCGTCAGTGCTCAGCCCCATCCGCATAACCTTCGAAAACAACGAGAAATTCCGGCCGCAGCCGGATCGGGAGAACGCTTTCTCAAGGGCATATGGCGGATCGATAGGGATTCGAACCCTAGAGACGGTTCCCCGCCTACACACTTTCCAGGCGTGCGCCTTCGACCACTCGGCCACCGATCCGTTGGGGGTGTTTAGCCCGGGGATCGGGGGCAAGGCAAGGGGGCGGCGCGTAAAATCAGCCTATTCCAGGATAAGCGTCACACGGCGGTTCTGGCGGCCCTTGTTTTCAACCTTGCCCAGCGTGACGCGGCCGATTTCGGCGGTGCGGGCAACATGGGTGCCACCGCAGGGTTGCAGATCGACCTGGTCTGTCCCCTGCCCGATCCGCACAAGGCGCACCCGACCCTGCCCCATCGGGGGCATCACCGACAGGGTTTTGACCAGGCCCGGATTGGCCAGCAGCTCCTCATCCGTGATCCAACTGTCAGTTACCGCCAGATCGCGCCCGATCAGGGCATTCAGCGCCGCCTCCAGCGCGGGCAGATCGGTGGGCGGTTCCGGCATCGCGAAATCCAGGCGCCCCCGATCGGTGCCAATCTGCCCCCCGGTCACCGGCAGCGGAATGACGACCGACAAAAGGTGCAGGGCGGTATGGACCCGCATGTGGCGATAGCGGCGGTCCCAGTCGATGCGCTGGCGAACCTCGGCCCCTATCGGCGGCAGGGCGGCAGGCTCTGCCGGAACCAGGGCGATCCCTCCCCCCTCGACCTTGACGGCCGTGGCGACCGGCAGACGCCCGCCCGCCCAGTCAAGCAGACCGGAATCCCCGGGCTGGCCGCCTGCGGTGGCGTAAAACATCGTGCGGTCAAGAACCACGCCGCCTTCGGGCGTATGGGCAACAACATGGCCGGTGGCCTCTTGCAGATAGGCATCGGCGCGAAACAGCGGATCGGTGATCACGTCCGGGGCTCCTCGGGGGCGGTGTCGGCGGCAGGAACGGCGGCATCGGCGGAGGGCGCGGGGTGAACCGCCCCGACCGGCAGGCCACGCAGGGCCAGACCCAGCGCCTCGACATTCCGCAGATAGACATCGGTCTGGGCGAAGGGAATTTCGATCCCCTCGGCCGTGAAGCATTCGATGATGCGGTGATTGACCTCGGTGCGAACGTTCAGCGAGAAGTTGACGTCGCGCAGGATCATGCGGATCTCGAAATTCATCGCATCGGCGCCGAAGCCCATGAAGGCCACCACCGGCGGCGGGTTCAGGATGGCCATCGGCTGGGCCTCAGCAATCTCGCGCAGGATTCGCTCGACCTTGCGGGTATCGGTGCCGAAGGCCACGCCCACCGGCACGATCAGCCGACCCGAGCGGTTAAAGCGAGTCCAGTTCGTGACCTGCCCCGAGATCAGGTCGGAGTTCGGCACGATCACGTCCGAACGGTCAAAGGTTTGTATCCGCGTCGCGCGGACCGAGATGGCCTTGACGATGCCCTGCGTGGTGCCGACCTCGATCCAGTCGCCTTCGGAGACCGGGCGCTCGATCAAGAGGATCAGGCCCGAGACGAAGTTGGACACGATGTTCTGCAAGCCAAAGCCGATACCGACCGACAGCGCCCCGGCAACGATGGCAAGGCCCGAAAGGTCGATTCCGGCGGCGTTGATCGCAACCAGCGCCGACAGCATGACCCCGGCATAGCCGACGCCCGACACCACCGCATTGCGGCCACCCTGATCGAGCGAGGTGCGCGGCAGGATCGACGACCGCAGCCCCCCCTGCAAAACCCGGGTCAGCGCATAGCCGATACCGAAAACTGCAGCCAGAATCAGGAAGTTGGTGGGCGAAATCTGCACGCCACCCAGTGAGACGCCGGTGCGGAACTTGCTCCACACCTCCGCCAGATCGACGACCCGCGCCCCCCAGACAAGGGCCAGCAGTGGCAGCGCCGCCAGCGCCAGCACAAAGCCACCCAGCACCGGCAACAGCGCATCACGCCGGGCCTCGGTAGAACGCGACAGGGTGACGTAAAGCTCTGCCCCGAAGCTTTGCAACACCACCACCATCGCGAACAGCAAGAGGGTGTTGATCGCCGGCCAGATAAGCGCGTTGGCCGCGCTGACATAGCCGATCACCCCCAGCGTCGGGGCAACCACGGCAATCGCAATGGCGGCCGAGCCGGTCCAGTTCATCAGGCGGGCGCTGAACGATGCCTCTTCCGTGCTGGCGTTTGCCGCAGCCTGCCGGCACAGGATCTGGCCCAGTCGAAACAGCGCGACAGCACCGAAAACCTGCAAGGGCAACATGATGACCGAAATGGCCGCATCGGTCTTTTGCGCGACCTCTTGCGCCTTGTCGGCGGCCATGATGCCCGATCCGCCCAGATAATCCGAGGCGCGCGGCACGATCCAGGCATTGACCAGATCGTAGAGCGCGACCGAAATGCCCAAAAGCAGCGCCTGCAACCGCCCTTCGCTGCGCGGTTCAGGGCCAACCCCGATCAGACTCTCCTGCTCGGGGTTTACGGGAAAGAACCGCAGCGCCAGCCAACGCGTCACGAAGATGATCAGCACGACGCCGGGCAGCAACGAAAACAGCTGCAAGGTGATCGGGCCAAACAGGGCGGTGCTGTCCATCGCCACCCACAACAGGCCTGCGCCAACCATGGGCAGCACAATCTGGCCCAGTGACACAAAACCGGAAATCAGCGTCCGCGCCCGCGCCTGCGTCTTGCGCAGCACATAGTCGGCAAAACGCTGCATCCAACGGGCACCCCGTGTCAGCAGCAGCACCGAAAGGGTCAGCAGAACCACGATCAGCGGGGCATTGTCGCGCAACTGTTCAAGGTTGATCGGGCGGGTAAAGCGCCAGCGGGTTTCATCCCAGATCCATTGTCCCATCCAGCGGAACATGCTGACCGCAACAGGCCAGTTGACCGGGTTCGCCGCCGACGGCGACAGGCGCAACAGCTTGTCTGCCTGACGCTCGCGGATCTGCTTGTCGATGGCCCCGATGATGCTGTCGGCGCGGCTGGCGGCCTCGGTCGCGGTCAGGACCGGGGCCTGCAACTTCGCAAGCGCGGTATTCAGGTCGCTGCGACGCTGGGCGATGGTGGGATCTTCGCTTTGCCCCTCGCCCGGCACGGCGCCAAGGGCCGCGATCTGGTTCTTGACCGCGGCGATCTGGTCGGCATTGACGCTTTGGGCGGCCGTAAAGGTCGCGCGCCACTTGACCATATCGACGCGCATATCGCTGAGACGGTCATCGCTGACATCCGCCTTGCCCAGTTGCTCCTCGGTCTGAGTGGCAACCGCGTCGAACCCCTTGTAATCCTTGTCGGTCGGCTGGTCCTGCGCCAGCGCCGGACAGGCCAGCGCCAGAACAAGGACCAGTACCCGCAGCAGCCCGGCGATCATGCGTCTTCAAAGACGGTGGGCAAGGCGCGCGGGCCGCGGTCCAGCCATTCGGGCACAGGCAGGCCCTTTTCCTTCAGGAAGGCCGGGTTGAACAGCTTGGACTGATAGCGGTTGCCGTAATCGCACAGGATGGTGACGATGGTATGCCCCGGCCCCATGTCGCGCGCCATGCGGATCGCGCCCGCGATGTTGATGCCGGACGAGCCGCCAAGACAGATGCCCTCATCCTCCAGCATCTCGAACACAAGGGGCAGCGCCTCGGCATCGGGGATGCGATAGCTGAAATCGGGGGTGAACCCTTCAAGGTTCGCGGTGATGCGCCCCTGCCCGATGCCTTCGGTTATCGAGCTGCCGGGGCTGTCAAACTGGCCCGTGGTGTAAAAGGCGTGCAAGGCGGCCCCTTCGGGGTCGGCCAGCCCGATCTTGACACCCTTGGGCTGCAAGGCCATGCCGCAGCCCGCCAGCGTGCCGCCCGACCCTACAGCGCAAATGAACCCGTCCACCTTGCCGCCGGTCTGTTCCCAGATCTCCGGGCCGGTGGTTTCGATATGGCTTTGGCGGTTGGCCACATTGTCGAACTGGTTGGCCCAGATGGCGCCGTTCGCCTCGGTCCGCGCCAGCGCCTCGGCCAGGCGGCCGGAATAGCGGACATAATTGTTGGGGTTCTTGTAAGGGGCGGCCGGAACCTGCACCAGCTCGGCCCCCGCCAGCCGCAGCATGTCCTTCTTTTCCTGGCTTTGCGTTTCAGGAATGACGATCACGGTGCGAAAGCCCATGCTGGCCCCCACCAGCGCAAGCCCGATGCCGGTATTGCCCGCCGTCCCTTCCACAATCGTGCCGCCGGGCTTCAACTGCCCCTTCGCAATCGCATCGCGGATGATGTACAGCGCCGCGCGGTCCTTGACCGATTGGCCGGGGTTCAGGAATTCGCATTTGCCAAGGATGGTGCAGCCGGTCAGTTCCGACGCGCGCTTCAGCTTCAGAAGCGGTGTGTTTCCGATGGTGTCTGCAAGATCGCTGTGAATCCGCATCATATCCCCCTTGGTTCGTCTGCCTCTGTGTAGGGGCAAGGCCGGGCAAACTCAAGGGAACGCCCGTCCTCAGACAGGGGTCAGCGCGGTAATGCCATTCTCCTTGCCATCGCGCACGGTTTCCAGCCCAAGGCCCAGTTGCGGGAAGTAAACCCAGCGCTGGGTCCAACTCCCCCCCTTGCCCACAAAACTGGCCTCGACCGACAGCACCAGATGAAAGCAGCCGGAAAGTTTGACCTCACGCGGGTCGAAACAGCGGTAATGTGCCGTCCACTTCGCGCGACGACGCTCTACCGTGGAAGCCTCGTCGCTGATCGTGACCTCGACCACCTGTTTCACCGTGCCGTCCCAGGCGGCACCGTCTTCGGGTGTGATGATCCTGGGGCTGTAGCTCCAGCTATAGGTGGGGGCCGAAGCACCCACCATCGGCTCTTCGCTTTCCTCGACCGTGCGCTGCACCTCGAACACGCCGTTCATGGCGCGGCGCTGATCAATCCAGGCGCCGCGATTGGTCACATAATCAATCGCCACCAGACCATCGGGTTCGCGCCGGGCAAGGCCGGTGCTGCCGTCCTGGCGGCGAAAGGCGATGCCCTTGTTCAGATCAACCGGCCTGCAGGCGCTGGCAGCCCCGGCCACGCGCGGCAGCAGCAACAGGGCGGGTGCAGCAAGAAGATGACGGCGGGAAAGAGACACGAGACGCTCCAAAGTCAGGGGATGATCAATGGCCCAAGTCTAGCCGGATGCAAAAGAAAAGGGAGTGACAAGTGCTGTCACTCCCCGCAATTGCGATCTGCCCAAATGTCAGGCCGAAACGAACAGCCCTTCGTCCTTGACGATCTTGTAGGCCTCATCCAGCGACTTCTTCGCCCGCTCGACCAGAATGTCGATCTCACCCGTGGTGATGACCAGCGGCGGAGAGATGATCAGGCGATCGCCGACATGGCGCATGATCAGGTCGTTGGCAAAGCACCGCTCGCGCACCTTGTAGCCCACGGTCCCGGCCTCGGATGCAAACTTGGCGCGCTTTTCCTTGTTCGGCGTCAGCGCAAGCGAGCCCATCAGACCCACGAGCTTGGTTTCCCCCACCATCGGATGATCGCGCAAGGCGTCCCAACGCTCTTTCAGATAGGGATGCGCCACCTTGGCGACATGCTCGACCACATGTTCTTCCTGCATGATCCGCAGGTTTTCCAAGGCCACGGCGCAGGCGACCGGATGGCCCGAATAGGTATAGCCATGGAAGAACTCGCCCCCTTCGGCCACAACCTCGGCCACGTCGTCCGACAGGATCGACCCGCCCACCGGCTGATAGCCCGACGACAGGCCCTTGGCGATGGTGATGATGTCGGGCTTGATGTCGAACGTGGTGCTGCCGAACCAGTTGCCGGTGCGGCCAAAGCCGGTGATGACCTCATCCGCGATCAGCAGAATACCGTATTTGCGGCAGATGCGCTGGATTTCGGGCCAATAGCTGCTGGGCGGAACGATCACGCCGCCTGCGCCCTGAATCGGCTCACCGATAAAGGCCGCGACGTTTTCAACGCCCAGCTCTTCGATGGCGGTCTCCAACTCGCGCGCGCGCAGCAGGCCGAATTCCTCCGGCGTCATGTCACCGCCCTCGGCCCACCAGTCGGGCTGGCCGATGTGATGAATCCCCTCGATCTTGCCGCCATGGGCATGGATGGGCTTCATCCCGCCAAGCGAACCGCCGCCCATGGTCGAGCCATGATAGCCGTTCCAGCGCGCGATGATCGTGCGCTTTTCGGGCTTGCCCTTGACCTGCCAATAACGGCGCACAAGGCGGATGTTGGTGTCGTTGGCCTCAGACCCCGACGAGGCAAAGAACACCTGGTTCATATGCGCCGGCGCCAGTTCGGCGATCTTGGCGGCCAGTGCGATGGCCGGAACATGGGTGGTCTGGAAGAAGGTGTTGTAATAGGGCAGCTCTTCCATCTGCCGCGCGGCGACGCGGGCCAGTTCCTTGCGGCCATAGCCGATGTTGACACACCACAGCCCCGCCATGCCGTCGATGATCTTGTGGCCCTCGCTGTCCTTCAGCCAGACGCCATCGGCCGAGGTGATCACCCGCGCGCCCTTTTTCGCCAGCGCGTTTCGGTCGGTAAAAGGGTGGAAATGGTGCGCAGCATCCAGCGCCTGCAATTCGGCGGTGGGCAGGTGGTTGGTGATCATCTGGTTCATGGCATCCCTCCGGGCGTGCGCCCCGAATCCGGGGCTTGAAGATCAGGTTATGATCAAACGCGGCGCGGTTCAAGAAATTTGATCAAATTCTTACTCGCACATCTTCGCCCTTCCCCTTCTGCAAATATCCTCTGGGGGTGCGGGGGGCGAAGCGCCCCCGGCGCGGGTTCCACCTTGCGCCACGCCCCGGCCTGTTGCATCCCCAAGCAATGACAACACGCGCATACCTCAACGTCGAGCATTCCCTGACCGGCCGCCGCTGGATCGGGCCGGGGCCAGAGGGCCAGCGGCTGGCCGAGGCCATGGCCCAACAGACCCGCCTGCCCCTGCCCCTGTGTCAGACCCTTGTGGCCCGCGGCGTGCCCCCCGATCAGGCGGCAGCCTTCCTTGCCCCCCAATTGCGCGACCTGTTGCCCGACCCGCTGACCCTGCGCGACATGGACAAGGCCACCGCGCGGTTCCTGCACGCGGTCAAAACCCGCCAGCGCATCGCGGTTTTCGCCGATTACGATGTGGATGGCGGAACCTCTGCCGCGTTGCTGATCACCTGGCTGCGCGCCATGGGGCGTCCGGCGACCCTTTATATCCCCGACCGGATTGATGAGGGCTATGGCCCCAACGTGCCCGCGATGCAGGCCCTGGGCGCGGCGCATGACCTGATTATCTGCGTCGATTGCGGCACCCTTTCACACGAGCCCATCGCGGCGGCGGGCTGCGATGTCGTGGTGCTGGATCACCACCTTGGTGCCGAGACCCTGCCCCCCGCGCTGGCCGTGGTTAACCCCAACCGGCAGGATGAAACCGGCGACCTTGCGCACCTCTGTGCCGCTTCGGTCGTATTCCTGATGCTGGTCGAGGCGAACCGCCAGTTGCGTGCCGAAGGCGTGCAAGGCCCCGACCTGATGGCGATGCTGGATCTGGTGGCGCTGGCCACGGTGGCCGATGTGGCGCCGCTGATCGGCGTCAACCGGGCGCTGGTGCGGCAGGGTCTCAAGGTCATGGCGCGGCGCGACCGGGTGGGGCTGAAGGCGCTGGCCGATATTGCCCGGATGGATCAGGCCCCTAGCCCCTATGCCTTGGGCTTCGTGCTTGGCCCCCGCGTCAATGCAGGGGGCCGCATCGGGCAGGCCGACCTTGGCGCGCGCCTTCTGGCAACCGACGACCCGCGAGAGGCGGCAGCCCTGGCCGAACGGCTGGACAACCTGAACACCGAACGCCGCGAGATCGAGGCGCAGGTGCGCGATGCCGCCATGGCGCAGGCCGAGGCCCGGGGGCTGGATGCCCCCCTTGTCTGGGCCGCCGAAGAGGGTTGGCACCCCGGTGTCGTCGGCATCGTCGCCAGCCGGTTGAAAGAGGCGACCCATCGCCCCGCCATCGTGATCGGGTTCGAGGATGGCATCGGCAAAGGCTCTGGCCGCTCGATCAGCGGCGTCGATCTGGGGGCGGCGGTGCAGCGGCTTGCCGCCGAGGGGCTGCTGATCAAGGGGGGCGGTCACAAGATGGCGGCGGGCCTGACGGTCGAACGCGCCAAGCTGGAACCCGCCATGGCCCGGCTGGCCGACCTCTTGGCCCGTCAGGGCGCGGGTGACGGTGGCCCCGGCGATCTGCGGATCGACAGCCTTCTGGCCCCCGGCGCCGTGACGCCCGACCTGATCGAGCAGATCGAGGCGGCAGGTCCCTTCGGCGCCTCGGCCCCTGCCCCGCGCTTTGCCTTTGCCGATGTTGCGGTTTCCGGTCGCCGTATCGGCGAAAAGCATCTGCGCCTGACCGTCAGCGACGGCTTGGGCGGCAGGCTGGAGGCGGTGGCTTTCGGCGCCTTCGACACCCCCCTTGGCCCCGCACTGGAAAACCCCGGCCACCGCCGGTTCCACCTGACCGGGCGGCTGGAGCTGAACCACTGGAACGGCCGGTCTAAACCGCAGCTTCGGCTGGAAGATGCGGCAGAGGCGTGATTTTCCTCTTGCGAGTCCCCCCGGCCCGGCTTATTAGCCCCTCCACCGAAAGCGTGGCCCGTTCGTCTATCGGTTAGGACATCTGGTTTTCAACCAGGCAAGAGGGGTTCGACTCCCCTACGGGCTGCCACTTTCGAATTTTCCCACATCGTCACTTCCGGTCAAACAGCTTGATCCCCAGGATCAATCCGGCCAGTCCGGCTGCGCCCAGTGTGATCGAGGGCGGCAGCTTTGCCGCTTCGTCTTTCAGCGAGGAGGCGAGTTTGCCCGCTTCTGCCTGCACCTCATCAAGGCCCGGGTTGCGACCGCGCCGCACCATGCCCGAGAGCCACAGCAGCAGCAGCCCCAACACCAGCGAGCCGCCCGACAGGATCAGCGCCGCGGCGATCGGGTTTGTCAGATGCGCCAGCCAGATGCCAAGGGCAACTGCCAGGCTGGCCACCGAAATCAGAAGGAACAGGGCCGCCAGCACCATCAGCGCCACGCTTTGACCGATTCGGCGCCGCGTATCGCGCAGCGCCAGCCGGGCCAGCGTGGCAATCAAGGCAAAGCGGCCCATCGCCCTTACCTCCGCGCCAGCAGAAGGCCGACCAGCAGGCCGACACCGGCGGCAATGCCCATGGCCTGCGCCGGGTTCTGGCGGGCATAGGCCTCGACCTCGCCCTTGGTTCCTGCCACGCGCGCCTTGGCATCGGCCAGCGTCTCACCGGCAGCAGCTTGTGCCCCAGCGGCGGTGGTGCGCAGGGTTTCCACGCCGGTCCGGCCAATATCGCCCACGGTCGAGGTCAGTTGCGCGATCTCGTCCTTCAGGGTCTGGAACTGCGCGCGCAACGCATCGGCCAGCGTCGGGTCCAACTGCTCCAGCGCCTTGTCCACTTTCGCTTCGACCTCGGCAGCGGCTTTGGAATTTCGGGCCATGTCAGCTCTCCTTCAATCGGGTTTCGACATCAGCTTGCGGCCTTTGCCCGCCTGCGTGTTGCCGCGCGAGCCTTGGTTCTGGCCGCCGCCGCAACCTTGCGCGGCGCCTCCCTGATAAAGGCGGCCTCGGTCGCCGCGTCAAGCGAGGTTACGGCGAAATCGGCGCCTAGCTCTTGTATTTCCTCAAGTTTATCTTGCCGGATCGGCTGATAAGCGCCCATCGTTTCAACCGCGCTCATCACGCTTTCGGGCATCTGCCAGACCAGAACGCCGACCCGCAGATGGGGCGCTGCCCGCTTCAGCCGCCGGATATGCAACAGCGAGGCGCGGGTTGGCGTGGGGTCCAGGAAACACAGGATCAGACAATCGGCCTCGGCCAGCGACAGGTTGGCCAAGCGCGCGGGGGCCAGCGTCTCGTGCCCGTGCCAGCGCGCCTCGGCGCCTTCGACACTCAGGCTTTGCGCCAGCATCGCGGCAGAGGCATCGTCGATCTGCCAGCGCCCGCCAACACAGGCCACGCGAAAACCCGCACCGGGGGCCGCCGCCGCGCCCTCTTCGGGCGGCGCGTCACGCTCTTCAGCCGCAACCTCTGACAGGTTCTCAACCATGGTCAGCGCCACATTGGCCAACCGCGTCTCCTGCTCGGCCGTCAGAACGCCGCGGTCACGGTCATCCTGGGCCTGCAACAGCGCCGGGATGGCGGTTGTCTGGTAGAAATCGGCCAAGTCCGAATCCTCCAGATCCTCCTCGGCGTGAAAGGTCGCCTCGACCGCATCGCCCGCCAGAAGGCGCTGATACAGCCGCACATGCGGATGCAGAACCGGCTCATCCCCCAAAAGGATGTCGAACAGTTCGAACTGCGGCAGATGACGGCCCAGCACCACCAGACACACCGTCAGCGGGGTGGACAAGACCAGCCCCAGCGGCCCCCACAGGAAGGTCCAGAAAATCGCCGCGACGATGATCGCCAGCGGGCTAAGGCCGGTGCGTGAACCGTAAAGCCACGGCTCGACCACGTTCGAGGTGATCAGCTCTACCGCAACAAACAGCGCGCCGGTCCAGAGCAGCGCCGACCAGTCTGGTGACACCGCCACGGCAAGGAACAACGGAAAGGCCGCCGACAGGACCGAGCCGATGTAGGGCACAAACCGCAAAACCAGCGTCAAAAGCCCCCACAGCACCGCATTGGGAATGCCGATCAACCACAGGCCCACGCCAATGGGAATGGCATAGATCATGTTCACCAAAAGCTGGATCAGCAGATAGGTTGCCACCCGCGACCCGGCGTCCTGCAACAATTGCGTGGTGCGGTGGATGTCATGCGCGCCAACCAGCCGGATGAAGCGTTCGCGCAGTTGTTCACGCTCCAGCAGCATGAAGATCACCACCACGACCACAAGGCCCGTCGTGGCGACAGGGCTGATCAGCGGCAGCACAAGGTTCAGCAGAACGTCCCAGGCGTTGGTGCGCTCCACCACCTCGACCTGCATGGGCTTGCTCGCCTCGTCCCCCGGCAAGGCCGAGCCGATTTCGGCATTGACCGCCGTGATCATCTCGGACAGCCGGGCCGCCAGGCCATGGCCCCCGCCGGTCGCCTTCAGCGCATCGACCTTGGCCAGGATATTTGCCTGAAATGTCGGCAGGTTCTGCGCCAGCTCGCCGATCTGGCCGACCATGATCAGCCCCAACAGCGCAATCAGCGCAAAGGCAATGAACACCACCCCCAGCACCGCGCCCAACATTGGCACCCCGCGTCTGCGCAGGGCAGAAACCAGTGGCGACAGCGCAAAGGTGATCAGCATGGCGATGGCCAGCGGCAAAAACACCTCTCGCGCAAGGTAGAGGACTGCCGCGACGCCCGCGATGGTTGCCAGCCGCGGCAGGGTGATGCGGCGCGGGCCGGCCGCCTCGGGCTGTGAAACCGTAGAATAGTCCATCTCGGCTCCGACTCGTTAAACGCCGGGCCAGTTTGCAGTTGCGACAGCCCCACAGGCAAGCCCTCTGGCAACCTGGAGGTGGCCGCGACTGGGGCCGCTTAGACCGAAACGACGGCGCGCAGGTCTTCCTTGGCAAAGCTGTCCTTGGGGCCGGAATGGGTGATCTGGCCGCGCTTCATCACATAGAAGGCATCGGCCAGCCCATAGGCAAACTCGAAATACTGTTCGACCAGGATGATCGCCATGCCGCCCTGCCCGCGCAGATGGCTGATGACGCGGCCGATCTGCTGGATGATGTTGGGCTGGATGCCCTCGGTCGGCTCATCCAGCAGCAGGACTTTGGGTTTCATGATCATGGCACGGGCGATGGCAAGCTGCTGCTGCTGCCCGCCCGACAGGTCGCCCCCGCGGCGGGCCAGAAATTGCTTCAGGATGGGAAACAGCTCATAAATCTCATCCGGCACCTTGTGTTCCGATTTCGGCAACAGGGCATAGGCGGTTTCCAGATTTTCCTTCACCGTCAGCAGGGGAAAGATCATCCGCCCCTGCGGCACGACCGACAGGCCACGCCGGGCCATTTCCTGCGGCGGCACCCGGCCCACCTCGGCACCGTCGATCTGCACCGTGCCGCCAGAGCGCAGATGCGTGCCCGCCAGCGCCTTGAGGAAACTGGTCTTGCCCACGCCATTGGTGCCCATGATGCAGGTCACCTGCCCGGCCTGGGCCTGAAAATCGATGCCATGCAGAATCTGGCTGCCACCATAATGAAGCGTAAGCCCTTGTGTTTTCAGCATCATCCGCGCCCCAGATAAACGTCGATCACAGCGGGGTTCCTGGTCACATGGTCCAGACTGCCCTCGGCCAGAACCGCACCTTCGTGCAGCACAGTGACCTTGCAATTCAGCCGCCGGATGAACTCCATGTCATGCTCGACCACCACCACGGCACGGGTTTTCGCCATCTCGACCAGCATCGCTGTCGTCTGTTCACGCTCGGCCAAGGTCATCCCCGCCGCCGGTTCATCGACCAGCAGGACGCGCGGCTCTTGCGCCAAAAGCATCCCGATCTCCAGCCATTGTTTCTGGCCGTGCGACAGTTCGCCTGACTTTCGGGCCAGTTGATCGCCCAGGCCCACCTGCGCCGCCAGCGCCTCGATCCGGCTCTGATCGACCGGCTTCTTCTTCCAGCCAAGCACCCGCAGCGGCCCGCGCGGCGCCTTCAGCGCCAGAGTCAGGTTTTCGGTGACGGTCTGATCCTCGAACACCGTGGGGCGCTGGAACTTGCGGCCGATACCCGCCCGCGCGATCTGCGCCTCGGACATGCGCAGGCAATTCAGCGACCGCTCGCCAAAAACCACACTGCCCTGATCGGGCCGGGTCTTGCCGGTCACGATGTCCATGAAGGTGGATTTCCCGGCGCCGTTCGGCCCGATGATCGCGCGCAGTTCCGCCGGACCGATGGAAAAAGACAGGTTGTTGATGGCGCGGAACCCGTCAAAGGTGACCGAGATGCCGGAAACTTCCAGAATGCTGCTCATTCCAGCGCCTCCTTCTCGCGCAGGGCGCTGTCCTCGGGGCCAAGGGGCGCGCCCTTGCGGTCGGGGCTGCGGCGGTGCAGCACCAGGTCGAACAGCCCGCCGATGCCCTTGGGCGCAAACAGCGTGACCAGCACGAACACGACGCCCAACAGCACCTGCCACCAATCCACCCAGTCAATCCGCAGGATGCCCAGATCAATCGCCGGCACGCGCCCGCCGGTGAACAGCGAGGACATCAGCGAAACGAAAGCCGCCCCGATCACCGCACCATAAAGCCGCCCGCGCCCACCGATCGCCACCCAGACCGCCAGATAGATCGAGGCGATCGGCGCCAGTTCCGCCGGGTTGATGATGCCCGCCTGCGGGTAGTACAGAACTCCGGCGAAGGCACAGATCACCGCAGTCAGGGTAAAGACGAATAGCTTATAGCTTTCAACGGAATACCCCAGGAACCTCACCCTCGCCTCGTCATCGCGGATCGCCCGGATGACCGAACCGAACTTGCCGCCCACAACGCCCGACAGCGCGACATAGGCCAACCCCAACCCCAGGGCCGACGCCCAGAAGAACCAGATCGACAGCCTGTCTTGCCCCACATCACCAAGGCCGGGCAGGTTCTGCAAACCCGACAGGCCATTGTTCCCGCGCAGCCCGCTGTCGTTCTGGAAAAGATACAGCGCCAGCGCCAGCGTCATCGCCTGGGTCAGAATCGACAGGTAAACCCCCGTTACCCTTGCCCGAAACGCCAGCCAGCCGAAGGCCAGTGCCAAAAGGCCGGGCACCAGAACCACCAGCGCCAACTGGATCGGAAGCGAGTGGGCAAAGTGCCAGATCACCGGCAGGTCGGAAGACCCGACCACCCCGAAAATCTGCGTCGCGATGCCCTGCCGGATTTCTTCTGCCGTGGCGGGCAGCGCATCCTGCGCCATCGCGGCCACCACGATCTCTTCTGTACGGGCGTACATCAGCCACATGCCGATCAGGTAGCCCCCCAGCGCGAAAAACGCCATGTGGCCAAGCGACAGGATGCCCGCATAGCCCCAGATCAGGTCCATCGCCAGCGCCGCCAGACACAGGCACAGCGTCTTGCCCAGCGTCTTGACGAATGAGGTTGAGACGAAGCCCGCGCCATAAGCCTCTGACCCGAAGGTCACGACGATGGTGAACAGCGCCAGAATGGCCAGAAAGATCAGGACCGAGGGGTTCTTTGCCAGGATACCTTGCTTCATGGCCTTAATCCCCCGCCGCCCGGCCCTTGATCGGGATGATCCCGCGTGGCCGGAATTGAATGAACAGGATGATGAACAGGATCATGTAGGTCTGCGCGGCAAGCGTGTTCGAGGGGTTCATCCACTCGATCACCTTTTGAAGTCCGCCGATCATGCCTGCCCCTGCCAATGTGCCCCAGATGTTGCCGACGCCCCCCACAACCACCGTCATGAACGACTGCACGATGTAATCGGCCCCCAGTTCCGAGGTGACCTTGGCGTAAAGCCCGATGGCCACCCCCGCGATACCCGCGATGCCAGAGCCGAGACCGAAGGTCAGCATGTTGATCCGGTCGGGGTTGATGCCCATGCTGGCGGCCATTGTGGGGTTCTGCTGCACCGCCCGCACCTCCAGCCCCAGCCGTGTGCGCTTCATCAGCCACAGGAAAAAGCACAGGAACACCATCGCCAGCACGAAGATCGCGATGCGGATATAGCTGATCGACACCACGTCGTTGAAGGTCAGCGCCCCATCCAGCCAGGCGGGCGCCGTCAGCGGCCGGGCCTGCGTGCCAAAGATGTTCTTCAAAAGCTGTTGCAGCGCAATGGAAATCCCGAATGTCGCCAGCAGCGATTCAAGGGGGCGCTTGTAAAGATGGCGGATCACCAGCCGCTCTATCGCGACACCGGCAAGGAAGGTCACCGCAAAGGCCAGTGGCAGCGCGATAAGCAGGCTGGCGGTGTAATTCGGCACCCATTGCTGCACGACATAGCCGGTATAGGCGCCCAGCGTCAAAAACTCTCCATGCGCCATGTTGATCACCCGCATGACGCCAAAGGTGATGGCCAGGCCGATAGCGGCCAGAAAATAGATCGCCGACAGCGACAGTGCATCAAGGCCCAGATCCACCGCCTCCATCGCGCCCTGCTTCAGGCCGATGTGGTCAAGCGCCGTTCGGGCCGCGCCGGTCACCGCCGGGTCAGGTTCGGTATAGACATCGAAATAACGGTGGGCGGCGACAGCGGCGGCCACCTCATCCGATGTGGCGGCGGCGGGCACGGTGCCGGCCTGTTCCAGCGCGGTGTAGGCCCGGTCGCGGGCGGTCTGGTCCGACAGGTCGGCAAGCGCCACGCCCCCCACCGCACCCTCAACGATATTGGCCGCGAGGGCTGCCTTTTGTGCCGCCAGTGTCAGGCGGGCGGGGGCGAGGTTGGCAGCCACCAAGAGGTCATAGGCCTCGGCCTCTGGCAAATCGCGCCCGGGCGACAGTTCGCGTGCGACATTGGCGCCCGCAGGGGCATTGCCCGCAACGACGATGCGCGTGGTGGCCAGCAGCGGGTTCAGCGCGCCGCGCAGATCAATGCCCAGATCGGCGCCAAAGCCACCGATGGCCGCCACCCGCGCTGCACTGTCGGGATCGAACCGCAGGGTCAACAGCTGTTCAAGCCGCGCCTTTTGCGCCTTCAGCGCCGGATCGGTTTCCCCCTCCAGCGCGGCACGCAGCGGGGCCAGATGTTCCGCCTTGGGGTCACGCGCGATTGAGGTCAGCGCCTCGGCCCGTTTGGCCGGATCGGGGTCGGACAGGGTGAATTGCACCAGCGCCGTCGCGATCAGGCCGCGCACACCTGCATTGGGTTTCAGTTCGGAGATATCCGGTTTCGTAGCGGTTCCGGCATCGGCACCGGTCAGGTCGGTCAGCCTGTAGCCATCGCCCTCGGGCGCGATCAGGAAGAACGCCTTGTCGGATTTACGCTGGCCCAGCCCTTTGTTGGCCCAGGCCTGCAACACAGCGGCAGCCATCGGGTCACCAGTGGCAACCAGCGCATCGATCACCGGGCCGATGGTCTGGCGCGACGGTTTTTCGATCTGCGCCGCATTGGCCACAACGACCGAGGCCGCCGTTTCGGCGCGCAGCGACATGGGCATCAGCGCGACGCACAGCGCCACGATCAGCGACATCAAGGTAAGACGCATTCTGTTCCCGCCCGAAAGACTGCCCGATAGGCAAAACGTGGGCCGGGCAATCTGCCCGGCCCGGTCAGGTCAGTAGTTCGACTTGAGCTGCACGCAGGTCTTGGTTTCCTTGTTGTACATGCCGCATTTCAGGTCTTTCCAATCGGATTCCAACACTGCGGATTCCGGCAGGAAATCGGTCCAGGCATCGCCGGGAACCGGCTCGGTCTGGCTGATGATGTCGAACTGGCCGTCGGCGCGGATCTCGCCGATCAGGACGGGCTTGGTCAGGTGGTGGTTCGGCAGCAATTCTGCCGTGCCGCCGGTCAGGTTCGGGAACTTCTGGCCGATCAGCGCATCCAGCACCGGGTCCACCTCGACCGTGCCGGCCTGCGTCACCGCATTCACCCACATGTTGAAGCCGATGTAATGGGCCTCCATCGGGTCATTCGTGGTGCGCTTGTCGTTCTTGGTATAGGCGTGCCACTGGGCGATGAATTCCTTGTTGGCAGGCGTATCGGCAGATTCGAAATAGTTCCAGGCTGCAAGGTGGCCGACAAGGTTGGTGGTATCCAGGCCCGAAAGCTCTTCTTCGCCGACCGAGAAAGCCACAACCGGCAGCTTGTCGGCCGTAACGCCCGCCGCCGCAAGTTCCTTGTAGAACCCGATATTGGCATCGCCGTTGATGGTGGAAATCACGCCCACCTTCTTGCCGTCGGCACCCAGCGCCACCACGTCGGCCACGATCTTGGACCAGTCGGAATGTCCGAAGGGGGTGTAGTTGACAAAGATATCCTCGGCCGGAATGCCCTTGGCTTTGAGGTAAGCCTCAAGAATGTTGTTCGTGGTGCGCGGGTAGACATAATCGGTGCCCAACAGCGCGAACTTCTGGATACCCAGTTCGTTCAGGAAATAGTCGGTGGCCGGAATCGCCTGCTGGTTCGGGGCGGCGCCGGTATAGATCACGTTCTTCGACGATTCCTCGCCCTCATACTGGACCGGGTAGAACAGCAGGCCATTCAACTCCTCGATCACCGGCAGAACCGACTTGCGGCTGACCGAGGTCCAGCAGCCGAACATCACCGCGACCTTTTCCACCGTCAACAGCTCGCGCGCCTTTTCGGCGAACAGCGGCCAGTCAGAGGCCGGGTCAACCACCACCGCCTCGAGCTTCTTGCCCAGCACGCCACCCTTGGCGTTCTGCGCGTCGATCAGCATCAGCATGGTGTCTTTCAGCGTGGTTTCCGAAATCGCCATCGTGCCCGACAACGAATGCAGGATACCGATCTTGATGGTGTCCTCGGCACCGAAGGCCAGGCGCGGGAGGCCGAAGGTGGCCGTCGTGGCGGCGACGCTGGCAAGCAGCGAACGTCTGGTCAGTTTCATGGTCTTCCCCCTATCCGGCCACCTGTCTGCACCAGGCGCCGTCAGGCAGCGGTGGCAGGCAGCACTGGTTTGCTCATTGTTTGGGCCGGGCAAATCCCCAGCACAGGCAGCAGACAGGCGGGCGCGAGAGCCAGCAAGAAATGTCGGAAATATGGCGCCATGCGTCGCACTCAAATCATGCAAATGCTGAATCTTTTATCAGCATATTGATGCTGCGGCGCAGAAAATGGGCAGCGGCCGTTCCAGGGCGGCCCCCTTCAGACGACTCGGCAGGGCTGCACCGCCGTTTTCGTTACCTCTGCCGGATGCAGAATAAAAAAGCGGCCCCTGACAGGGCCGCTTTCGACTGTCGCGTGCAGGATCGTCTCAGGCAGACTTGCGGCGACGCTTCAGCGCAAGGCCACCCAGCCCGCCAAGGCCGCCCATCAGCAGGGGAAGGGCCGCAGGCAGCGGCACCTCGCTGGGGCCGACCGGACCGCAATCCACCCGGCATTCGCTGGGATCTTTGTAATGCGGTACATAGAACGGGTCGATGGTAAGCCCGCTCGACGTGGCATCGCTGAGCACGAGGCCCACGCCCGGCGCGCTGGTGCCAACCAGACCGGTGTAGAACACCGAAAAACTGAACGTGCCGGTGTCACCGACCGCCAGCGAATAAACCTGCTGGAATTTGACCATGCCATCGTCCCACAATTGGAACAGCACATTATCAAGCCCCAGTCCGTCGTCATAGTTGCCGGTAAAGGTCAGCTTGCCGGTCACATAGACGCCTGCCGTATCATATTCTGCGCCTGTCAGGTCAGAGAATGACAGCATGGTGGCGGCCGTGGCTGGAACCGCCGCAGATGCAAAAGCGGCGGCCGCAACCGCCGAAAGGAATGTGTTCTTCATAAGATAGCCCTCGTGATCAATAACAATGTGTCCGAAGTGGTTCGATTCGATGGCAACTTCGGGTATAGTGACCATGGAGTATTATCAACTTTTCATCAAATTCAGTATTTCAAGACAATCAGGCGCCACTGTTTTCAAAATGAATACAATCCATGGCTGCCTAAAGAAGATGCACGGCATATTCACCCGTCTTGGCCTCAGGCGGACAACGGATTTACTCGCGGCAAAGCGCCCCTAGCCCAAAGCGATCAGATGGTTGTCCCAGGCCGTTGCCTGGTGCGACAGGGGCTGCAACCCCGCCGTTGTGCAGGACCAGACCGCGCCCTGCCCGTCGGTGGCAACAAAGCCCGCCTCGGCGCGGGCGACACCGCAGACATCGGCGCGGCGCAGGGTGGCCAGGGGCGCACCCTGATCGGAAAACATCATCAGTACCCCACCGACCGGCGAGGTGATGGCGATCTGCCCGCCCGCTGCCGCGATCGAACCGGCATAGCCCTGCATGGCAAAGGCATCGGCCTCGGTGGGCGGGCACAGGCGCGGTGTGGTTCCGGGCCGCCACAGGCCCAGTTGCGGCACAGGCTCTGCCTCATCCCCCTCCCATTGCATGGCAAAGGCGACGTCATCGCCCAAAAGGGCCAGATGCCGGATCGAATTCTGGCGCAACTCGGCGTCCAGCTCTGCCTGATCCAGAATTTCGCCCCTGGCCGACAGCAGGGTCAGGTTCGGGCGCATGGTGTCGATGTTCAGCTTGGTCCTGTCACCCGGATCGGTGCGGATGCCGCCATTGGCCACCACCAGCCGCCCGTCGGCCAGCCGCTTGATGTCATGCGGCCCGATCCCGCCAGAGGCCCATTCGCCAATCCGCGTATAGCTTGTCGCATCCCACAGCCCCATCCGGCCCTCCGACCCTTCGGCAATCACCTCAGAGGTCATCAGCACGCTGCCATCGGCTGAAAAGGCGCCATGGCCGTTGAACTGGCGGCCCTCTGGCGGGGTCAGGCGGTGGCTGACAAGGCCGGTCACACAATTCAGGACCAGCGCGAAAGTGCCGGGGCGGCGGGCAAAGGCCACCGCCTCGGGGCGCTCGGGGTGGGCGGCGGCGGCATGGCCGCGCGCGGGCAGATCAATCTGGAACAGGCTTTGCCCCACTGCGGAAATGCCGTGCAGGACGAAACTGTCCTCGCCCAGCTTGCCCGCCGCCAGATAGGCCGGGCTGCCAGCGTCGGCCCAGGACAGACGCGGCAGGCTGGCGCAGGCCAGTCCCGCCAGAAATGCGCGGCGCGTTGCCATGTGTCAGTCCCCGTCTTGCGAGTTGAAGCCCAGGTCCACCCCCAGCGCGGGTGCCATCTCGGCAATCATCGCGTCACGCGCGGCCTTGACGGCCTGTTGCACGATCTCGACCCGCAGGTGGCCTTGCGGCTCGCCCACACTGGCAAAGGCCGGGTCGTCCAGCTTTTCGGCCAGCCCGATGGCCCGGTCCATCGCCACCATCGTCAGCGGCGATTTGTCGTCCAGTGCGGCGGCAAAGCCGCGCAATGCCTGCAACATCAGCACCACATTGCGCTGCGAGCGTCCAGAAACGCGCGATTCCGCCCGTTCCGGGTGCGGTTTGTCGAAAGACCCGAGCGGGCGGCCAAGCTGCTGGTCAACAATCGCCTCCAGCCCGCTTGCCCCTTGGGTGAACAGCGCCTGCAACGCCTCTTGTGGGGTCAGGAAAGCGGCGTTGCCCGGCTCTCCTGCCGTCATCAGGGTTGCGGCATAGCCGGGCCAGGCTGCGTTCACCTCTGCCGCCATGCGCGCCAGATCGGTTGCGGTGGCCCGGATCAGCGGGCAGGCATCGCCCTCAAGCGGCGCCTCGGGGTACAGCAGCCGCTCCAACCCCATCAGCCCGCGCGCTGCCACAGACTGGTCGGCAAAGGCCGCGGGCTCCAGCGCCGCCGCATCCCCTGTCAGCAAGGCGCGCTGCGCCTTGGCCCCCAACCCCTTGGGGTCGGGCCAGAAGTGGATGGCCAGCGCGCGACCATCCTCTTCAACCGGACCAAGGTGATAGAACGAGACCGAAAGCCAGGCATCGTAAGCTGCGTTCCAGGCAGGCCTGACCGCCTCTGGCGTGCAATCCATCTGGGCCACGGCAGCAAGATCGGCGCTGGCCTTGGCAAAGGCGGCATAGCCGGGGGTTAACTGCCCCTCGACCGCCTGTTTCAGATCGGCCAGGGCGGGAAAGGCCGTCAGGCCAAAGCCCAGCGCAAGGGCGGTAAAGCGGATCATCACAGGCTCTCCAGAAAGGCGATCAAGGCATCGCGGTCGGGTTTCGGCAGGGCAACCACCTTGTCGCGCGCGGCCTCTGCCTCGCCGCCATGCCACAGGATTGCTTCAAGCAGATTACGCGCCCGGCCGTCGTGCAGGAAATAGCTGTGGCCGGAAACCTGGCTGGTCATCCCGATGCCCCAAAGGGGCGCGGTCTTCCATTCGCTGCCCGTCGCGCGGCCCTCTGGCCGGTTGTCGGCCAGCCCTGGCCCCATGTCGTGCAACAAAAGGTCGGTATAGGGCCAGATAAGCTGAAAGCTCTGCTCGGGCTGATCCTTCAGGCGGTTGGTGACGTATTTCGGCACATGGCAGCCGATGCAGCCGCTGTCGTAGAACACCTGCTTGCCCTTCAGAACCACCGGATCGCCGGGGTTGCGGCGGGCGGGAACAGCAAGGTTGCGCGAATAGAAGGTCACCAGATCCAGGCTTTCCCGGTCCACCTCCAGCCCGTCGCGGATGCCCTCTTCCTGCCCGTCGGGGGCGGCGCGACAGTCAGCCTGCGCTTCGGTGCAATCGCCCCAAGGGGTTTTGTGCAGCACGGTCGACAGGCCCATGTCGCCCTGAAACGCGCCCGCCGATTGCTCTTTGATCGTGGGCTTGCCGCCCTTGAAACCAAAGCGGCCCAGCATCGGTACGCCGAATTCATCCGAAGGCACAATGGCCGCGCGGCCCGAAATGCCGTCGCCATTGGCATCCTCGGGGTCTTCATGCGCCAGAATGTCCGCCGCCGGTATCGCCTCCAACAGGCCCAGACCGATCATCTGTGGCGCCACGCGGGGCGACAGCATGGCCCCCTGCCCCAGATCGCCATAGCCACCATCGACCAGCGAATAGGTCGGGGCGCGCAAGCTGACCACGGTGCCATCGGCCAGCGTCACCGGCACCTCGGTATAGCGGATGTCCATCTTGCCTTCGCTGGCCATACCGGCAGAGGCCAGGTTCTGGATCTGGCCGCCGTAATGCGGGTCATCCTGGGTGGCCAGCCAGTCCTTGATGCCTTCGGGCGTTTTTCCGCCGGGAACCGAGATGCGCAGGAACATCGACACGCTGGTCCCACCCGGCGTTTCCGGCGGATGGCCGCGCCCGTCCTTCAGGTGGCAATCCTGACAGGCCCGCGCATTATATAGCGGCCCCAGCCCGTCAGAGGCCCGCGTCGAGGATGGAGCCGCAACCCAGGTCTTGGTGAACAGGCCATTGCCAAGATTGAAATCCAGCTTGCGTTCAAACGACATATTGCCGGAGGACTGCGAGAAGGCATCCGCCGTGGCAGAGGCGCGGACAGTGGCGGCCCCGCCAGGGTTGTCTTCAAATTTTTCGGGGGCAGAAAAATCGGTGGTCGGCCTGACTGCGGCGTCAATCCGCGCCTGCTCTTTCGCCGTGCGGGGCACGACATTGAGTTGGGGGTCATCGAGGGTCTGGCAAAGGCCGGGCGTTGCGAGGGGAAGCAACAGGCAAAGCGGGGCCAGAAGGCTAAGGGGGCGAAGCATGGGAACCTCCGTTCGCCCCCTGTCGTAGCCTATTTTCCGACTGTTTCAATCGGAAAATAGGCCCGCGACACCCTGCCTCACAAAGACGCGATCATTCGGCCTGATCGGCGGGGCTGGCGTTCAGCAGCCCGTATCTTTCCTCGCCCAGCTTGTCGAACAGGCCAAGCTGGGTTTCCAGAAAGTCGATATGACCTTCCTCATCGGCCAGCAGCTCATCGAACAGGGCGCGGCTGACGTAATCGCCCACTTTGTCGCAGTACTGGCGCGCCTCGATATAAAGGGTACGCGCCCCGTATTCGGCCGCAAGATCAGATTCCAGCGTCTCGCGCAGGGTCTGCCCGATGCGCAGCGAATCCAGTTTCTGCAGGTTGGGGTGACCTTCGAGAAAGATGATCCGCGTGATGAATTTGTCCGCGTGATGCATCTCTTCGATCGACTCGGCGCGCGACTTGGCTGCCAGGCGGCCAAAGCCCCAGTCGTCTTGCAATCGGTAGTGCAGCCAATACTGGCTGACCGCCGTCAGTTCAGACCGAAGCCCCGCGTTCAGATATTCGATAACCTTGGGGTCGCCCTTCATGCTGCCGTCCTTTCCTTGACCTTAGTATCGGAACAGTTTGGCTGGGAGGCTGAGCTGCCGCATCCTCCTTGGCTATGCTGAAACTGTCACAGTTCCGCATGGTGTCAAGGAACAAGGGCAAGCAACCGCCGCAATCGGCACGCTTGCCCAACGCACGATAAATCTTGCCGGGCGTAATCAGGGTATCGGCGTCTGCCGCGCGCATCCAGTCCACAGCCGCACGAATATCGCGGTCAGAGATGGCCATGCACTGGCAGACGATCATTCCATCCCCCTTACTGGAACACTGCGCCGGGATTATCCAGACTGTCAGACCCTTCGAACGCAGTCTTCGACAGGCCCAGCGCGGCGATGCTGCGCTCGATCACGGGGGTCTGATCGACCAGCGCCTTGACCGCCGTCAGGATCAGCATCTCGCCCTCTTTGTTGCCGGGCGCCAGCATCTGGTCATAGGCCTCGCCCGCCTCGGCACGGGTCTTGACCGCCAGCAAAGCCGCGACCGAGGCATCAAGCCGCGCCTTCATCTCGGTATCCACCGACGGGTCCTTGGCCGCCACCAGATCCGACAGCGACGCCCCCTTTACGACAGAGCCGTCAATCCGGGTATAGCTGCCAAGATAGACGTTCCGAATACCGACGCCGTCATAATAGTTGCTGTTGTAGGTATTGTCGGAAAAGCAATCATGCTCTTCCTCTGGGTCGTTCAGCATGACGCCCAGCTTCATGCGCTGGCCCGCCAGTTCGCCGTAAGACAGGCTGCCCATGCCGGTCAGCATCGCCAGCAGGCCAACCTGCGGGTCGCCGGTCACATGCGCACGGGCGGCACCGCCTTCGGCCCAATCCGCCGTCATCTCCTGCAAGTCGCTGACCAGCAGGTCAGAGGCCGCCAGCAGATATTGCGCCCGGCGGTCACAGTTGCCGTTGGTGCAATCGGCCCCTTGGGCGTAATCGGTCCATGGGCGGTTGCCCGCGCCCGGCCCGGTGCCGTTCAGATCCTGCCCCCACAGCAGGAATTCGATGGCGTGATAGCCACTGGCCACGTTCGCCTCGATCCCGCCTGCCTCGAACAGGGTATCGGCAATCAGCGCGGGCGTGATGGTGGTGGCGTCAACTTCCTTGCCCGACAGCATGAAATGCGGGGTGGCGATCACGTTCAGCGTGGCAAGGTCGTTTTCTTCGCTTTGCCCATAGGACGGATCCACATAATCGATGAACCCCTCGTCCAGCGGCCAGGCATTCACCTTGCCTTCCCAGTCATCCACCAGCGGATTGCCGAACCGATAGGCCTCCGATTGCTGATAGGGCACCCGCGCCGCCAGCCAGGCCTTGCGCGCCGCCAGAAGCGATTCTTCCGAAGGCTGTGCGATCAGCGTGCCCACCGCGACACGCAGGGTTTGCGCCGTGGTCAGGCTGTCGCCATAGACCGCCTCTGCAATATCCGCATAATTCCGCACCACATCAGCCGGTTCGGCGGCCAGCGCAGGACCGGCCAGAGAGGTGGTGAGAAGAAAGACAGTCGAAAGGCGTTTCATGGGGGCGTCCGTGGCTGTTGCAGCGTTACTTTGTCAGAATCAGCTTGCCCGCCCGGGTAATGCGCAGCGAATAAACCTGCCCCGACAGGACGATGCGGGCCAGCGCCCCGCCTCCCGTCAGGTTAAGCGCATCATGAACCGGAACGGTGTCAGCTTCGAAGACACTGGCAGGGATCAGGGCGGTCATATCTGGGTCTCCCTCCGCCGAGGGGCCTGGCAAAAAGGGGCGTTGTCCTTTGGTTGCATCCCAAACCTCCCGCGCGTTTCAGATTTCCGGCTTGCCCGGGAGGGCTGGCTTGACCGAATAGATGACAAAAAGACTTTGGATTGTAAACCAGATTCTTTTACTCGGACATTCCGTTGCAACAAAAAGGCCGCCCCTGCACGCTGCAAGGGCGGCCAAACCTGGCGGCACAGGCCTCAGGCGTTCACATTCACCACCACACGGCCCTGAACGCCGCCCTTCAGAATCGCCGCACCCAGCCCGGGCAATTCAGCCAGCCCGACTTCGCGCACCAGCCCTTCCAGCACAGCCATCGGCAGTTCCGCCGCAATCCGCGCCCAGGCGCGGCTGCGCTCGGCAAAGGGCGATTGCGCCGAATCGATGCCCAGCAGATTCACGCCCCGCAGCAGGAATGGAATGATCGAGGCCGGAACCTGCAAGCCCCCCGCATTGCCCACCGCCGCCACGCTGCCCCGGTGCTGCAACTGGCCCAGAACCCGCGCCAGCATCGCCCCGCCCACGGCATCAATACACCCCGCCCAGGCCTCGGCCTCCAGCGGGCGTTTCGTCACCTCGGCCAGATCGGCGCGCGGCACGATGCGGGCAGCGCCCAGATCGCGCAGATAGGCTTCGGTTTCGGGCCGTCCGGTGACCGCCGCCGCCCGGTAGCCATTGGCCTTCAGCAATGCCAGCGCCACCGAGCCCACGCCGCCCGCGGCCCCCGTCACCAGCACCTCGCCCTTCTCCGGCGTCAGCCCCTGATCCTCTAGCGCCATCAGCGCCAGCATCGCGGTCAGGCCCGCCGTCCCTACCGCCATTGCAGTCCGCGTGGTCAGCCCCGCAGGCAGGGGCACCAGCCAATCGGCCTTGACCCGCGCCTTGGTTGCATAGCCGCCCCAATAGGCCTCGCCCACCCGCCAGCCGGTCAGGATCACCTTGTCGCCGGGTGCATAGCGCGCATCGCGGCTGTCCAGCACCACCCCGGCAAAGTCGATGCCCGGCACATGCGGATAGCTGCGCACCAGCCCGCCGCCATTGGCCGACAGGCATAGACCATCCTTGTAGTTCAGCGTCGAGTACTCGACCGCCACCGTCACGTCGCCCTCGGGCAGCCGATCATCGGGCAACTCCTGCACGCCCACCGACACGACACCCTCGGCGTCTTTCTCCAGCACCAAAGCCCGAAACATGCCTGCTCCCTTTCATCTTGGCAAAAATATCCTGCGGGGGGGTGCGGGGGGCGCAAAGCCCCCCGCTTCCGTCAGAATCCAACCGCCCCGGCGCCCTTCAACCCCAGCATCGCCCGGGCCTCATCCGGGCTCGCCACCTCGCGGCCCAGGGCCTCGACGATGCCACGCACCTTGGCGACCTGTTCGGCGTTCGAAACCGACAACTGGCCCTTGCCGCTGTAAAGATTGTCCTCCAGCCCCACGCGCACATGCCCGCCCATTCCGGCCGACAGCGCCGCCAGCGCCATCTGCTGACGCCCCGCGCCCAGCACCGAAAAGGCATAGTCCGAACCGAACAGCCGGTCGGCGGTTTCCTTCAGATGAACCAGATGCGCCGGATCGGCCGCCACCCCGCCCAGAACGCCCATTACGAACTGCACGAAGATCCGACCCGGCACCATCCCCCGGTCACGGAAATGGGCCAGCATGTACAGATGGCTCAGGTCATAGCATTCAAACTCGAACCGCGCGCCGCGTTCCTGCCCCATCCGGCGCAGGATGCCCTCGATGTCGCGGGGGGTGTTCTTGAACACCAGATCGTCCGAGCCTTTCAGGAACGACTCTTCCCAGTCATGCAGCCACTGGCGGGGTTTCGCCGCCATGGGGTACAGGGCGAAATTCATACTGCCCATGTTCAGGCTGCACATCTCGGGCGCAAAGGCCAGAGGCGCCGCCAGCCGCTGGTCCAGCGTCATGATCGCCGAACCGCCGGTCGTCATGTTCACAACCGCATCGCAGCCCGCCTTGATGCGCGGCAAGAACGCCGCCCAATGCGGCACCGCCGATGAGGGCCGCCCATCGCCCGGGTCGCGGGCATGAAGATGCAGGATCGCCGCACCGGCCCGCGCCGCCTCAATCGCGCTTTCGGCAATCTGATCTGCCGTCACCGGCAGATGGGGCGACATGCTGGGCGTGTGGATCGACCCGGTGATGGCGCAACTGATGATGATTTTCGACATGGTGCCTCCCCGCGCCGCAGTGTGTCTGCGCGGCGCGGGAAGGACAAGGGCACTTGCGCCCCCGTCCGGCAAGGGGGCCGAGCGGGGCCATCAGGCGGCCAGCGTCGCGATGCTGGCCCGCGCGGCGGCTTCGGCCACCTCGCCCTGGCCCATGTTGATCCCCTCGACCGGGATCACCGTCACATCCGTGATCCCGATGAAGTTCAGCACGAAGGTCAGATAGGGCGCCACGAAATCCGCCGCCTTTAAATCGCCCGCATATCCCGCCGCGCCATAGGCGATGACGACAAAGGCGCGCTTGCCCTTGATCAGCCCGCCAAAGGCCTGGCCGTCAAAGCTGAAACTGCGCCCAAGGCGCACGACCTGATCGATCCAGGCCTTCAACGCCGAAGGGATGCCGAAATTGTACATCGGCACGGTGATCAGAATGTCATCCGCGGCCGCAACTTCCGCCAGCAGGCTGTCGGACAGCGCCGTGGCCGCCCGCTCGGCCGCGCCATATGTGGAGGTGTCGGAAAAGAAGGCGCCGATGGTCTCTGCCGCAACATGCGGCACCGGCGCCAGCGCCAGATCGCGGAGGATCGTTTGCTTTGGCGCCAGCCGTGCTGCCAGCTCGTCGCCGATGCGGCGCGACCACGAACCGTCATGGCGGCTGGAGGAATCGATGCGCAAAAGGGTGGTCATGGGATGTCCTTTCAAAAGGGGATGAACCGTTTCGAAAGATGTAGCGTGCAGTATTCTCATTAAATAACTTGATACTCACGTCAGTCATGCGAAAAATACACGAATGGACACCAACGACCTGAAGACCCTTTTGCTGGTGCGCGATCTGGGCGGCTTTGCCGCCGCAGCGCGCGTGCAGCAGATTAATCCGGCCTCGGTCTCGCGTCAGGTGGCCGAGATCGAGGCGCGGCTGGGCCTGCGCATCTTTCAACGCTCGACCCGGCGGTTCAGCGTGACCGAGGCAGGCGCGGCCCTATTGAACCGCCTTGCCCCGATCCTCGATGAACTTGACGCGGCCCTCGGTTCGGCCGAGGCACTGGCAGATCGCCCTGGCGGGCAGTTGCGCATGACAACCTCCGTCTCGTTCGGGCATGAGGTGGTCATGCCCCTGATGGCCGCCTTCCATCAGGCCTATCCGGGGATATCGGTCGATCTGATCCTTAGCGACAGCACCTTCGATCTTGTGGCAGAGCGGATCGACCTTGCGCTGCGCCTTGCCCCGGCCCCCTCGGGCGATCTGGTCAGCAGCCGCCTTCTCACTTCGCGTTACCGCGTCGTTGCCGCGCCCGACTTAATCGCCCGGTTGGGCAAACCCGCCCGGCCGCAAGACCTCGCCGCATGGCAGACCCTGCGCTTTCCCATGCCGGGTTTTCGTGACCGCTGGTTGTTCCGCGATACGGCGGGTCAGGTAACCGAGGTGCCGGTCTCGGGGTGGCTGACGGTATCGAACGCCCTGACGTTGCGCCGTGCCGCGCTGGATGGCCTTGGCCCCGCGCTGCTGGCCAGTTGGATCGTCGGCCGGGATCTGGAGCAGGGCCATCTGATCGACCTTTTTCCCGACCATGAGGTGACCGCCACCACCTTCGATGCCGGGGTCTGGGCGCTTTATCCCAGCCGGGCCTTCCTGCCGTTGCGGGTCCGGGTCATGATCGATTTCCTGCGCGCGTCTGTCACACGCCCATAGCCTCGTTCACCCCCCGGCCAAAGCCGATTCAATCCCGCGCGTCAGCGTGTCGATGATCTTGGATATCTCGCCCGGACCATAGGCCTGCCACCTCATGCGGCGGCGCACGATGCGCTCGGCAATGCGAAAATAGAACAACTGCCCCATCAGGGCGAAGACCGCCAACCTCACCTGCTCGCTTTCTTCAGCAAGCCCCGTGGCCACCGCCCACAGCACGCACAGCCGCTGATGGGTCGGCTCGATCATACGGGCATAGACCAGATCGGCTGCTGGTCCGCCTTCCGACAATTCCCGCAGCATGAACCCGATGGCATCCGGCGGTGCCACATCGCCCAGCAAGAAACCTGCCACCCGCGTCAGCGTCGATTTGATCGCCGCCCTTGCCTGCGATGGGCCGACAGGCTGCGGCCCGGCCTGCCCCACCGCCTCGCCGATCAGCCGTGCGACCTCTTCGGCGCAGGCCGTCCTCAGCCCCTCTTTCGAACCGAAGTGATAGGCGATCGAGGCGACATTGGTCTCTGCCCGCCCGGCGATGGCCCGGGTCGAGGCGCCGGCATAGCCAAGCTGGCTGAACAGGTGCAGGCCCGCCGCGATCAATGCGGCGCGGGTCTTTTCAGAATGTGGAAGTGGGGGCTTGCTCATGCAACAATTCTTCAAACGACTGTTTGAAAAGCAAGCAAAATAAAATCCGCACGCAAGGCGCGGCCCAAAGCCCCAACAGCCCCGTTACCAGCGAACGTGGCGCGGCCAGATATAGGTTTCGTCGGGGTCCACCCCACCCGGCCCCGCCAGTTCCATCGTGATCCGGCGCAGATGACGGGTCACTTCGGCCTTGTCCATCGCCCGCAGCGCCTCTGCCGTCAGCGGTTGGCCCAGGGTCACGCCGACCTTCCGTCCGATCTGACGCCGCGTTTCATGGAAGATCAACGCCACGCGCAACGGATAGGACAGATGGCTCGCAATCTGGAACAGGCGCGAATTTTGTCCGGCAAAATGCAACGGTAGCGTAGTGACGCCCGGCATTGTCGCCAGCCTGCCGACAAACGGGTGCCATTCGGCATCCACCGCCCGGCCGCGCAGCGGTTTGTTGGCCGTAGCCACCCCGCCGCCGGGAAAAATCGCCACGGCCTCGCCCGCGGCCAGCGCCTCGGCCGCGCGCCGCCGTGTCTCACCCGAGATACGCCGCGCCTCGGCGGTGCCCGAAAAATCGACCGGCAAAAGATGGGGGCGAATTTCGGGGGTCTGGCACAACAGGCTGTTGGTCAGAATCCGTGACTGCCCCCGCAATTCCATCCCCAGATGGCCTATGGTCAGCCCATCCACGATGCCAAACGGATGGTTCGCCACCAAAAGCAAGCCGCCCGTTTTCGGAACATCGGCCAAGGGAAACCCGGCCATACGGATGTCAAGCTGCAACACCCGAACCGCCGCGGCGAACACCGATTCGCCGGGCTGGGGATGCGCGGCCCAGTCCATATACATCTCGCGCAGGCGCGGCTGGCCGCTGATCCGTTCCACCCCCCGGATCACCGCGCGGCGAAACCGGCTTTGACCGGGGTGCGAATAGGTGAAACGAACCCGGTCGGAAGCGGTCGGTTCCTCGGGGACAAGGCGGGCAGACAGGATATCAGACATGAAGATCGGGCCACTGAAGGGGTCGGCCAAGATTAAGAAGACCGTGTAACGGCCCGGTGACATCACCGCCCTGCCAGCCCCCCCGTCACCGGACCAGCCACCAGCAGCGCCTTGCCCCGGCCATCGCGCTTGACATCGTAAAGCGCGCCGTCGGCATCACTCAGCATCCGGTCGGCGTCGGGGGCGTCGTAAAGCGTCGAGACTGTCACCCCGATCGACGCGGAAATCCGGCAATCGCGCCCTTCAAAAGTGATCGGCTCGGTCACGCTGGCGATGATACGATCGGCAATCCGCATCAGTTGCGCGGTGTCCGAAAAGTTGGGGAAGACGACCACGAACTCATCCCCCCCGACCCGGGCTGCCATGTCGGTGGCGCGGGTTTCCTGTGTCAGCACGCGCGCGACCTCACGCAGCACATGATCGCCCGCAGCATGGCCCAGCGTGTCGTTGACCTGCTTGAAGAAATCGAGGTCGATGTGCATCAGCCCGAAACTCGCGCCCAGCCGGATCAGCGCCTTCATCTGCAAGTCCAGCGCGCGGCGGTTGCGCAGGCCGGTCAACTGATCGGTCAGCGCCTGCTCTTCCGCCGCAACCTTCGCCCCCTGCAAGCGCCGGTTCAGGTTGCGCAATTCATCCATCACTGCGGTCTTCGCCTCGACCAGATACAGCATTTCCACCGTAAGGTCGGTAGCCGCGAAATCCTCCACCGTCAGGGCATGGCGGCGCACCGCCTCGGCCACGCCAATGCCAAAGGACAGGTTCAGGAAGGCCCCGCCGTCCAGCGTCGGCACCACCAACGCCCGGAACGATACCGTCGGGTCCGAGACCAGAACCACCCCCAGCGCCAGATCGTGCTGGCCCAGCAGCACCGGCATGGTCAGCGGTGCCGGCGGCCTGCGCAGCGCCAGCACATCGCCTATGGTGCGCCCCAAAGCCGCCTGACCGTTCATCAGCTTTTGCAGGGTAGGTCCGGCATTGACGATTCGCCCCGCCGCATCCACCGCCAGATGCAGCGGCATCAGCCGCGCCAGAGCCATCGGGCCAAAGCAGACGCCGCCGTCTTTCAGCCGCGCGCCCATCCTAGTGCACCCGGACCGCCAGATCGAACCTGCGACCGGCGGCATAGGCGCCATCGAGCAGCTCGATCAGGATCACTTCGGCTCCGTCAACCTCGCCGTCATGCTCCAGCAGAACCAGCGCGCCATAATCATCCGCCATTGCCCTGAGCAACCCCACAGCCACATACCCGACACCCGGAATCACCCCCCGGCACGACAGGCGGAACCTGCCGTTGCCCTGATCTTCAAGATCCAGCCCCGGCATGTCCAGATCGGGCATCGCAAGGTGGGCGCGATCGGGCAGATCTTCCAGCGAATGCAGGAATGCGACGAACCCCACCCCGCCAAAGCGCAACAGCCGCCGCAGCCCCTCGACATTGGGGTGCGACACCAGATAGGTGCCCAGATCCTCCAGCACAGTCTCGCGCGGGCGGGCAAGTTCGGCGACCGCTGCGGCAAGCACCGCCTCTGTCACCGCATTGTCATAGGTCAGCATGGCCTCGAACCCTTCGGGCCTGACCCCGGCACGGCGCGCGACGGCAAGCCATAGTCCGTGGCCATAGGTGTCGCGCAGGAAGCACTGAACTGCCCTGTTAAACAGACCCTGCATAAAATGACCCGCAACCGATTCCGCCCCAAGACTAGGGCGCAAGCCTTAACAACCGGCTAAATCGGTCAGAATGGCACGTCCGACACCTGATGCGCCGGAATCACCCAGCGCGCCACGATCTTCTTCGCGCCGGCATGGTCGAATTCGATGTCCAGCTTGTCACCTTCGATCCCCATCACCTCGCCATAGCCGAACTTCTGGTGGAACACCCGGTCGCCGATGACATAGGCACTGATGGCCGAGGCGTCGATCGTCATGTGCCGCGCCTCGCGCGGCTGGCTGACCGGGCGGGCTGCGCTGCGTTCCTGCATCCGCCGCCAGCCGGGCGAGTTATACACGTCGGCCTTGGTCGCACGCTCCTCGACAGCACTGGCAAACCCCGCCGCCGCGCCATAGCCGCCGCCATGCAGGCCGGGCGGCGTCAGCACCTCGACATGCTTGGCAGGCAGTTCGTCGATGAAGCGGCTGGGAAGCTGGCTTTGCCATTGGCCATAGACCCGGCGATTGCTGGCAAAGGAAATCGTGCAAAGCTCCTCGGCCCGCGTGATGCCGACATAGGCCAGCCGCCGCTCCTCCTCCAACCCCTTGGCGCCGCTTTCGTCCATGCTGCGCTGGCTGGGGAACAGGCCATCTTCCCACCCCGGCAGGAACACCACCGGAAACTCCAGCCCCTTGGCAGCGTGCAGCGTCATCAGCGTGACCTTTTCCTCCGCCCCCTCATTCTCGTTGTCCATGATCAGCGCGACGTGTTCGAGGAAGCCTTGCAGGCTGTCGAAGCCTTCCAGCGCTTTGATCAATTCCTTCAGGTTCTCCAGCCGCCCCGGCGCCTCGGGCGTCTTGTCATTCTGCCACATCGAGGTGTAGCCGGATTCCTCCAGAATGGTTTCGGCCAGCCGGACATGGTTCAGGTCATTGGCGGGCGGCGTGTCGGGCAGCATCGGCTCGATCAGCGTATCCTCGGGCAAGGCGGGCCGGGCGCCCAGCACCGCCTCATGCCAGCGGTCGATGCCGTCGATGAACCCGCGCAATTGCCCCGCGCCCTTGCCGCCAAGGCCCCCGCGCGCCAGCAGGCCGCGCGCGCCCTCGACCAGATTGCTGCCCTGCGCCCGTGCCTCAAGCTGGATCAGTTGCACCGCCTTGTCGCCAAGGCCGCGCTTGGGGGTGTTCACCACCCGCTCGAACGCGAGGTCATCATCGGGCGAGACGGCCAGCCGGAAATAGGCCATCGCATCGCGGATCTCCTGCCGCTCATAGAACTTCGGCCCGCCGATCACGCGGTAAGGCAGGCCGATGGTCAGGAAGCGATCTTCGAAAGCACGCATCTGGTGCGAGGCCCGCACCAGAATGGCCATATCCTCCAGCGAATGCGGCTCGAAATGGCCGCGCCCGCGTTGCAGCCCTTCGACCTCCTCGCCGATCCAGCGCGCTTCCTCATCCCCGTCCCAATGGCCGATCAGGCGGACCTTCTCGCCCTCTTTCACATCGGTCCACAGGGTCTTGCCCAGCCGCCCCTCATTCCTTGCGATGATACCGCTGGCGGCGGCAAGGATGTGGGGGGTGGAACGGTAATTCTGTTCCAGCCGGATCACCTGCGCGCCGGGAAAATCCTTTTCAAATCGCAGGATGTTGCCCACCTCGGCCCCGCGCCAGCCATAGATCGACTGATCGTCATCGCCCACGCAGCAGATGTTTCTATGCGCCTGCGCCAGCAGCCGAAGCCACAGGTATTGGCAGACGTTGGTATCCTGATATTCGTCCACGAGGATATAGCGGAACCGGCGCTGATAGCTTTCCAGAACATCGGGGTATTTCTGGAAAATCGTCACGCAATGCAGCAACAGGTCGCCGAAATCGGTGGCGTTCAGGGTCCGCAGACGGTCCTGATACTGCTCATAAAGCTCGGTGCCGCGGTTGTTGAAAGCCGACGCCTCGGAGCTGGGCACCCGGTCGGGCGTCAGCGCGCGGTTCTTCCAGCCGTCGATGATCCCGGCCAACAGGCGGGCGGGCCAGCGTTTTTCGTCGATATTGGCGGCGGCGATCAACTGCTTGAGCAGCCGCAACTGATCGTCGGTGTCCAGGATGGTAAAGCTGGATTTCAACCCCACCAGCTCGGCATGACGGCGCAGGATTTTCACCGACAACGAGTGAAAGGTGCCCATCCAACTGATCGGATCACGGATTTCGAAGGGTGTCCGTTCTAGCCGTTCCTTCATTTCGCGAGCAGCTTTGTTGGTAAAGGTAACAGCGAGTATGTCGCGCGCTGTCGCGCGGCCAGTCGTAATGAGATGGGCCACACGCGCCATAAGCGCCTTGGTCTTGCCTGTCCCCGCCCCCGCCAGCATCAGCACCGGGCCATCCAGCGCCTCGACCGCCATGCGTTGCGCGGGGTTCAGGTCGTCCAGATAGGCGGTACTGGCTGGCGCGGCCAGGCGGCCCAGCGCCAGTTGCGACAGGGAAACTGCGGCTTCGAAGGGATCGTCATCGTCAATCATTGGACAAAACTAGCGAATATGGGGGACGAGGGGAAGGGTTGTTCCGCGAATGTTCTTATTGCCCCAATGCCCGCGCCTTGGCGGTGGCGGCCGCCAGCGCCTCGGTGATCGCGCGGGTCAGCCCCGGTTGGGCCGCCGTGATCCCGGCATCGGTGATACCCTTGTAGCTGCGATAGTCGTCCAGTACCGCACCCACATCGGCCATGCGCCCGCGCAGGAATTCGGCCGAACCGCAGATCACCGCCTCAACCGCCTGCAACGCCACCGCCTCTGGCAATCCGCGCGCGCGGGCATCGGCCAGCATCGCCTGCGCCATCAGGGCCGGATAGGCAGAGCCGGAGCCGGACAAGGCCGACAGGTAATCCAGTTGCGCCTCATCGGCCACCTGCGCCTCGGCCCCCATGGCCGACAGGATGCGGGCGACCAGTGCGGCATCTTCCGCCGACAGATCACCCAGCCAAGGCGTGAAGCTTTGCCCCAAGGGCGCGCCGCCATTCGGCATCGCCCGCGCAATGCGCGCCTGTGGCCAGCGGGCGCGCAGCTTGGCAAAGGTCCACACGGTCATGAAGGAAATCACCAGCTTGTCACCGGCATCAAAGCCCTCGGGCGGGAAATCCTCGGGCCGGACCGACAGGATCAGCACATCGGACTGCGCGCACAGATCCGCGGCATCCTTCGCCCAAATGACCGGATGGTCGGCATAGCCACCCCGCTTGCCCGAACGGTTCAGCACCACCAGTTCACTGGCCGCCCAGCCCTGCCCCAGCAGCCGCAGGCCCTGCGCCTGCCCCAGCCAGCCGGTCGCACCCAGAATCCCCAGCCTCATCGCAGCCCCCTATCCGGCGGGAAACTGCTCCCGCATACCTTCGTTATAACGGCGGAACAGGCGCGCCAAGGCCTGCACATCCTCTACCGGCCAATCGCGGAACAGCCGCATCCAGCGGCCCCACTTGGCACGCAGAAAGGCTTGCAGCAGCGCGCGGCCTGCCTCGGTCGGGACCAGAACGGAACGGCGGCCATCTTGCTGGCTGACCGCGCGGGCGACCAGCCCCTTGTCCACAAGGTCGGATGCGATCCGGCTTGCGCGCGAGGCATCGACCATCATCTCCTCGGCCAACAGGCCCACCGTCACCTCGGACGGCGCAACACGGCCAAAGCCGCTGGCAATGCGGGCAATGGCCGACAGCGCGTGGAACTGCATCGGCTCGATCTCGGCGCCCACCTCGGCCATCAGGCTGTGCGGGATGTCGCCCTTCTTGACCCGGCGCATATAGGCAAAATTCTCGATGTCGAATTCCAACAGCGCTTCAGTCGCCTCGGGGGCAAAACCATTCTGGCGCAACTCTGCCGCAAGGGCATCCTGATAGGGGGTCCGGGTCATATCCAGCAAATGGCGCAAGCCGTTGCGTCTGTCAATATGGTGATAACGGCATTTATGTGCTATTGACATGCAAATGCCGTCCACCTACAACCGCGTTCTACGCAGAACAGGTGATTTCATGTCTTCCCCCACTTCCGCCGTTGCGGATCAGGGCCATCGCGGATCGATCCGCATGGTCATTTTCTCGATCGGTTTGCTTTTGCTGCTGGCCTCATTGGACCAGACCATCGTTTCGACCGCCCTGCCCACCATCGTTGCCGATCTGGGCGGGCTGGAACACCTTAGCTGGGTGGTCACCGCCTATATCCTGTCTTCCACCCTGGTGGCGCCACTTTATGGCAAGCTGGGCGACCTTTATGGGCGGCGGTTGATGGTGTTCATCTCGGTCGGGCTGTTCCTGTTCGGCTCGGCCCTGTGCGGGCTGGCGCAAAGCATGGGGTTCCTGATCGCGTCGCGCGCCATTCAAGGACTGGGCGGCGGCGGGTTGTTCGTGCTGGCGCTGTCGGTCATCGGCGATGTGATCCCGCCGCAGGAGCGCGGCAAGGTGCAGGGCGTGTTCGCCGCCGTCTTCTCGGCCTCGTCCGTCATCGGGCCGCTCGCGGGCGGCTGGTTCGTCGAATCCTTCTCGTGGCACTGGATATTCTACATCAACCTGCCCCTGGGCTTCATCGCCATCGCGGGCTTTGTCGCCAGCTTTGCCGCCAACCCCGAACGCCAGCGGCACAAGATCGACTGGGCAGGTGCCGCTGCGCTGTCGGTGGCCCTTGGCGCGCTGACGCTGGTGACCTCGCTGGGGGGCAGCACTTTGGCGTGGGATTCGCCGCAGGCGCTGACGCTGATCGCGCTGGTGCCCGTTGCCCTGGCGGCTTTCATCTGGATCGAACGCCGCGCCGCTGAACCCGTGCTGCCGCTGGAACTGTTCCGCAACAACGTCTTCACCGTGTCGGGCGTCATCGGGTTCACCACCGGCGCGGCGATGCTGGGCGGGCTGACCTTCATCCCGATCTATCTGCAAATTGCCAAGGGCTATACGCCGACCGCATCCGGCCTGATGATGATTCCGATGACGGCGGGGATCCTGACCTCCTCGACCTTCGCGGGCCGCTTCATGGGGCGCACCGGGCGGTATCGCATCCTGCCCATGTCGGGCACCGCGCTGATCGCGCTGGGGGCGGCAGGTCTGGGGATGCTGGATGAAACCAGCCACCCGGCGGTATTTTGCGCGGCCATCCTGATCTTTGGCCTTGGCATGGGCTGCATCTTCCCGGTCGTCACCACCGCCGTGCAGAACGCGGTGCCGCGCCACCAACTGGGCACGGCGACGGCGGCGGGCGTGATGTTCCGCCAGATCGGCGGGTCACTGGCGGTTGCCGTCTTCGGTGCCATCTTCTCGACGCGGTTGGCTGCCGGGCTGGGTGCCGATGTGCAGCTTGCCCATGGCGGCGAGATCGGGCCACAGGCGCTGGCCGCCCTGCCCGATGAACTGCGCGGCCAGATCGCGGGCCTTGCGGTTCATGCCATCAATCCGGTGTTCTGGATCGTGGTAGCGCTAGCTGTCCTGGGCTTTGGATTTGCTCAAATTCTTCGGGAAGTGCAACTGGTTAACCGGGCGGTTCCCAAAGGCGAATGACCTTTGCAGCAAGACAGGGTTTGCACCTGCAAATCCTGTCTTGAAAATGTCGCAAACTTTGCAGCTTTAGGCGTAGTGCGCCCTTGCGCCGCGCCGCAGCGAACCTACAGTGGCCAAGTCGCTTGCCTGGCTGTCGAGGAGCTGCCGATGCCTGAGTTCAAGAAAATTCTTGTCGCCAACCGGGGCGAGATTGCTATCCGTGTCATGCGGGCTGCCAATGAAATGGGCAAAAAGACCGTCGCGGTCTATGCCGAGGAAGACAAGCTGTCCCTGCACCGCTTCAAGGCGGACGAGGCTTATCTGGTCGGGGAAGACAAAAAACCAATCCAGGCCTACCTCGACATCGACGACATCATCCGCGTCGCCCTCGAAGCCGGCGTCGACGCCATTCACCCCGGCTATGGCTTCCTGNNTCGGTCAGGGCCTGTCGCCGGTGGGGGCCTATCTGTCGATCCCGGAAATCATCCGGGTGGCCAAGATGGCGGGCGCAGATGCGATCCACCCCGGATATGGCCTTTTGTCGGAAAACCCAGATTTTGTGGATGCCTGCGATCAGGCGGGCATCACCTTTATCGGTCCGCAGGCCGACACCATGCGCGCCCTTGGCGACAAGG
>DDEX01000042.1 GCA_002336845.1 Rhodobacteraceae bacterium UBA1943
AGGCGCCTCCCGCCCAGCGGATCGCCGTCAGCGCCGAGGGGTGGGTCGCGATCACGGCTGCCAGCCCGACCGAGGCCAGGATCACGTGGACAAGGCTGCCGAGCCCCACGCCGATCCCCGCCGCAGCCCCCGTGCGTGGGCCGCCGCCAAGCCCGACCGCAGTCGCGAACATCACGTCCGCGCCGGGCGTGAGGTTCAGGGCGATCCCGGCGGCCAGGAAGGCCGCGAGGGTCGATGGCGGGATCAGGGTGAAGAGGTCGAACATGGCGGCAAGATCGGGCAAGGGGCGGGAATGCGCAAGGCGGGATTGGCGCGGACGCGCGGGAGGCATTGGCGCGGACGCGCGGGGCTGGCAGGGTAGAGGGAAAGGAGCGCGCCATGGATCTGGAAAACGTGAAGGCGGCCCAGTTCGGGCGCAGTTTACAGGGCATCGGGCTGAACCTGCTGGTGCGCGACGCGGCGGCGGAGGCGGCCTTCCTGCGCGAGGTCTTCGGCATGACGGCGCACCGCGTCTCGCGCGATTTCGCGATCATGGGCTACGGCGGGCAGGTGTTTCAGCTGCACTCGGACGGGACGTTCCATGCGCACCCTCTCCTGTCGCTCTTGCCCGAGGCCGGCGCGAGGGGGGCAGGGATCGAGATCCGGCTTTACGACACCGACCCGGACCTCGCGGCCGCGCGCGCGGCAGGGGTCGAGGGGGCGGTTATCCTGCAGGCGCCAACGGACAAGCCGCACGGNNCGCGAGGCGGTGATCCTGTGCCCGATGGGCTATGCCTGGGTTCCGAGTGTGCCGCTGCCTGCGTAGGCCGGCAGGCCGTCCGTCAACTCGTAATAGGTGCCCTTGCCGGCGACGTAGATATGTTCGGCAAGCCTGCCGCCGGTCTTGCCGTCGATGATGCCGGCCTCGACGGAAAAGGCGCCGTCGGCGGCCCGGAAATAGAGTTTCGACCCGCAGTCCCGGCAAAAGCCGCGCCGCGCGCCGCCGGGTGTTTCAAATTCGGCAAGTGCCTCGCGCCGAAGCCAGTTCAGCGCGGTTTCGGACGTGTCGAACGAGGCGGCGAAATAGCCGGACAGGCGCCGGCATTGGTCGCAGTGGCAGGCGGTGACAGGGCCGGCAGGGCCCGGAAGGGTGAAGGCGCAGGCCCCGCAGAGGCAGGTTCCCGAAAGCTGGCCCGGAGGTGCGGGATCCGGCGGCGGGGGCGGGCCTTCCACGCTGTAGTAGTCGCCGCGATCTTCGGTGAAGATCGGCGGGTCGCAGGCCAGCCGAAGATCGCCATCGAAGGCGCCGGGGCTGATCGACAGGTGCGCCTCGTCCTCTGGCTGCCAGAAGAGCGTTGCACCGCAGCGGCCGCAAAAGCCGCGTCGGGCTGCCGGGGACGAGCGATACCAGAGCAGGCCGTCGTCCCGCGTCAGGCGGAAGCGGTCGTGCGGGACCGAGGTCGCAGCCCAGAAATGGCCCGAAACCTTTCGGCATTGCGTGCAGTGGCAGGGAAGGACGGCGCGCAAGGGGCCATCGGCTTCGAACCGCACCGCGCCGCACAGGCAGCCGCCCTCATAGGTCACCGAAAACCCCTGCGAGAATCGCGGCAAGTTCCGCCGCATCCCGCTCATTGAAGGCTGCGGGCTGATTGCTGTCGAGGTCCAGAACGCCGATGAGCCGGCCGCCCGCGCCGAAAACCGGCACCACCAGTTCCGACCGGGTGGTCGAGGAACAGGCGATATGGCCGGGGAAGGCGTCCACGTCCGGCACGATCTGGGTTTCGCGGGTCCGGGCGGCGGCGCCGCAGACGCCGCGGGTGAAGGGAATGGTCAGGCAGCCGTGGCCGCCCTGGTAGGGGCCGATCTTCAGAAGCTCGGGCGCGGTCACGCGATAAAAGCCGGTCCAGTCGCTGCGCGGGTCGGAGGTGTGTATCTCGCACACGACGGTCGCCATCAGGGCGACCTCGTCACGCTCGCCCTCGGTCAGCGCGGCGATTCGGGCGGCAAGGGCGTCATAGTCCTGCATTCTGGTTCCCCCGGATAAGAAAAGGCCGCCCGCGGTTGCCCGGAGCGGCCCTGATCTCGCTGATCGGCGGCTCAGCCCTGACGGGCCTTGTAGCGCTTTTGCGTCTTGTTGATCACATAGACGCGGCCTTTGCGGCGCACGACCTGGCAATCGCGGTGACGCGTCTTCAGCGAGCGGAGCGAGTTGGCAACCTTCATGGTCGTCTCCCGATGTCGCGGCGCATCACGCGCCAGATGAAAACCCATGCCTTCCCAAGGAAAGCGGCGAAATGGTGGGCGGTACTGGGATCGAACCAGTGGCCACTACGATGTCAACGTAGTGCTCTACCGCTGAGCTAACCGCCCACGCTACCTGTGAGATTGCGCCCCGAACAAAAAGGACGCGGGGCGAAACCGCGTCGGTCCCGGGGGCTATAACCAGAGTCGCATCCGGGTTCAAGGGGTTTCGATAAGGCTTTCGACGGGCAGTTTTTTCCGACTATAACAAAACAGACAAGGAAGGCCGCCATGACCGAAACCTATCGTCTTTTCCGCCCCGCGCGGCAAGAAACCTCGGTGATCTTCGCCTCGCCCCATTCCGGGCGCGACTATCCGGCCGCCTTCATTTCCCGCACGATTCTGGACCTTCAGACCCTGCGTTCGTCGGAAGATGCCTTTATCGACGATCTGTTCCGCCCCGCCGTCGCCCACGGAGCGCCCTTGCTGGCGGCCCGTGTGCCCCGTGCCTTTATCGATTTCAACCGTGCCCCGGACGAGCTGGACCCCGCGCTGATCGACGGTATCGCCCGCGCGCCGCACAACCCGCGGGTATCCTCTGGTCTTGGCGTGATTCCCCGTGTGGTTTCGGGTGCGCGCGCCATCTATCGCGGAAAACTCACCCTGGCCGAGGCCGAGGCGCGAATCTCGGGCCACTGGACACCCTACCACCAGGCCCTGCGCGAGCTGATGGATCAGACCCATGCCACCTTTGGTCAGGCCATCCTGATCGACTGCCACTCGATGCCGCATGAGGCGTTGGAGGGGCAGTTGCGCCCAGGCCAGATTCGCCCCGATGTCGTTTTGGGCGACCGCTTCGGCGCCGCCGCCTCCAGCCTCATCGTAGCCCGGATTGAGGCCGCCTTTACCTCTGCCGGCTTGCGCGTGGCGCGCAACACCCCCTTTGCCGGGGCTTTCGTGGCGCAATCCTACGGTCGCCCCTCGGTTGGCCGCCATGTGATCCAGGTCGAGATAGACCGCCGCCTTTACATGGACGAGGCCCGGATCGAGCCGCATTCCGGCTTCGCCCGGTTCCAGCATCTGATCGAAGGTGCCATCGCCGCGATTGCTGCAATCGGCCGCCCAGCCAGCTCGGCCCTTGCCGCGGAATGATCAGCGCAAGCTGCGGCCCTTGATGATGGCCCCCGCGCCGAATTTGGCACGAATAGCATCGGTCGCCCGTTCCGCCTTGGCGCGTTGCCCTGCCTGCAGGTCCAGCAGGTCGCGCGACAGGTCAGCCTCTGCCTCGGGTGCAAGGTCGGAAATGCCGACGCCGATCAGGCGGAACGGCCCCGCCACTCCGGCATGGTCAAACAGGTCTTTGGCCGCGCGGTAGATCCGGTCGGTCAACTGGGTGGGGTCGGGCAGCGAATGGCGGCGGGTCACAAGCTGAAAATCGCCGCGCTTCAGCTTCAGCGTCACGGTGCGCCCAGACAGAGCCTTGGCCTTGGCGCGGTCGGCAACCTGTTCGGCCAGCCGCCAGATATGGCCATCCAGAAGCTCAGGATCGGCGGTATCCTCGAAAAACGTCGTCTCCTTGGAAATCGACTTCAGCGGCGCATCCCGGCTGACGCGGCGGCGGTCCTCGCCGCGCGCCAGATGGTAAAGGCGCTCTCCCATGTGGCCAAACCGTGCCACCAGATCCTGCCGGTCCCAGCGCAGAAGATCGGCGATCCCCCGGATGCCCGCCCTCTCCAGCGCGGCTTGCGTGGCTGTGCCCACCCCCCAGATGATCCGCACTGGCTGTCGCGCCAGAAAGGCGGCCGTCTCGGCCTGCCCGATCACCGAATAACCGCGCGGCTTATCAAGGTCAGAGGCGATCTTGGCCAGAAACTTGTTGTGCGACAGCCCGATCGAGCCCGTCAGGCCCAGTTCGTCCTCCATCCGCTTGGTCAGACGCGCCAGCATGATGGCAGGCGGCGCGCCATGCAGGCGGGTGGTGCCGGTCAGATCAAGAAACGCCTCGTCCAGGGAAAGGGGCTCGATGGCGGGGGTCAGTTCCTCCATCATGGCCCGGATGGCGCGGCTGGCTTCGGTATAGGCCTTGAAGCGGGGCCTCACCACCACCGCCTCGGGGCAAAGTTTCAGGGCCTGAAACATCGGCATCGCCGACCGCACCCCCTTGATCCGGGCGAGGTAGCAGGCTGTCGAGACCACCCCCCGCTGTCCGCCCCCCACGATGACGGGCTTGTCCCGCAGATCAGGGTTGTCGCGCTTTTCGACCGAGGCATAAAAAGCGTCGCAATCCATATGCGCGATGGATAGCTGGTCAAGTTCGGGATGCACGACAACCCGTGGCGAGCGGCAGGCGGGGCAACGTGTGCCCGTCTGGAAGGTTGTCAGGCAATCACGGCACAGGGCGGGCATGAGGGCAGGATAGCACGGCCATCCGGGCGGCGGGAGGGGCCGGTGCGCGAGTTCTTGCGCGCGGCGCTTTAACGGTGCAGCTTGGACTCAAGGGATTTTCAGGAGGTTCACATGCCGTTTGAGGGAATGAGCGGAGGCAATGCCGTATTTCTGGCGCTTGCCGTTCTTGTCATCGTTGCAATTTTCAAGGCAGTGCGGATCGTGCCGCAATCGGAAAAGTTCGTGGTCGAACGCTTCGGGCGGCTGCACGCGGTGCTGGGGCCGGGCATCAACTTTACCGTGCCCTTCCTTGACCGGGTGGCGCACAAGATCACCATTCTGGAGCGTCAGTTGCCCAACGCCAGCCAGGATGCAATCACCGCCGACAACGTGCTGGTCAAGGTGGAAACCAGCGTGTTCTACCGCATCACCGAACCGGAAAAGACGGTTTACCGCATCCGCGACGTGGACGGGGCCATCGCCACCACCGTGGCCGGGATCGTGCGGTCCGAAATCGGCAAACTGGAACTGGATCAGGTGCAGTCGAACCGCGCCCAACTGATCGAACGGGTACGAGAGCAGGTTACGGCCATGGTCGATGACTGGGGGGTCGAGGTGACGCGGGCCGAGATTCTGGACGTGAATCTGGATGAGGCGACCCGTGCCGCGATGTTGCAGCAATTGAACGCCGAGCGCGCCCGTCGCGCGCAGGTGATGGAGGCAGAGGGCAAGAAACGCTCGGTCGAGTTGCAGTCGGATGCCGAACTCTATGCCGCCGAACAGCAAGCCAAGGCCAAACGTATCACCGCCGATGCCGAGGCCTATGCGACCGCGGTCATCGCCGGGGCGATCAAGGAAAACGGGATCGAGGCAGCGCAATATCAGGTGGCGCTGAAACAGGTCGAGGCGTTGCAGGCGGTGGCGACCGGCAGCGGCAAGCAGACCATCCTGATCCCGGCGAATGCGCTGGAGGCATTTGGCGATGCGTTCAAGATGCTGAAGGGGAAGGCATAAGGTGATGTGGACGGTGTGGTGGGTCTGGATGGTTGCTGGCCTTGTGCTGGGGGTGCTGGAAATCCTCGCGCCCGGTTTCATCTTTCTGGGCTTTGCGATCGGGGCGTTCCTGACCGGGCTTTTGCTGATGCTGGGCGTTCTGGGTGGCAGCGTGCCGGTGCTGCTGGTGGTGTTCGCCGTGCTTTCTTTGCTGGCATGGCTGGTCTTGCGGCGCACGATGGGCGTGCAGAAGCATCAGGTGAAGATCTGGACCAAGGACATCAATGACCATTAAGCCCTTTGTCGGGGCGAAAGCGGCGCTGATCTGTCAGGGGCACATCTTGACCTATCTGCGCGATGACAGGCCTGGTCTGCCCTGGCCGGGTCTGTGGGACCTGCCGGGTGGCGGGCGCGAGGGGGGCGAGGCCCCGGTCGATTGCCTGATGCGCGAGCTGGAGGAAGAATTTGGCCTGCGCCTGCCGCCTGCGCGCCTGGTCTGGTCGCGCGCTCTGCCGTCGATGCAGGATGCTGCGTTGGACGGCTGGTTCTTCGCCGGACGTCTCATGCCGGAAGAAATCGCCGCGATCCACTTTGGCGATGAGGGCCAGCGGTGGGAGATGATGGCGCTTGACCTGTGGCTGTCGCGGCCCGACGCTGTGGGCCCGTTGCAGGCGCGCACCGCGCTTGCCCTTTCGGAGATACGACTTGACTGACCGCCTGCATACCGCCCTTGCCGTGATTGATGCCGCCAATGCGGCCGATCCGAACCTTGAGATGGATCTGCCCGCTGCCCTGCTTTATGGCCAACGCATGTCGGCCGAACTGGAGCGGTTATTTCCAGATGCCTCGGATGTGCTGAAGATTGCGGCGCGCGGTCAGCATGTGGAACGCTGGCTTTTGCCGCGCAGCGCCTACCCCGAGGGCAAAGCAGGCTATCTGGACTGGCGGCGCGAGCAGGGGCGGCGACACGGGTTGCGGGTCGCCGGGATCATGGCCGATTCGGGCTATGCGCCGACAGATTGCGACCGGGTCCAGGTGCTTTTGCGCAAGGAGGGCATCAAGCGCGACGCAGAGGTGCAGGCGCTGGAGGATGTGATCTGCTTCGTCTTCCTGCGCTGGTATTTCGAGGGATTCGCCAGCGGACGCGACAGGGCCGAACTTTTGGACATCGTGGCAAAGACGGCGCGCAAGATGTCGTCCGAAGGCCGGGCGCGGGTTCTGGCCGAGTTTCCGCTGCCCGAAGAGTTTGCGGCGGCGTTCCGCGCCTGATCATGCTGCCCCCTGCCCCAACGAGAGGGAGGGGGCGCAGCCGCCTACAGCGTCGTTACCGTGGTGGTAAAGCCCGCTGGAAGGCTCGCCTCCAGCAGTTCCAGATCGGACGAGCATTCCGCATATTGCGTGGCCATTCCGGGGGGGATGACAAAAGCATCCCCGGCAGAAACCTCGCGATCCGGTTCGCCCTTCGCCTTGAGGACCATCGAGCCTTCCAGAACGAAGGTGAAATGAATGTCGGTGTCGTGCATCGTGGCGGGCGGCACCCCCCCCTCGAACCGCGCCACCTGAATGTTCGCCACCCCCTTGGTGCCCGCCGCAATGCCAGTATCGCGGCAGGTGAAACCGGGAATGCGGAAGGGCTGCCAAAGCGCCCCTTCCTTGACATGATGGACGAACCGCTGGCCCTGCCATTCGCGCGCCGGATCGCCGCGCCCATTGGGCAGGGCGACCACATGGTCGATGGTGGTGATGTGTTCGGCCGGAACACCGATCTCGACCACCTCGATATTGGGCGAGGCGTGGCAGACGCGGTGGCGGATCTCGGGCGGCTGGATCACGCAGTCGCCTGCGTGCAGCCGCATCATCTCGCCCTGATCCTCATACAGAACATCGACCCAGCCACGATAGCAGTAGATCAGTTGGAACCCGACGGTGTGGTAATGCACCATGTCGGGCACCGGCCCGCCATCAGGAATGCGGATATGGCTGGCGATGATCGAGCCGCCCAGGCGGCTGGGAATCAGGTCGCGATAGTGCATCCCGGCCCGGCCAATCACCCAAGGGGCGGAATCGCGCAGCCGGCGGACGCCGAATTCATGCACAGTTTCGGGCTGCTCGACCCTTGGCGACAGGGGCACCACCTCGATCACGGTGCCGTTGGGGGCCGTCAGAGTGGACTGGCCATCGGCAAAGTCCGAAGGGTTGTCGGTCAGGATGCGGATACGACCGGGGGGCACTGCGGCACCCTTTTCAATCCGCACCCGCAGCCCGTGACCCGAGAGCGAAGCGACAGAAGGGTTGTCGGCGGGAAAGATGTTTTCCAGCCGCATTCCCAGAACCTTGGTGAAAAATGGCAGGTCGTTCCGCAGTTCCTGCGTTGGCAGCAGAACTTCGGCAAGGATCGGTTCAGACATGGGGTGACCTTTCAGGGCTGGATGGCGGGCGCCGAGGAAAGCACGAGGAATTCGGCTCCCTCGTCGGTTTCGGCCAGATAGGCGTGGGGGGTTGTGGCGTCGAAATACAGGCTGTCGCCGGTGGCCAACCGCAGGGGCGCGTGGCTGGCCGAATGCAGAACCAAAGGGCCGCGCAGGACATAAAGCCACTCCTCTCCCGCGTGCGCGGCAAGCCCTCCGGCCTGATCGAGGGTCAGCGCCGTGGTGCTGTTAAGGAACGGATGCATCCTTTTGTGCAGCAGATCGCCGTTCAGAACCTGCGCCTGAAGCCGTGAAGAGCTGTAGGTCTCCCCCTGCCCGGCAGGCGTATGTGAGCGGGCACCGGGCAAAAGGGCGGCACCTTCGGCGAACAGGCTGGAAATGTCGGTGCCAAGGCGCTGCGCCAGCCCGTAAAGATGCGGGGCCGAAACCTCTGACGCGCCGGTTTCGATACGCGACATCGTGGCCTCGGACACGCCGGTTGCCCGCGCCAGTTCGGCCAGCGACAGGCCGCGCTCAAGCCGCAGGGCACGGATTCGAGAGCCAAGTGGGGAGGTGGCAGCCTTCATGCAGCAAGAATGAATGATTCTTGCAAATTTGCAAGATCAGCTTTCAGCCCTCAAGATCGCCTCCAACGCCTGTCGATAACCGGGATAGGCCAGATGCACGCCCAACTCGCTCTTTATCCGATCGTTCCGCACACGTTTGGAATCGCTGTAAAAACTGCGGGCCATCGGGGTCATTTCGGCCTGATCGAAATCGACGGCGGGCGGTGGGGGCAGGCCCAGCATGTCGGCGGCAAAGGAAATGATGTCTTCCGGCGGCGCGGGTTCATCGTCGCAGACATTATAGACGCGGCCGGGGTTCGGATGGGTCATCGAGGCCATCAGCGTCGCGGCAATATCCTCGACATGGATGCGCGAGAACACCTGACCGGGTTTCAGGATACGCCGCGCAGTGCCGTTGCGCAGCTTTTCAAACGGGCCACGGCCGGGGCCGTATATGCCTGCAAGGCGAAAGATATGCACCGGCAAGCCAGTCGCCAGCCATTGCTGCTCGGCCAGCACGCGCTGGGTGCCACGGGCGTTCTGGGGCGCCACAGGGGTATCCTCATCGACCCAAGCCCCCTGATGGTCGCCGTAAACCACCGTGGTGGAAAGATAGCCGACCCATTCGGGCCGCGCGGTGGCAATCTGGCTGCCCGCCGCTTGCAGGAACGGGTCGCCCCCGGCATCCGGCGCGGCAGAGGCGAGGATATGCGTCGCGCAAGCCAACGCCGGGCCCAGATCGCCCGGCCAGATCAGCGGGGTCACCCCCTCGGCCCGCAGCGCCTGGGCGCGGCTGCGGGTGGTGCCAATGACAGACCAGCCCAGTGGCAACAGGCGGCGGGCAAGGGCGGTGGCGGAATAGCCGTGGCCAAGGACAAGCAAGGTTTTCATGCCCCGGTTATCCCCCGCCCGCTGGCAATGGGCAAGCGACTGACACCAAGACTTCACTTGCGCCGCAACGCCGATGCCGGTTTAGATGCCCGACCAAAGCGAGACGCAAGATGATGAACGACCAGCCCCAGCCGATCCTGACGCCCGATGCGATGGGCCATGACAGTTTTACCGATGCCGCCGCCGCCGTCGCGCGGCTGGAGGCGCTTTATTCGCAGGCGACGACCTTTCTGGCCCGCCACTTCAGCGCTGCCGTTACCGGTGGCAAACCCGCCCACCGCATCCGCGCCTTTTACCCCGAAATCCGCATCACGGTCACCAGCCATGCCCTCGCGGATTCGCGTCTGTCGTTTGGCCATGTGCCCGGACCCGGCACCTATGCCACCACCGTCACGCGGCCCGATTTGTTCCGCAATTACCTGATCCAGCAGATCGGCCTTCTGATGCAGAACCACGGGGTTCCGGTGGAAATCGGGCCGTCCGATACGCCAGTGCCGGTTCATTTCGCGGTGGCGGGCAATCCCGGCGTCTCGGTGCCGCAAGAGGGGGTGTTGGAGTTTTCATTACGTGACGTGTTCGATGTGCCCGACCTTGCCACCACCTCGGACGACATCGTCAACGGCGAGCGGTTGCGCAATGACGACGGCTCATTCCCGCTGGCCCCCTTCACCGCGCAGCGCGTGGATTACAGCCTTGCCCGGCTGGCCCACTACACCGCGACCGACCCGACCCATTTCCAGAACCACGTCCTGTTCACCAACTATCAGTTCTACGTCGATGAGTTCGAAGCCTATGGCCGCGCCGCGCTTGGCGACCCGGCGTCGGGCTATACGGCCTTTGTGGCGACGGGAAATCAGGTGATCACCACCCCCGAAGGCGAGCTTGCCTATATCGCCAAGATGCCACAGATGCCGACCTATCACCTGAAACGCGCCGACGGGAACGGGATCACGCTGGTCAACATCGGGGTCGGCCCGTCGAACGCCAAGACCGCGACCGACCATATCGCCGTGTTGCGCCCCCATGCCTGGCTGATGGTCGGCCATTGCGCGGGCTTGCGCAACAGCCAGAGCCTTGGCGATTTCTGCCTGGCGCACGCCTATCTGCGCGAAGATCATGTGCTGGACGATGACCTGCCCTTGTGGGTGCCGATCCCGGCGTTGGCCGAAATCCAGATCGCGCTGCAAGAGGCGGTGGCCGAGGTCACCCAGCTTCAGGGATATGAACTGAAGCGGATCATGCGCACCGGCACCGTCGCCACCATCGCCAACCGCAACTGGGAACTGCGCGACCAGTCCGGCCCGGTGAAACGGCTCAGCCAAAGCCGCGCCATCGCGCTGGACATGGAAAGCGCCACGATCGCGGCAAACGGTTTCCGTTTCCGCGTTCCCTATGGCACCTTGCTGTGCGTTTCCGACAAGCCGCTGCACGGCGAGTTGAAATTGCCCGGCATGGCCAGCGATTTCTATCGCACCCAGGTGCAGCGCCATTTGCAGATCGGCATCCGCGCGATGGAGCGCCTGCGTGACATGCCACTGGAGCGCATCCACAGCCGCAAGTTGCGCAGTTTCGAGGAAACCGCCTTCCTTTGACGGGCGAAAACCCAGCGTTTCAGGTGGAAAAGGCTTGCGCTGCACTGCAAATCCATGGGAATGCGGGCCATTGCCCTTCCCGGCATAAGCCCTATGCCACCCACAATAAGGTGGCCAAAAAAGGAACTAGGAAATGTCGAAACCTATGACCAAAACGCAACTTGTGGCCGCCCTTGCCGATGCGATGAGCGCCGACAAAAAGGTCGCGTCGTCTGCTTTGGATGCGATTGCCTCGGTCGTTGCGCGCGAAGTTGCCGCCGGTGGTGCCGTGACGTTGCCCGGCCTTGGCAAGGTCGTCTGCAAAGCCCGCCCCGAGCGTCAGGTGCGCAACCCCGCCACCGGCGAAACCGTGACCAAGCCCGCTGACAAGCAGGTGAAGTTCGCAATCGCCAAGGCGCTGAAAGACAGCGTGAACGCCTGATCCGCTCTTCTGCGTAGATGTTTTGGGCCGTCCCGCCGGGGCGGCCTTTTTTGTTTGGCTTGGTCGCGCAACTGGGCGATGACCGACATCGAAACCCCGCATTCCGAAAAGGCAGCGCATCATGGCCCACGGCTATACCTCTCACATCGTCTGGACCGGCAATCGTGGCGCGGGAACGACGGGCTATCGCGGCTATGACCGGACGTGGAACATCGCGGTTCCCGGCAAACCGGTGGTGGCCTGTTCGAACGATCCGCTGCTGGGGGGCGATCCGGCGAAGATGAACCCCGAAGACCTGCTTTTGTCGGCTTTGTCCGCCTGCCATATGCTGTGGTATCTGCACTATGCCGCCGATGCCGGAATCGTGGTGACCGGCTATGAAGACAGCCCCGAGGGTCAGGGAGAGGTTGGACCCGGCGGCGCGGGGCGCTTCGTGTCGGCGGTGCTGCACCCCCGCATCACGGTGACGGCCGGAACCGATCTGATAGCGGCAGAGGCGATTCACCACCGCATCCACAGGGTATGCTTCATCGCAAGGTCAGTGAATTTCCCGGTCAGCTATGCGCCAGAATTCGTGGTGGAGAGCTAAGACACCGCATAGCCGAGGCCAGCCCATCCGCACAGATATGGCTGCGGTGAGCGCCTGCCGGCCCCCGTCATCGCTTTCAATCGTCGCGCATACCGAAACGCGACGCAGGCCATGCTGCGCCCCTTGCCCATGGCGGGAAGATGCATGCAGACGCCAGGAATGCCCCTTCGTCAGTTTCCGCCCAGGATGTCCCGCAAGACATCCTCTATCGGGTCACGGCGCGGCTGTTGCGGCTGGCCGCCCAAGGCCTCGTCCAATGGCTGGGTGGTGCCGGGGGCAACCTCGGCATTCGGGTCATAGGGCCGGGTGTAGGGGTCGGGCTGGGCGGTGCCGTCGGGCGCGGTCGGGCTGGGGGGAACACGCGGTTCGGGGATGATGACTTGCAGGTCATGGACCGGCAGGCCCTTGTTGATGCGCACCATCACCTCGTGCCAGATCTCGGCCGGAATACCGCCGCCCGTCACACCCTTCAGCGGCGTGTTGTCGTCATACCCCATCCAGACGCCCACCACATAATCGGCGGTAAAGCCGATGAACCAGGCGTCGCGGGCGGCTTGGGTGGTGCCGGTCTTGCCCGCAGCCGGGCGGTCGTCCAGCCGGGCACGGGTGCCGGTGCCGCGTTGGATGACCTGGGTCATCATATAGGTCAGTTCCTGCGCCGCCGTTTCGCTGATCACGCGGGTGCCAATACCGCCGCCCGCGCCCATCAGTGGATCACCCTCATCCCCCTTGATACGCAATTCGCGCATCCCATAGGGCGTGACCGACGATCCGCCGTTCAGGATGCCCGCATAGGCACCGGTCATCGTCAGCAGCGTCGATTCCGATGCGCCCAGTGCCAGCGCGGGGCCTGCGGCCATATCGCTGTCCAACCCGAAGCCCGCAGCGACGGCGCGGACCTTTTCACGGCCCACCGCCTCTGACACCCGCACGGCGGGGATGTTGCGGCTTTCGGCAAGGGCCTGGGTCAGGGTGATCAGACCCTTGAACTCTCCGTCGTAGTTCTTCGGTGTCCAGGGGCCGGACCCTCGGATATTGATGGTCAGCGGCACGTCCTCGACAAAATCGGCCGGGCTCCAGCCCAGATCCATCGCGGCGGCATAGACGAAGGGCTTGAAGGCCGATCCGGTTTGCCGCAGCGCCTGCGTGGCGCGGTTGAAGGCGCCCGCCGCTTCGGTCTTGCGGCCGCCGACCATGGCGCGAACGGCGCCATCCGCGCTCATCACCACAATGGCGGCTTGGGCCTTGGAGCCGGACTTCAGCTTGGTATCGAAGACCGAGACCAGCGCCTGTTCTGCATCGCGCTGAATCTCCTGATCCAGCGTGGTCTTGATCACCACATCTTCGGTGGTCTTCTTGGTCAGGAAATCGGGGGCGCTTTCCATCACCCAATCGGCGAAGAACCCCCCCGACTGCGAGGAGGCAGCTTCTGAAAGCTGGGCCGGGTGGGCATGGGCCTCTGCCGCCTCGGCGGGCGTCAGATAGCCCTGCTCTGCCATCAGATCGATGATCACATTCGCCCTATCCTGCGAGCGTTTGAGGTTGTTGGTCGGCGCATAGGTCGAAGGCGCCTTCAAAAGCCCGGCCAGCATCGCGGCCTGTGCCGGGTTAACCTTGTTGGCGGAAATACCGAAATAACGCTGGGCAGCCGCCTCGAACCCACGGGTGCCCGCGCCCAGATAGGCGCGGTTGAAGTAGATCGTCAGGATCTCGTTCTTGCTATACTTGAACTCCATGGCCATGGCGAAGGGCACTTCCTTGGCCTTGCGCCACAGCCCGCCTGAACGGCAATCGGCCTCGTAATCGCTTTCCGACTTCCACTGCTTCGGATCATAAGGCACGCCAAGGCACAGAAGTTTCGCGACCTGTTGCGTGATGGTTGAGCCGCCGTTACCGGAAAAGGCGCTGCGCCCTTCGGACAGGTTGATGCGGATCGCGCTGGCAATGCCGCGCGGGCTGATACCGAAATGGTGGTAGAATCGCTTGTCCTCGGTCGCGACGACGGCGTGCAACAGATAGGGCGACACAGTATCGGCCGTGATCTGGCCGCCGAATGTCTCCCCCCGCCAGGCAAAGACGGTATCGCTGCGGTCCAGCATGGTGACCGACCCGCGCGCACGGGCATCAAGCAGGGAGTTCACGTCGGGAAGCTGGGCATAGAAGTAAAAGACAATGCCGCCCAGAATCAGGCCGCAGACCACCGAAACCCGCCAGGCCACTGCCCAGATCAACCCGAACACCCAGCGGAAGAACCGGCTGATCAGGCCGCGCTGCGGTGCCGGTTTGCGTCGCGGCGATGAGGAGGATGGCCGGCGCCCGCCGCCATTGCCCCCGCCCGAACCACCACCGGAACCGCCTTTGCCCGAACTTGCCCGCGCAGGCACGGCATTGGCTGTCTGATACCGCCTGTCCGCCACCAGGGTCTTTTGCCCCCTGCCCGATCCTGCCCCCAATCCTGCCATGCCTGCCGCCCGTTCCGGTCTGTTCTTGTCGTTCAGACATCCTAAACGGTCGGCGCGCAAATGCGAAGAACCCGTCGGCAACGATTCGCCTACGCCGGTCGCATATAATTTGTGCATTTACGATCATAAAATAATCAATTGCCCGAAAGACGGGCCACATATGCGCCAGGCTTCGGCCACTTTCTTGTGCTGCGCCCGCGAAAGCCGCCTGATCGCTCAGGGTCCTGCACGGGGGGCCAGGGACAGGAAAGGGGTGCGACGTGAAAATGATCATTGCCGCCATCAAGCCCTACAAGCTGGACGAGGTGCGCGAGGCGCTTACCGCGATCGGCGTTCGGGGGATGATGGTTACGGAAATCAAGGGTTTCGGCGCGCAGTCGGGCCATACTGAAATTTATCGCGGTGCCGAATATGCGGTGAATTTCGTGCCGAAAATGCGGCTGGAAATCGTGGTGGCCGACAATCTGGCCGATCAGGCGGTTGAAACCATCTCGACCACCGCGCGCACCGGCAAGATCGGCGA
>DDEX01000007.1 GCA_002336845.1 Rhodobacteraceae bacterium UBA1943
CATGTGATGCGCGGGCTGGGGGCGCCGCCCGCCGGTGCCCTGCCCGACCCGCGCCACCCCGCGCTTGGCTGGCGCGTCTGGGGCGCTGCGGGGGATGCGCCGCCATCCATCGATTGGGATGCCATACGGGTGGAACACCTGATCCCCGAAACCGGCATCGAGCTGATCCCCGATGACAGCTATCTGCTGGAAGCCGGGTTCGAGCGGCTGAACGGCGTCAACTTTCGCAAGGGNNGGGCTGCTATGTCGGGCAGGAAGTGACCGCCCGGATGAAGCACAAGACCGAATTGCGCAAAGGCCTCGTCCGGCTGCGGATCGAAGGAGCGGCGCCGGTGGGCACCGAGATCCTGTCGGACGGCAAGCCTGCGGGCGTGCTGTTCACCCAATCGGGCGGGCGGGCGCTGGCCCATATGCGGCATGACCGGATGGCCGGCCCGTTGACCGCAGGTACCGCCCGGCTGTTCGCCGAACCCTAACCGGCAAGCGCCGCGAAATCCTGCGCCACGCGCTGCCAGACGGCTTCGCTGCTGGCGGCCAGCAGGACACCACGCTCTCGGCTCAGGTCATAGTCCTGCCCGTCCAGAAAGCGGGCCACGCCCCCCGCCCGCACCACGGCCAGCGCCCCCGCCGCATGATCCCACGGGTGGGGCACCGGCCCGGACAGCGCGAATTCGGCATATCCTTGCGCGATCAGCCGGTATTCGTGGCAGGCGCAGCGCAGCGTCAGCACCCGGCCATAGCCCAGCCCGGCCAGAACCCCGGCGCGGCGCAACTCCCCCTCGAACAGGCCCGCGGCGAAATAGCCCGTCATCTCGGCCGGGTCGGTCTGGACCGAGGTTGCAAGGCGGCGGCTGTTGCCTGCCGCATCCTGCATCAGAGTCGGACCATCGTCGGTCGCCACGATCCAGTCATCGCAGATCGGATCATAAAGCACCGCTGCCGCCGCCCGGCCATGCCGGACCGCGGCCGCCAGCATCCCGAACAAGGCAAGACCGCGCGCAAAGTTCCAGGTGCCGTCAATGGGGTCCAGAACCACCGCCTGCGCCTCGGTGGCCATTCTTGCCCGCAAGGCCGGATTCTCGGCAACGCCCTCCTCGCCCAGCACCGGAATTCCCGGCCAATCGCGCGCAAGAGAGGCGATCACATGCGCCTCGGCGGCGGTATCGGCAACGGTCACCAGATCGGCGAAATGGCTCTTCCGATCGATCTGGCCGGGGGCCAGATTGCGAAAGCGCGGAAGGATTTCCACCCGCGCTGCGACGCGCAACGCATTTATCAGAAGATCAAGCCCTTCCATGTCACTCCCCTGCGAAAACTGCGGCCAAATATTGGCAAATGGTTGATTGGTAGATGTTCTGCCCTATATATGGCCGATCCGCCTGCCTTGATCCGACAAGATACTGTAGCGAACGATTTCAGCTATGCGCCCCGCGCATATCTGCCATATGAAAGACGAAACGCCGAATCGTGATCAAATCGTTACAAGCGCAGGACGCGACCGCTAACAAGAGCAATAACAAAGGAGCTCGTGATGCTGGACACGATTGACAGCACTGCGTTCAACTTCGAGCAAGGAACCCGCGCGCGCAAGCTGTTTGCCGCCGTCGTGCTCGCCGCACTGGATGATGCCATTGCGGATGACAAGAAGTTCGGCAACGGGCCGGAACAAATCGCTCGCTGGGCGCGTTCGCGCGATGGCCGCGAGGTTCTGTCCTGCGCCGGAATCGACCCCAATGAACGGGTGGTCAAGGGTTTGATGGAATTCGTTTCGAAAGGCGTGCGCACCTCGGTTGCACTCAGCCGCGAAGAATCCGAACGCCGCCATGCGATGGAGATGGATCAGGCCGAAGCCGCCTGATCCGGGTTTTATCGCAGTACGAAAAAGCGGCCCAAAGGGCCGCTTTTTGTTTTCGGGGCGGTGGCGTGCAGGGCCTAGTACAGCTCCTCGGTTGCCACGGCACGGGCGATTTCGGCCCGGATCAGTTTGCGGATATTGCGGGTAATCCGCTGCCCCAAGGCGCCCTGCAACTCTTCGACGATCAATTCGCGAACCAGATCGCGCAGCGCCTCTTCGCCCATGGCCTGCGCCTCGACCGGATCAAGACGGCCCGCGATTTCGTCGCTCAGTTCCTCAACCGCCTCGGCCTCGGCCGCATCGGCCCAGGCAAGATCGGGTTCGATGGTGGGGGTGCCGCGCGCCAGCGTGTCAACCGGCTCATCCTCGCCCTCTTGCGCCCAGTCGGCAACCTCTGGCTGGTCGTCCGCCAAGGCGGCTTCGATGATCTCGGGTGCGGGCATTTCCGCCCCGGCCTCGGCGATGATCTCAGCAGCAGACTCTGCACCCGTGCCAGCCTGTGGCAGCGTTGCCCAAGGGTCGGCCTCGCCTTCGCTGATCGTCGGTTCGTCCTGTACAACCTCGACAACGGGGGTGGGGCGTGACGGCAGGATCGGATTGAGCAGTTGAACGCGAGGATAGGCGGCAAAGGTCAGCTTTGGCTCTTCATCCTCCCAGTCCCCGTCCCATTCGGCATCTTCCAGCAGGGCGGCGCCTTCCGGCAACGGCGGCTGTTCATCGCCCGTCTCAGGCTCCCAGTCTTCGGCCCGGGCGTCGACTGCGGCCCCCAGGCCCGCCACAAGCACCCCGATGGGTGCGGCAGGCTGAACTGTGGCAGATGGAATTGTAGCGGGCGGCAGGCTGACCTCATCGGCCACGACGCGCAGCGCGGGCGTCAGAATCAACCGCTCTGACCCCAGGGTCATGTCGCGCCTTTCCAAGGGTGGCCCCCCCCGCACGATCGAGGGTTTGCTGTCTTCCGACACCAGACGCCGAATCGAGGACAGCACATCCTCGATTTCGACCTTGCTCATGGCTTCAGACATGCGCGCCCCGTTGTTCTTGCCTTTCGGCCAGTCTAGCCGCCCGGCAAGGGCCTGACAAGAATTCGCCCCCGCAAGGGGGGCGAATTGCGCATCAAATGCGGTAAATCAGTTGCCGATCTTTTTCAGGATGCGGTCCAGCCGCTTGCCCTGGGCACTGGCGGGCGGCGCATCCTTGACAGCGTTGTAATACGCCTCGGGGTCATAGGTCGGGATGCCCAGTTTGAGGTGATCGACCGTCAGCAGACCCATCGACGCCAGCAGGTTATAGACGCCGATATAGCGATCAGCCTCGGCCTGAAGGCGGCTGACACGGGCCGACAGCAGATCCTGCTCCGCGGTCAGCACGTCCAGCGTGGTGCGCGCGCCAAGCTGTGCCTCTTCGCGAACGCCGTCGAACGCCCGTTGCGCGGCCGAAATCTGCTTGCGCGTCGCATCGATCGACGCCCCGGCCACCACCAGATTGGCCCAAGCCTGGCCAACTGTCTGCTCGACCGTGACGGTGGTCTGCAACAATCCGGCTGCGGCCTGGTCCTTGCCTGCCAGCGCCCGGCGATAGGTGGCCGACTTGCCGCCACCGGCATAAAGCGTCTGGCTCATCGCCAGGCCGATGCCCGAATTGCCAAGGCCGGTCTGGGTATCCTTGTTGACCGAGATTTCCCCCGAGAGGGTCGGGCCCAGCGTCGTCGCGGCGATCTTAACCGCCAGATCGGCCGCCTTGACCGCGTGCTGCTGCTGGCCAATCGACGGATGGCTGCGCATGGCAACCGCCTTGGCATCGCCCAGCGACTTGGCAGTGGAGGGCGGGCGCGGCAGGCCTGACAGCCTGTCGGGGTAATGGCCGATGGAGGCCTTGTAATTCTCACGCGCAATCATCAACTGGCCCTGCGCGGCGGCAAGGGTGGCTTGTGCCGCCGCCAGCGCGGCTTCGGCTTGCGCCACGTCAGTCTGGGTGATTTCGCCCACTTCGAACCGGTCACGAGCCGCGCGCAATTCCTGCGTGATCACGCGCACATTCGACTCGCGCAGCCCCACGATCTCTTGCGCCAGCCCCAGGTTGACATAGGCTGCCACTGCCGAAAGCAGCACCTGCTGCTCAACATTGACCAGCGACGACCGCGTGGCCAACACGCTTTCCCGCGCCGCCTCGACCTGAAGGCGCCCACGCCCGCCCGCCCAGATCACGATGGATCCGGTGACCGCAAGGCTGGAGGAGGTGGCTTCAAAATTCGGCACCGGCAGGGATGAGGTCGCCGCATCGTTGTTATACTTGCGCCACCCGGCCTGGGCCACAAAGTCGATCACCGGACGCAGGTTCGCCACAGCAATCGCCGCATCCTCATCGGCTGCGCGCAGCACGGCCTGGTTCTGGTCCAAGAGATGAGAGGTCTTGTAAGCCGACACCAGCGCATCGGCCAGCGTTTCAGCCTGCGCCCCTGTCGAACCGGCCGCGATGCCCGCGACAAAGCCCAACATCTTCACAATCTTACGCATTGCCCGTTTCCTGTTTTGGCCGGGGTTCCCCGGCTCTTCTGCCTCTGGCCGGCCCACGCGGATGCGCGGGCTGCCCTGTCAGAGCGTAAAGCCCCGTTTGGCGGCAAAACCCGGCAGAACCGGGGCCGCAGCATTGAACGCAAAGCGCCAGGTGATCCGGCCGCCCTCTTTATAGCCAACCTTCGCCGTACCAACCGCGCCTTGCATGAAGATTGCACCGACCCGGCCACCGTCTTTCAGTTGGGCCAAAAGCCCCTCTGGCAGCGTCTCGACCCCGCCTTCGATGGTGATCACGTCGAACGGGCCATGCTTGGCAGATCCGGCTGCAAGGGCGCCGGTCAGCACCGCCGCATTGTCGGCCCCCTGCCCCGCAAGTGCCTTGGTCGCCTCGGCGGCCAGCGCCTCGTCTTCCTCGACGGCAACCACCGCCTCGGCCATGCGGGCAATCACGGCGGTGGAATAACCAAGGCCCGCCCCCACATCCAGCACCAGTTCGGTCGGCTGAATGTCCAGCGCATCCAGCAGCTTGGCCAGAGTGCGCGGTTCCAGCACCACACGGCCCGAAGACAGCGCGACATTTTCACCGGCATAGGCAGCCTCTTGCAGGTCGGCTGGCACGAATTTTTCGCGCGGTACCGACAGCATCGCCTCAATGATCGGGTATTTCGTGACGTCCGAGGGACGGACCTGCGTATCAACCATCATGATGCGGCGGGCTGAGTAATCGCTCATCTCTGAACTCATCGGTCTGATTTTTGCTGATCCCGTCTTGCCACAGATGCTTGGGCGGGGCAACGGCCTTGCTGACGGCAGAACGATACGGCGGGCGATTTCCGTCGCACTGCGGCACAGGGTCCGCATCTTGGCCAGGAAACCGGCCATCCGGGCGCGTCATCTGGCAAGGTTCTGTTTATTTCTTGCGCGACTTCGGCCGGTCGGGCATCAAGCACGGACCAAGAATAACGGACCTCCCGATGAACCGCATCTGCCATATCGAGATCGACGAAAACGGCCTTGCCCGCCCGACCCCCGAGATCGAGCAGGAACGCAAGGTCGCGATCTTTGATCTGCTGGAGGAAAACAGCTTTGGCCTGCCCGCACGCGAGGGCCGCGACATTCCCGCTGGCCCCTATCGGCTGGGCCTTGCGATCCGTGAGGGTCGGCTGGTGTTTTCGCTCGCCTCCGAAGATGCCCATCCGGTGGGAGAGTTCCATCTGTCGCTCGGGCCGTTCCGGCAGGTGGTGAAAGACTATTTCCAGATCTGCGAAAGCTATTTCGACGCGGTGAAACGCCTGCCCCCCAGCCAGATCGAGGCGATCGACATGGCCCGGCGCGGCATTCACAACGAAGGGGCGCGGGTGTTGCAGGAACGGCTGGAGGGCAAGGCCCTGGTCGATACCGCCACCGCCCGTCGCCTGTTCACCCTGATCTGCGTTCTGAACTGGGGGTGATCTTGACCGATCTTCCCCAGGCCGTGCTGTTTTGCTGTGACCATAATGCGGTGCGCTCTCCCATGGCCGAGGCGCTGATGAAGAAATACTTTGGCCGCCGGGTCTATGTGCAGTCGGCCGGTGTCAAGAATGACATGGAGATCGACGGCTTTTCCGTTGCCGTCTGCAAGGAACTGGGGGTCGAGCTGGATCGTCACCGTTCGCGCAGCTTTGAGGAAATGCAGGAGATGGGCGACGATCTGGGCCAGTTCGACCTGATCGTGGCCTTGTCGGCCAGCAGCCGCCGCGCGGCGCTGGACCTGACGCGCAACTATCACCTTGAGGTGGAATACTGGCCGATCCTTGACCCAACCGCCATCGGCGAAACGCGCGAGGCCAAGCTGTCGGCCTATCGCCAGGCGCGCGACCAGATCCGCGACCGCATCCTTGACCGCTTTGGCCGTCCGGAAGCCGCCTGACGCAGCGCCCTTTCAGGCCAGTTTCAGACCCGCCATGAATTCCATGAAGGCCCGCAAGGCCGCCGTCATGTGACGGCGCGAGGGATAGATCAGGTTCACCGGCACTTCGGGCAGAAAGAAATCGGTCAGGATCGGCACCAGCCGCCCGTCGCGCAGTTCGTCGTCGATCATGAACAGCGGCATCATCGCGATCCCCTTGCCGTCCATCGCTGCCGCGCGCACCATCTCGCCGTTGTTGGTCTGAAAGACGGGAACGATCTTTTGATGGATCACCTCATTGCCGCGGCGAAACGGCCAGGTGCCGCTGCCGCGCAGGTTGGTGTAATAGATGCTGCGATGGTCCGACAGGTCCGCCGGTTTCGCGGGCACGCCATGTTCTGCCAGATACCCGGGCGAGGCGACCAGCATCAGGCGAACATCATGCAGATGGCGCGCGAAAAGGCCGGAATCGTCCAGATCGCCGATGCGGATCACCGCATCGAAACTGTCACCGACAAGATCCGCCCGCTCATCATCCAGCACCGCCTCCAACTGGATCTCGGGGTGCTGTTCGATAAAGCGCAACATATGCGGTTGTAACACACGCAAGGTATAAAAGATCGGCGCGCCGATCTTGAGCGGCCCGGAAGGCTGGGCCGAAATCGTGCGCACCGCCTCGGTCGCGGCATCAAGCTGGGAAAGGATCTCTCGCACCCGCGTGCTGTAATCCAGCCCCACAGCCGTGGGTTTGACCGACCGGGTAGAACGGGTCAGCAGGCGCGCGCCAAGGCTTTCCTCCAGATCCGAGATGTATTTGCTGCAAAGGCTTTTCGAAATTCCCATGCGTCTGGCGGCTTCGGCAAAGCTGCCCGCATCAACGATATGCAAAAAGGTTCTTAGAACCGCCGTTTCCATGAATAGTCGCCTGTGCTGCTGTGCAGCAGGAAATGGGGCGGCGACGCTGTGTTGAAAACTGCCCATTATTCACGCCTGCGTCATCAGTCTGCGCGCGAATGCACAGCAGACAGCCCTTGAACGGCAAAGGCAGAATGACAAAGGCACCCGCGGAGCAAGCGGGTGCCTTTGGGCCTGACCTTGGTCATCGGCCGTGATCAGTCGCGGCTGGGCCGGTCAACGGTTCCGGTCGAGGGGAACAGGGTCACGCTGACGGTCTGATCCGACGACAGCCCCGCGCGGTGCAGTTCCTTGGGAAAGGCTACGTCCTTGGCTTTGACATCAACCTTGGTCAGACCCGAGGCAGCCACAACGGCATCAGGACGTTCGGGCGAGTTGGCACCGGCAGCATTGGCAGCACCAGCCAGCAGGGCCAGAGCGGAAACAGCAAGAGCGATCTTCTTCATTTTATTCTCCATTTTCATTTTTGCGACGATCCGTTCGTCGTCTGAGAAGCAAATAGGACCAGCCAATCCGAACTATTAGCCGTCGCTTTTCGCATTCAAAGTTCACTGTCATCGAACAGTCACGGAACCGTCAGAATGCGAAAAGGCCGGGCGTTCGGCCCGGCCTTACCCTGCCCTTTTCAACCTGATCTCAGGCAGCACGTCGCGCTGCGGCATGTGCTGAAAGTATCTGGCCAAGGTTTTCCTCGATCCACCCGGTCAGCGCCAGAATATGGCCCGCCGCCTGTTGGCCAAGCGGCGTCAGGCTGTAATCGACATGCGGCGGCACGACATTATGCGCCTCACGCATGATCAAGCCATCCGCCTCCAGCAGTTGCAGCGTCTGGGCCAGCATACGCTCGCTGACACCACCCACCTTGCGACGCAAGGCGCTGAACCGATGGGTGCCGGTCAGCAAGGTGATCATCACCAATGTGCCCCAACGGCTGGTCATATGCTGCAAGACGGGCCGCGACGGGCAATCCGCCGCCAGAACATTGCCCTTCTGCCAGGTGTCCAGCAGATCCTGTGCCTTTTTGTCCGGTGTCATGTGCGGTCATCCCTTATACTAACAAAATTGTATGTACTTCCTTTTCGTAAGTAAAGGCGTATTGCTGTCTCAACAGGTCAACCAATGGAGACAGACATGACCATCGCCGTTACCGGAGCCACCGGCCAGTTGGGCCGCCTTGCCATCGACGCGCTGAAGGCCCGTGGCGCCAGCCCCGTCGCCCTCGTGCGCAACCCGGCGAAGGCCGGCGACCTTGGTGTCGTGGCACGCGCCTTTGATTACACCGCCCCCGATGCCGCTGCGCTGAAAGGCGTGGACACGCTGGTCCTGATCTCGTCCAACGACTTCAATGACCGCGCAGGTCAGCACAAGAACGTCATCGCCGCGGCCAAGGCGGCAGGCGTGGGGCGCATCATCTATACCTCGATCCTGAAAGGCGACACCTCGCCGATGAAGCTGTTGACAGCCGACCATATCGTCACCGAAGCGGCGTTGGCGGCCTCGGGCATTCCGGCCACGATCCTGCGCAACGGCTGGTATTCGGAAAACTATACCGGCAGCCTGGGTGCCGCCCTGGAACACGGTGCGATCCTCGGTTCGGCCGGTGAGGGCCGTCTCTCCACCGCCGCCCGAAAGGACTATGCCGAGGCGATTGCCGTCACCGCGCTGGACGGCTCTCATGCAGGCAAAACCTATGAACTGGCGGGCGATGACAGCTATACGCTGGCCGATCTGGCCGCCGAAGTTGCCAAACAGTCGGGCAAGCCCGTTGCCTTCGTCAACCTGCCAGAGGCCGATTATGCCAAGGCGCTGGAGGGCTTTGGTCTGCCCGCAGGCTTCGCCGCCGTTCTGGCGGAATCGGATTTCAGCGCCTCGAAAGGCTCGCTGTTCGATGACAGCCGCACGCTGTCGCGCCTGATCGGCCGCCCGACCACGCCAATCGCCGAAACCGTGCGCGCCGCGCTGGCCTGAAAGGTCGCTTTCGCACGACCTTGCGTCATTCACAGGCTTTGACCATGCCCGGACCCCGTGCCACAAACACGGGGTCCGTTGCTTTGAAAGGCCCCAAGATGTCCGCAGATGCCCGCGCCGCCGCGATCGCCACCGTGAACGCCTATTACGCCGCCTTCAACTCGGGGAATGCCGCCGGAATGCTGGCCGCCGTCACCGATGACATCGAACACCGCGTCAACGAAGGCGGCATCCGGCGCGGCAAGGAAAAGTTCGCCGAATTTTGCAGCCACATGGGCGTCAGCTACCGCGAGGAGCTGCGCGACATCGTGGTTTTCGTGAACGAAGACGGCACCCGCGCCGCTGCCGAATTCACCGTTCACGGCACTTACCTGAAAACCGACCCCGGTCTGCCCGAGGCCAAGGGGCAGACCTATATCCTGCCCGCAGGCTCTTTCTTCGACCTCAAGGGCGGCAAGATTTCGCGCGTGACCACGTTCTACAACCTGAACGACTGGGTTGCGCAGGTGTCGAATGGTTGAGGTCCGCGCCCTTCGCGGGGCCGAGCTGGAGGCCAACCTTGATGGCGTCGCCCGCCTGCGCATCGCTGTCTTCCGCGACTGGCCCTACCTTTACGACGGCACGCTGGACTATGAGCGGGATTACCTGCAAACCTACCGCGACAATCCCGGCGCGCTGCTGGTGGGCGCCTTCGATGCGGGCATCCTTGTCGGCGCATCGACCTCGACGCTGATGGAGGACCACGCCGAGGAATTTGCGGCCCCCTTCCGCAGTTTCCCGGTGCCGATGGGCGACATTCTTTATGGTGCCGAGTCGGTCCTCTTGCCCGCGTATCGCGGCCAGGGCATCGGCCACCGCTTTTTTGACCTGCGAGAGGACCACGCCCGCGCGATGGGGCGCGGCCACGTCGCCTTTTGCTCGGTTGTGCGCCCCGACAGCCACCCCAGGCGCCCCGACACCTACCGCACCAATGATGCCTTCTGGCTGGGCCGCGGCTATGCCCCACTGCCCGGCATGATGGCGGAATTCTCCTGGAAAGACGTGGGCGACACCGGCGAAAGCGTGAAGCCGCTGCAATTCTGGATGCGCAAGCTATGATGATCGCCGCTGCCGCCTACCCGCTGGATTTCCACGCGGATTTCGCAAGTTTCGCCGCCAAGACAACCCGCTGGGTCGCGGAGGCGGCCGGCAACGGTGCCGACCTGCTGGTGTTCCCGGAATACGGGCTGATGGAGCAGGCAAGCCTTGGCGGCCGCACCGTCGCCGCCGATCTGGAGGCGAGCCTGCATGAGGTGGCGCGCGCAAGGCCCCAAACCGACGCGCTTTACGCCGAACTGGCGGCAAAGCACGCCGTCCATATCCTTGGCGCCTCCGGCCCGGTGTTTGAAGCTGCCCGCCCCAAAAGCCGCCCCGTCAACCGCGCCAGCCTGTTCGGCCCGAACGGCCTGATCGGCCATCAGGACAAACAGATGATGACCCGGTTCGAGCGTGAGACATGGGATGTGGTCGCAGGCGGCCCCTTGCAGCTTTTCGACACACCCCTTGGCAAGATCGGCGTCCTGATCTGCTATGACAGCGAATTCCCCTTGTTGGGTCGCGCGCTGATCGAGGCTGGAGCCGAGATTATCCTCGTGCCCTCCTGCACCGACAGCGTTGCAGGCTTTACCCGCGTCCGCGTCGGGGCGATGGCCCGTGCGCTGGAAGGGCAATGCGTGACCGTCCACTCCCCCACGGTTGGCCTGTGCGACTTTTGCCCGGCGGTGGATGAAAATGTCGGGTCCGCCGCGATCTATGGCCCGCCCGACCGTGGCTTTCCGGCCATGGGCATTTTCGATGAAACGCCTCTCAACCGGCCCGGCTGGGCCTATGCCACGGTTGACCTTGAAACCATCCGCGAAGTGCGACGCGACGGACAGGTCTTGAACCAAGCCCATTGGCCCGAACAGGTGACGCGGGCGGCGCAAAAGGTCACACTCCTGCGCCCGTGACCTGCCGTCGCTGCCTCCGGCGGGAGTATTTCACGAAGGGCAAATGGCAAAGGCGCGCTCTTTCCCTTGCCCTTCTTCAAATACTCCACGGGGGTCCGGGGGTGTGAAACCCCCGGCTCCGCCACCAGAACACCAAGACTCCCCCAAGACTCCCCTTGAAAAGCTGGACAAACCGGCGCATATGCCGCGCCAGAGCCCGCCCTTTCGCGGGCCATTCCCCTTTTGGAGAGACCATGGCCAAGGAAGAAACCCTCGAATTCCCCGGTGTCGTGAAGGAACTCCTGCCCAATGCGACATTCAAGGTTGAACTCGAAAACGGCCATGAACTGATCGCGACAATGGCAGGCAAGATGCGCAAGAACCGCATCCGGGTTCTGGCGGGCGACAAGGTGCAGGTGGAAATGACCCCCTATGACCTGTCGAAAGGCCGCATCAACTATCGCTTCAAGTAAATGAGCGCCTGCCGGAAACTGGGCATCGGTTTTCGGTGCCCCAAGCACGGTAGCTGACATGCGTTTCATTCTAGGATCAGGCAGCCCGCGCCGGAAGGAACTTCTGGCGCAACTGGGCATCGTGCCCGACGCCATCCTGCCCCCCGACATCGACGAAGACCCGAAAAAGGCCGAACTGCCGCGCCCCTATTGCGCGCGGCTGGCGCGTGAAAAGGTGGCGGCCATTCCCGCCGCGCCGGATGATCTGGTGCTGTGCGCCGACACCACCGTTGCCCTTGGCCGCCGCATCCTTGGCAAGCCTCGTGACGCTGGCGAGGCGGCGGAGTTCCTGACCTTGCTCGGCGGGCGTCGGCATGAGGTGATCACCGCCGTCGCCGTAAAGCGCGGCGATAAGATCTGGACCCGCGAAAGCGTCAGCGCCGTCAAGATGAAGCGGCTTTCCGACGCGGAACTCAATGCCTATCTTCAGGGCGGCGAATGGCAGGGCAAGGCCGGGGCCTATGCCATCCAGGGCGCCGCCGGGGCCTTCATCCCGTGGATTTCCGGCAGCTTCACCGGCATCGTCGGCCTGCCGCTCGCCGAAACCGCATCTCTTTTGCAGGCCGCAGGCTGGCCAGTCTGGAGGCAGACATGAAAGGCCGTGTCGTTATCCTTGATACTTTCGACGGGCGCGAGGCTGCCGCGTTGTTGGTTGATGGTCATCTGGAGGAACTCGCCATCGACCCCAAGGGCGACGAGGCGCTGCCCGGCGCGATCTATCGCGCCATCGCCGACCGGCCAATGAAGGGCCAAGGCGGCATTTTCGTGAAACTTCCTGGGGGCCAGTCCGGATTCCTGCGGCAAATCTCCGGCATCGCGCCCGGCCAGCGCCTTCTGGTGCAGGTCACTGGCCCTGCCGAGCCGGGTAAGGCCATTCCCGTCACCACGCGCCTGCTGTTCAAGGGCCGCTTTGCCATCCTGACCCCCGGCGCGCCCGGCCTGAACATCTCTCGCCGGATCCATGACGACGATCTGCGCGCCGACCTGAACGATCTGGCCGAGGCCGGGATGCAGGGCGCCGATGAGACGCTGGGCCTGATCCTGCGTTCGGCCTGCGCCGAGGCCGATCTTGATGAGGTGGCCGAAGATCTGGCGCAGATGCGCACCCTTGCCGAGGCTGTTCTGGCCGACGTGGCGGGCGAACCAGAACTGCTGTTCGACGGCCCCGGCGCCCATGACCTTGCGCTGCGCGACTGGTTAGAGCCTGCGCCCGATGAGGTTGTCACCGAGCCAGGCGGCTTTGCCGACCATGGCGTATCCGATCTGATCGCCGATCTGTCCCGCCCGCGTGTGGCCCTGCCCGCTGGCGGCCACCTGATGATAGAGCCAACCCGCGCACTGGTGGCGATTGACGTGAACACCGGGCCGGATACCTCTCCCGCCGCGGCTCTCAAGGCGAATATCGCCGCCGCTCGCGACCTGCCCCGCCAGTTGCGTCTGCGGGGCCTCGGCGGCCAGATCGTGGTCGATTTCGCGCCCCTGCCGAAAAAGGACCGCGCGATTCTGGATCAGGTGCTGAAGGCGGCATTCAAGACCGAAGGGGCCGATGTGAACCTGGCTGGCTGGACAAATCTTGGCCTGTTCGAGCTGACCCGCCGCCGGGACCGCCTGCCCCTGAGCGAGTTGCTGGCATGAGCTGCCCGATCTGCGGCAAGGCGGCCGACGCGAAATACCACCCCTTCTGCTCGCGCCGCTGCGCCGATGTTGACCTTGGTCGCTGGCTGACGGGCGGCTATGCCCTGCCCGCCGGGGAAGAGCCCGACGAAAACGAGGCCCCGCCCCCAGTGCCCCCGCGCCCACAATGATTTCGCCCGTAACCTGCACAAAAAACGACAAAACCCTCTGGACAGCCCCGCCCGCCTGACGTATCACCCGCCCACCCGAAAGGCAGCGCCTTTCACACGGTGCCCAGATAGCTCAGTTGGTAGAGCAGCGGATTGAAAATCCGCGTGTCGCTGGTTCGATTCCGGCTCTGGGCACCACTTAAATCCATGATGTCGCTGAACTTTCTTCTCACTCCGTTACCCTTTTCAGCTTGGGTTTGACGCTCTTGGCGGAAGGTTTGACAATCCGCGCCCGTCGCGCGTTTTCGGTTTCGAGAGTCACCATCGTCTCGCGGTTCTTGGCGGCGACCAATGATCGCTGCAGAACCTGAACGAAACGGCCGCCCGGGAAACCAGGGGCATTTCTCGCGGATCAGGCGTTGCCGCGAAACTGGTAATATCCAGCCATGACAACTTTGCCGTTGCGCAGCGGCAGGCTTTCGTGCAGCAGTCTGACCAATCATGTCCTTCCGCACAAAATCAAGGACTGGCGCTATGCCGACAAGACCCGCTTCCGCCGCTGCCAGACTGATAGAATGGAAGCCTCTGGATCGGGACGACCAGAAGCCGCTCTATCGTCAGATCAAGGATAACATACTGGAACTCATCAAGACCGCGGCCATTGCTGCCGGTGCCAAGTTGCCGTCCGAGCGGGAGCTGATCGCGAAATATGATGTGAGCCGGATCACCATCCGTCAGGCCCTGGTCGAGCTTGTGCAGGAGGGGCATCTCCAGAGCCAACCCGGCAAGGGCTTCTACGTCGCCCAGAAACAGGAGCCGCTGGAACTTCATTCACTGACCAGCTTCACCGCCGGGGCGCGCAGCAGGGGGATGGAACCCGGTAGCCAGTTGCTCGACTCGAAGATCATCGCGGCACCCGCCGAGATCACGCGCGCCCTCGGTCTGCCGGAAGGGTCGGAGGTCGCATTTCTCAAGCGTCTCAGGACGCTGGACGGCGTGCCGGTGGCCATCCAGTATGATTGGCTGCCGCCCTCCACTTGCCCCGGCCTCCTGGACCTGGACTGGTCGACCGGCAATCGCTCGCTCTATGCCGAGCTCGCCGAACGTTACCACCTTCACCCGGCAAGCGGACAGACGACGATCAGCGCCCGCCTGCCCGACGCCGAGGAGCGGCGCCTGTTGATCCTCGAACGCGCCTCGGCGGTGCTGATTCTCGATCAGGTCCAGTTCGGCAGTGACGGCCGGCCGATCAATGTGTCGACCTCCATTCACCATCCCAAGCGCCATCCCCTGAGCATTCATCAGGGCGCCTGACGCGGCCTGCCCTGCTACATTGAACCAAGTCGCATTCTAGGCGCCAGAAGGCCAGCAGGGCTGTTTCGGGCCGCCTTTCTTGGGGGGC
>DDEX01000004.1:0-226 GCA_002336845.1 Rhodobacteraceae bacterium UBA1943
CACTGGGAGGCCTACCGCGAGAACATGTTCATCGTCGAGGTGGACGAAGAAGGGGCCAAGGAAAAGCGCATCAACGCGCTGAAACCGATGAACTGCCCCTGCCATGTGCAGGTCTATAATCAGGGCCTCAAGTCCTACCGCGACCTGCCCCTGCGGCTGGCCGAATTCGGCTCGTGCCACCGCTACGAAAGCTCCGGCTCGATGCACGGCCTGATGCGGGTGCGCG
>DDEX01000004.1:233-19710 GCA_002336845.1 Rhodobacteraceae bacterium UBA1943
CCATATCTTCTGCACCGAGGATCAGATCGAATCCGAATGCGCGGGCTTCATCGCGCTTTTGTCGTCGGTCTATAAAGACCTTGGCTTCGACAAGTTCGACATCAAGCTTTCTACCCGCCCCGAAGTGCGCATCGGCACCGATGAGCAGTGGGACAAGGTGGAAGGCGCGCTGACCAACGCCATCGAGCATCTGGGCCTGCCCTATGAGATCAACCCCGGCGACGGGGCGTTCTATGGGCCCAAGCTCGACTTCAAGCTGACCGATGCGATCGGGCGCGAATGGCAATGCGGCACCTTCCAGGTGGATGCGCAACTGCCCGACCGTCTGGGCGCCGAATATGTCGGCGAGGACGGGGCCAAGCACATGCCTTACATGCTGCACCGCGCCATCCTTGGCAGCTTTGAACGCTTCATCGGCATCCTGATTGAAAACTACGCCGGCAAGCTGCCGTTCTGGCTGGCACCGCGCCAGGTCGTCGTCGCCTCTATCGTCTCGGACGCCGACGCCTATGTGATGGAAGTGACCGAGGCGCTGAAAAAGGCGGGCGTTCGGGCCGAGGCCGATACCCGGAACGAAAAGATCAACTACAAGGTCCGCGAACATTCGCTGGGCAAGGTTCCGGTCATCCTTGCCATCGGCATGAAAGAGGTCGAAGAGCGCACGGCGTCCGTGCGTCGTCTGGGCGATACCCGCACCGAAACCATCGGCTTTGACGAGGCGGTGCGGCTGTTCGGGGTCGATGCTCTGCCGCCCTCGCACTGACGAAAAGGCGCCCCTCGGGGCGCCTTTCTCAACGGTTCAATGCGCGTCCGGCTGACGCGCCGCCAGCGCCAGAATGCCGCCCAGGCCGCAAAAGGCGATGGGGAACATGGTGAAGACGTTGAAGCCGAAGGCGAACCAGATCGCCGCCCCTGCCGCCAGCAGCAAAACCCCCGCCGGCTGGTTCTGCGAGCGGGCCATGGCCCCGCCGGCAATGGCCAGAACCGGGGCCAGAAAGCTTGCCGCCTTGATCACGGCGGGGTGGTCAACCTGCTTTCCGATCTCGCCCAAGGCGCCATGCTGCTCGACAAAAGTTGTGTAGCCATAGCCGAAGAATCCGACGATCATCGCCCAGATTCCTCCGATGATCCCCAGCACCAGTGCGGCATTCCGCATTGTTATCTCCTGTTTTCAAGGACTTGACGCCTAGAATCGTCTTTCCGATTCGGCGCTTGATTTTCAATTGAGCTTTGGCATGATTTCGTCAGTGACGACAGGCTTTCTGACTGCCTCTACCCGTAGGCCGGAAGATTTGGCGCACGGCCCCGTGCAATACCGCAGGGGGAGAAACGGAGTAAGGAGAGACGGAATGCCTACCGGCACCGTAAAATGGTTCAACGCCACCAAGGGTTTTGGCTTCATTGCCCCTGATGATGGCGGCAAGGATGTTTTCGTTCACATTTCGGCCGTGGAACGTGCGGGCCTGAAAGGACTGAACGACAATCAGAAGATCGGATACGAGCTTCAGTCGGGCCGCGATGGCCGCGCCTCGGCTGCGGATCTGAAACTGCTCTGATCGGTCGGCGCGGCTTCATGCCGCGCCCGGATTGCGTGTGCAATGTAACGGGCGGCCCCGCCAGGGGCCGTTTCGTGCTGTGTAAGACCTCTGCGCGCGGCGGAATACGCTCAAAGGTACTTGGCGCGCACCGCATCGTCCCATCCCAGTGTCAGCGCGCCGTCGCGCTCAATCACCGGGCGTTTCATCACTGCGGGCTGGGCGGCCAGTTGCGCCTCTGGGTCCGAGGCTTTCAGAAACTCGCCAAAGCTGCGATAGGTGGTCGAGGATTTGTTCACGATCGCATCGCCAAAGGCCCCAACAAAGCGGTCGATCTCGGCCGCAGACAGCGGGGTGGCCCGCACATCGCGGAAAGTCACCTGATGCCCCGCCGCCGCCAATTCCTTTTGCGCTTTCTTGCAGGTGTCACAGGTGGAAATGCCGTAAAGGATCATCGCAGCCTCGGATCGGGTTGGAAAATTCAGGCCTTGCGCAGGCGGATCACCAGATCGACACGCGCAATCTGGGTGCCGTCGGGTGGCGTGGGCAGGCCGGTGATCTTCAACTGATCGCGCGGGGCATCCGTCAAGAGCTGTTGGTCTTCCCAGTAGAAATGCGGATGGTCATCCAGTCTTGTGTCGAAATACGACCGCGAGGCATCGACCACCACTTCATTCACCAGCCCCGCATCGCAAAAGGCGCGCAAGGTATTGTAAACCGTAGCAAGCGACACACGCTCTCCGGCGCTGGCGGCTGCATCGTACAGCCATTCCGCCGTGACATGCCGGTCCTGCCCGTCCCCCACCAGCAGCGCGGCAAGAGCCAGCCGCTGCCGTGTCGGACGCAACCCGCCACGCGACAGCCAGGTCGCGGCAAGGTCATCTTGCGTCAGGAGCCGTTGATCCATCATTCGCAATATATAGATGACAATGCGGATCAAATTCAATCGCAAAGCCGCAACGCGTCAAACGGGGGCGGGAACGGTCGCGCCCAGGGCCCCGGGGCGATGCCCCCGCCCTTGCTTCCCCTTCCCCCCCTCTGTTACACGGGGTCAAAGAACCGGGGGGATTGAGACGGGATGAGCGGGTATCCGACAAGCTTCAGCAAGGAAGACCTTCTGAAATGTTCGCGCGGGGAGCTGTTTGGCCCCGGCAACGCGCAATTGCCCGCGCCGCCCATGCTGATGATGGACCGCATCACCGATATATCGGGCGATGGCGGGCTGCATGGCAAGGGCCATGTGGTGGCCGAATTCGACATCACCCCCGACCTGTGGTTCTTTGACTGCCACTTTCCCGGCAACCCGATCATGCCGGGCTGCCTTGGCCTGGATGGTCTGTGGCAACTGACCGGCTTCAACCTGGGCTGGCGCGGCTGGGAAGGGCGCGGCTATGCCTTGGGGGTGGGTGAGGTCAAGCTGACCGGCATGGTTCGCCCCGACCGCAAGATGCTGACCTACAAGGTCGATTTCACCAAGGCCCTGCAGACCCGCCGCCTGACCATGGGCGTGGCAGACGGCATTGTGGAAGCCGACGGCGAGGTTATCTATCAGGTCAAGGATATGAAGGTCGCCCTCTCGGCGAACTGACAGGAAAGGACTGCCCATGCGTCGCGTCGTCATCACCGGCATCGGGATCATCTCGCCCATCGGCAACAACGCCGATGAGGTCGAGGCCAGTTTGCGCGCCGGGAAATCCGGCATCGTCTTTGCCCCCGAATATGCCGAACACGGCTTTCGCAGCCAGGTTCACGGGATGCCCCAGATTGATCTGGAGGCCCATATCGACAAGCGCAACCTGCGCTTCATGGGGCCGGGTGCTGCCTATAACTTCCTGGCCATGCAGCAGGCGATTGCGGATTCGGGGCTGGAAGAGTCGGATGTTTCCAACGAACGCTCCGGTCTGATCATGGGGTCGGGCGGGCCGTCCACCTCGAACTTCTTCACCGCGTTTGACTGTGTGATCAACAAGGGAGCGCCCAAGAAAATGGGCCCCTTCATGGTGACGCGCTGCATGAGCAGCACCAACTCTGCCTGCCTTGCAACGCCCTTCAAGATCAAGGGCGTGAACTATTCCATCACCTCGGCCTGCTCCACCTCTGCCCATTGCATCGGCAATGGCGTGGAACTGATCCAGATGGGCAAGCAGGACATCGTGTTCGCAGGTGGCGGCGAGGAACTGGACTGGACGCTTTCCTGCCTGTTCGACGCGATGGGCGCCATGTCGTCCAAGTATAACGACACACCCGAGACCGCCAGCCGCACCTATGACGCCACCCGCGACGGGTTCGTCATTGCAGGCGGCGGCGGCGTGGTCGTGCTGGAAGAGCTGTCCCACGCCCTTGCGCGCGGCGCCAAGATCTACGGCGAAGTCACCGGCTATGGCGCCACCAGCGATGGTTACGACATGGTCGCCCCCAGTGGCGAGGGCGGCGAACGCTCCATGCGGCTGGCGGTTGCGACCCTGCCCGAAGGGCGCAAGATCGACTATATCAACAGCCACGGCACCAGCACGCCCGTCGGCGACGTGACCGAGCTGGAGGCAATCCGCCGCGTCTTTGGCCGCGGCACCACCCCGCCCGTCGCCTCGACCAAGTCGCTGACCGGCCATTCCCTGGGCGCCACCGGCGTGCATGAGGCGATTTATTCGCTGATCATGATGAACAAGGGCTTCATTGCGGCCTCGGCCAACATTACACAACTTGACCCCGCCATCGACGCAGGTGAAATCGTGCAAGAGTTGCGTGAGGGTGTTAGCATTGACAGCGTTTTGTCGAATTCCTTCGGCTTTGGCGGCACCAATGCCACGCTGGTAATGTCGAAATACCTCGGCTGATTTGAGAATAGCAGGAGTGCCGGTATGGCCGATCTGATGAAGGGCAAGCGCGGGCTTGTCATGGGTGTGGCCAACGAACGCTCCATCGCCTGGGGCATTGCCTCGGCCTTGGCGGCCGAAGGGGCGGAGCTGGCCTTTTCCTATCAGGGCGAGGCCTTTGGCAAGCGGGTTGAACCACTTGCCACATCGGTCGGCAGCGACTTTCTGGTCGATGTCGATGTCACCAACGACGACAGTCTGGATGCCTGCTTTGGCGCGCTCAAGGACCGCTGGGGCACGATGGATTTTCTGATCCACGCCATTGCCTTTTCCGACAAGAACGAACTGACCGGGCGTTTCATCAACACCACGCGCGGGAATTTCACCAATTCGCTGTCGATTTCCTGCTTCAGCTTCATCGACGTGTCGCGCCGTGCGGCCGAGCTGATGCCAGAGGGCGGCAGCCTGATCACGCTGACCTATGCCGGATCGAACCGGGTGACGCCCAATTACAACGTGATGGGTGTGGCCAAGGCCGCGCTGGAAAGTGCCACGCGCTACCTTGCCAATGATCTTGGCCCGCAAAAGGTGCGGGTCAACGCCATCTCGCCCGGCCCGATGAAAACCCTTGCCGGTGCGGCGATTGGCGGCGCGCGCGCCACCTTCCGCCATACCGAGGCGAATTCGCCCATGCGCCAGAATGCGACACTGGAAGCAATCGGCGGCACCGCCGTCTGGCTTTGCTCTGATTATGGCAACTGCACCAGCGGCGAGGTGGTGCATGTCGATTGCGGCTATCACGTTCTGGGGATGCCGCAGCAGGAAAACCTGTAACAGGGCGGGCCGCGATGGTCGCCCTGTTCGTCTCGCTTTGCCTGCTTGCCGGCACCTGGGCCACATTGAGGGGCGGCTATGCCGGATCTGGTCCTGGCCTTCGCCGCACCGGGCTTGACCCCAACGCCGTCGGTCTGGCGGGGGTGGCCGTGGTTGCGGCGGTCTGGTTTTTTGGCTGGCTCTTCGGGCTGGCCTTCATTCTGGCGGTCTTGCTGCATGAATACGGCCATGTCGCCGCCTACCGCGTCTGCGGTCATGCCGACGCGCAATTCCGCCTTCTGCCGTTGGTCGGCGGACAGGCCATTTCGTCCCGCCTGCCCGACAGCCATGAGGAAGAGGTGTTCATCACCTTGATGGGCCCTGCCATCGGCCTTGCCCCGATGTTCGTGTTGCTGTCGGTGTCGGAATTGCTGTGGAACGTATCGCCGCATCTGGCCTATGGGATGCAGATCCTTGCCATGGTCATCGCCGGTCTGAACGCATTCAACCTGATGCCGTTCTGGCCGTTGGATGGTGGTAAGATCCTGCGGATTCTGGTTTTCACCTTTGCGCCCGGCGCGGCGCAGGGTGTGACGCTTGCCCTGTCGGCGCTGGCGGCGGCACTGGCGATCGTGACGCAATCCTATTTCCTGTTCATCTTCGTGCTGCTGGGCCTGTCCGGTCTTTTGCAATCGGCACAAGTGATCCGCCTGCAACGCCCGATGTCGTGGCGGCGGGGGATGCTGGCCGCCGGGGCCTATCTGGCCACCACCGCCACCTACGGCTGGGTGGCCCTGCCGCTGCTGTCGATGTTCCGGCTGGGATGATTGCCAATAGTTAGCAAATATGCTAACTATATAGGGCGAACCGGAGGAAACCCATGCCGCAGATGATTTTTGTCAACCTGCCCGTCACCGACGTGCCCCGCGCCCGCGCCTTTTATCAAGGCCTGGGCTGGACCATCAACGAACAGTTCTCGGATGCGACAACCGCCTGCATCGTGGTGTCCGAGGCGATCTATTTCATGATCCTGACGCATGAGCGGTTTCAGGGCTTTTCACCGAAACCCATGGTCGATCCGCGCAAGGGAACCACGGCGCTCATTTCGCTGAGTTGCGACAGCCGCGCCGCGGTTGATGCGATCACCCAGGCCGCCATCGCCGCGGGCGGCACTGATGCCGAACCCCCGCAGGACTTGGGCTTCATGTATTCGCGCGCGTTCTACGACCCGGACGGCAACGGTTTCGGCGTTTTCTGGATGAATCCCGCCGCTGTGCAGGGCAAGGGCTAGGGCCCCGCAAACCAAAAGGCCACGCCACCATTCTGGCTGGCCTTTGCATCACGTTCACACTGGAGAAATGGAGCGGGTGACGGGAATCGAACCCGTGTCTTTAGCTTGGAAGGCTAAGGTCTTACCATTACACAACACCCGCAACTGCCCGCCTGATAGCACCTCAGGCGGGTAGGCTCAAGCCTGCGGATCATCTTGGGATCAGTTACCCAGCTTCTTGATCCGCCCGTCGGTCGCGATCTTCACGCTGCCCAGCTTCTCGACATAGGCCATCACGTCATTGGCCACCAACTGCCCGCCGCCGGTATCGGTCACGATCCGCCCGCCGCCCAGCGTCGCAAAGCCGTCGCCACCGCCAAGGATGTAATCGTTCGTCGCCACCTTATAAAGCGTGTCGGCCTCCAGCGGTTTGCCGCCAACCATGACCTCGCTGACACGGCTGCCAGCAGGGGCGCTGGCATCAAAGGCAAAAGTCATGCCGGAAACCTGTAGGAACCGCCCTGCCCCCTTTTCCACCTGGCTGACGCCGTTCTCCAGCGCCAGCAGTACCTGAGAGCCGGGCAGCTCGGTCACCACCGTCACGTTGCCAAAGGGCAGCTCGGTCAGAATATCCTTTCGCGTCAGCTTGGCGCCTGCGTCATAGGTGCGGTCACCGCGAATGCCACCGCCGTTCATCAGGCCAATATCCGCGCCGGTCTGCACCCGCATCGCATCGGCGATCAGGTCGCCCATGGTCGCCTCTTCGCCCCGCACGATGTTGCGGCGCGAATCCAGCGGCGCCTCCAGCGTGCCGATTTCCACGTTCAACTGCTTGTCCAGCTCTGCGTTCAGTTTGTCGGCCAGCGCCTTTGATTCCGGGTCGGGTTCAACCGTGGCTGTGTCGATGAAACGGAACTCGGGCTGCCAACTGATGTCGCGCTTGCCGTCCTTTTCCTTGACGGTGACGATCAGGTCCAGCGCGGTCAGAAGCTGGCCATCGATCGAGGTTTCGACATAGGCCGTCACCCCGTCATAGGCGGTGGCATAGGAATGATCGTCCCCCGACAGGATCACGTCAAAGGCATGGCTGGCGATCAAGCGGCGGTCGTTGCCCATGTCGGTCTGCACTACACCCACCACCAGATCGGCCCCGTCCTCGGTGGCCTTTTCGGCAGCCGCAATCGCGGTATCGACCGTGGGCAGGAATTTCAGGTCACCCGTGTCAGACACCTCGGGAGAGGTATCTTGCGCCACCGGGATCAGTGCGATCTTCAGGCCCGCAACTTCTTTCACCATCACACCGCCCAAACCCTCAATCGGACTGCCATCGGCCTTGGTGATATTGATCGCGGCCCAGGGGTACTTGGACGCCTTCATCTTTTCATAAAAGTTCTCGGGTCCGAAATCGAACTCATGATTGCCCGGCACCGCCAGATCGAAGGGCACGAGGTTGGTGAAGTCGATGGTATTCTGCCCCTTGTCGAAACCAGAGATCAGCGAGGGCGACAGCATGTCGCCATCGAACAGATAAAGCGTGTTGGGGTTTGCGGCGCGCTCGGCTTTGGCAACGGCGTTCAGGCGGGCAAAGCCGCCACGACCGTCTTCCTCATCGAAATTGTAAACGTCGCCGACGCCCAGCAGGGTGATCTTCACACTGTCGGCCCACAGGGGCGTGGCGGTAAGGGCGGCAAGAAGGGTCAGGGGAATGATTCGTGTCATGGCAATACCTTTGGCTCTGACGTCGATGGGGTATGGTCGCGCCTGCCGGGCGCGGCTGTCAAACCTTTCCAAGACCTTGCCGACAGGAACATGACGGCATTGACCGCCGCCGCCGGAAGGGGCATCACGCCGCCATGCTGATTTACAAGATCCTCCGCCGCCCCGAATGGGATGCGTTCCGCGCCGCCAGCGAGACGGCGGGCGCGCCGGTCGATCTGGCCGACGGCTTCATCCATTTCTCGACGGCGGCTCAGGTGACGGAAACCGCCGCGCGCCATTTCGCCAGCGAAAGCGATCTGGTGCTGGTGGCGTGCCGTGCCGACAAGCTAGGGGCTGCCCTGCGGTGGGAGCCATCGCGCGGCGGCGCACTTTTCCCCCATCTTTACCGCAACTTGCTGCTGTCCGATGTGGTGTGGGACAAATCCCTGCCCCTGGGTGCTGCGGGTCATATTTTTCCTGAAGGTGTGATTTGAACCTTGTCGAACGGCTGGGCCTTGGCCTTTTGCACCGGATTGACCCAGAGCGCGCGCATGGTCTTTCCCTCTCGGCGCTGCGCTTTGGCCTTGTGCCCTTGCCCGGGCCGATCACCTCTCCGGTTCTGGCAACCACTCTGGCGGGGCTGATGCTGCCCAATCCGCTGGGGCTGGCCGCGGGTTATGACAAGAACGCCACCGCCATCGCGCCCTTGACCCGCGCCGGTTTCGGGTTTGTCGAGGTCGGGGCCGCGACGCCGCGCCCGCAACCCGGCAATCCGCAGCCGCGCGTGTTCCGCCTGACCGAGGATCGCGCGGTGATCAACCGTTTCGGCTTTAACAACGAGGGGGCCGAGGTTATCGGCGCCCGTCTGGCCGGTCGTCCACAGGGGCCGGTGCCTGTTGGCCTTAACCTGGGGGCCAACAAGGACAGCACCGACCGCGCGGGCGATTTCGCCCGCGTTCTGGCCCTGTGCGGCCCGCATGTCGATTTCGCCACTGTGAACGTCAGTTCCCCGAACACCGAAAAGCTGCGTGACCTTCAGGGCCGCGCGGCCCTGTCTGCCTTGCTGGCAGGGGTCATGGAGGCGCGGGCCGGCCTGCCCCGGCGCATTCCGGTTTTCCTGAAAATCGCACCCGATCTGAACGGGGATGAGCTGGCCGAGATTGCAGAGGTGGCATTGGCCTCGGGCCTTGACGCGATCATCGCCACCAACACCACGCTTTCGCGCGATGGTTTGAAAAGTACCAGCCGTGAGCAGATGGGCGGCCTTTCCGGCGCCCCATTGTTCGAAAAGTCCACACGCATCTTGGCGCAACTTTCACAACTGACTGATGGCAAGCTGCCTCTGGTGGGCGTTGGCGGTATTTCCAGTGCCGAGGAGGCCTGGCAGAAACTGCTGGCGGGCGCCTCTGCCCTGCAACTTTACACCGCGCTGGTCTATCAGGGCATGTCGCTGGTCACCGAAGTGCTGCGCGGGCTGGAAGACCGGGTGAAAAGGGCTGGTCTGACCAATATTTCGCAAGCCACCGGCACCGGGCGGGGGGCATGGTTGTGACCACTGAAACGTCACCCGACAACCTGTTGGAACCACTGGTAGATTGCGTGATTGAAGATCCGCGCTGGGCAGCGTTCGGCCTTGAACCGCTGGCCGATGCGGCCATTCGTCAGACCCTGGCGCATCTGGGCCTACCCGCCGAAGGTTTCACCCTATGCCTGATGGCCTGCGACGATGCCCGCATTGCCGAGTTGAATGCAGACTTTCGTGGAAAGCCCAAGGCGACCAATGTGTTGTCCTGGCCTTCGGACGAACGTGCAAGCGACGAACCCGGCCTTGCCCCCGATCTGCCCGAACCTGGCGAGGCCGATGACCCCGAGCATCTGGGCGACATCGCCATCGCCTATGATACCTGCGCGCGCGAGGCGGCCGAGGCGGACAAGCCCATGGCGGACCATGTGACGCATCTGGTTGTTCACGGTTTTCTGCATCTTCTGGGCTATGATCACATCGACGATGCGGATGCAGACCTCATGGAAGGGACCGAGACCGCGATACTTGCGCGGATGGGCCTTTCTGACCCATATTGATGCGGCGCCCGGCAAGGGCGCGTTTGGACCAAGGACCAATGGGCAGTAGCAGCGACGAGTCGGGCGCATCGGCGCAAGACAACACGGATGGCGATACGCAATCTCGCGGATTTTTCGGGCGAATTCTGAACGCCCTCTCCCCCCAGGACGCGACAGGGCAGGCCGAGGCCCCCCCGCCCGGCCACAGCCCGGGGCATGGGCTTGGCAACCTGCGCCGCCTGCGGGTGGATGATGTGGCGATCCCCAAGGTCGATATTGCCGCCGTGCCGCTGGATATCGGCAAGGATGACCTGGTCGAGGCCTTTCGCAAGCACGGCTTTTCCCGCCTGCCGGTCTATAAGGGCACGCTGGACAACCCCGAGGGGCTGGTTCTGCTGAAGGATCTGGCGCTGCAATATGGCTTTGGCGCAACCGGACGGTTCAGCCTGAAAAAGCTGCTGCGCCCGGTGCTGTTCGCCCCCCCCTCGATGCCTGCCGGAACGCTGCTGCAAAAGATGCAGCGCGAGCGGATTCATATGGCGCTGGTGATCGACGAATACGGCGGGGTGGACGGTCTGGTGACCATCGAAGACCTGATCGAAACCGTGATCGGCGAGATCGAGGACGAGCATGACGAAGCCGAAGGCGCGATGTGGAAAGAGGAAAAGCCCGGCGTCTATGTCGCGCAGGCGCTAACCCCGCTGGAAGACTTTGAAAAAGCTATCGGAATGCCTTTGCGCACCGATGAGGACGATGCGGAAATCGACACGCTGGGGGGCCTTGTGTTCCTGCGCACCGGCCGCGTGCCTGCCCGGGGCGAGATCGTCACCCATGAGAACGGCATCGAGTTCGAGGTGATCGACGCCGACGCCCGCCGGATCAAGCGGCTGCGGGTGCGGCTGCCCGGTGCCGTGACGCCGCAGGCAGCCCCCAGCGAAATCGCGGCCAAATAGGTGATCTTGCGGCGCTGGACCCAAGCGGCACGCAACGCGTGGCCGGGCTGGCGCGTGGCGGGGCTGGCGCTGCTGGCCGGGGCGATGGCGGCCATGGGCCAGGAGCCCCTTGGCCTCTGGTGGATCGCCCTGCCCGGCTATGCGCTGCTGGTCCGGCTGGTGGCGACCGGGCGCGGCGCAGGTTGGATAGGGCTGATGGGCGGCGCGGCGCATTTCGCGCTGGCGCTGAACTGGATCGTCGAGCCGTTTCTGGTCGATGCCGCCGCCTATGCCTGGATGATCCCCTTTGCGGTGGTTTTCCTGTCCTTTGGTCTGGCGCTGTTCTGGATGGCGGCGGCGCTGGTGGCCGCCCGCCTGCCCCGGCCTGCGCTGGCATTTGCGCTGGCGCTGACAGTGACCGAGATGCTGCGCGGTCATGTGCTGACCGGCTTTCCCTGGGCCTTGCCCGGCCATATCTGGTTTCACACCCCGGTCATCCAGAGCGCCAGCCTGTTTGGTGGCTATGGTCTGACCTTGGTGACCCTGCTGGCCGCTGCGGGTCTGTCGCGGTTGCGCATCGTCCCGATTGCGGGGGCTGCGCTGCTGGTTGCAGCCGTTTGGGGCCTTGGCATCCGCGATCTGTCGCAGCCCACCCCTCCCCCCCGCGATGTGACCTTGCGGCTGGTGCAGCCCAATGCCGGACAGGCCCTGAAATGGGATCCGGCGCTGGCGCAGACCCATTTCGACCGGCTGATGCGGCTGACCGCCGAAGGCCCCTTGCGCGATCTGACGATCTGGCCCGAAACCGCGCTGCCCTATTCGCTAGACCTGCACCCCGAGATTTTCGGCATGATCGGCGGGGTTGGCCATAATGCGCCGGTGGCGATCGGCGCGCAGCGGATTGACGGCGATCTGGCGTGGAACAGCCTGACGGTGATTGCGCCTGATGGGGCCGAAACCGCCCGCTATGACAAGGCGCATCTTGTGCCCTTTGGCGAATATATCCCGGCGGGCGATGTGCTTTACCGCCTGTTCGGCTTGCGGGCCTTCGCCTCTCAGGCCGGAGCGGGGTATTCGGCGGGGCCGGGGCCGAGGGTGATTGATCTGGGGGGCAAGCTGGGCAAGGTGCTGCCACTGATCTGCTATGAGGCGGTTTTTCCGCAGGATGTGCGCGCGGCCCCAACCCGCGCCGACTGGATGTTGCAGATCACCAATGACGCCTGGTTCGGCAGCCTGACCGGCCCGTTCCAGCACGCGGCCCTTGCCCGCCTGCGTGCGATTGAAATGGGCCTGCCGCTGGTGCGGGTGGGCAATACCGGCGTGACGGCGGTTTACGATGCGATGGGGCGCACCACGGCCAGCCTGCCCTTCCAGACCGAGGGCGCGCTGGATGTCGCGCTGCCCGGCGCCCTGCCGCCCACGCCCTATGCGCGGTTCGGCGAAATTCCGGTGCTGGTGTTGCTGGCCGGACTCTGCCTTGCGCTGTTCCTGCCGCGCCGCCGCACCGTGGGTTGACCCTGCCCGCCATTGCCCCTAGGCATGGCGCGCAATCGAACCGTCACAACGGCTTCCTGGCGTGACGGGGATATCCAATGGAGCACTTCCCATGAGCAGACCGAACTATGTCTTCACCTCTGAATCCGTGTCAGAGGGACACCCTGACAAGGTGTGCGACCGCATTTCCGATGCGGTGCTGGATGCCTTCCTGACAGAAGAGCCGAACGCCCGCGTTGCCTGCGAGACCTTTGCCACCACGAACCGCGTGGTCGTCGGCGGCGAGGTTGGCCTTTCCACCAAGGAAAAGACCAAGGCGATGATGGAGCGCATCGACGGCATCGTGCGCGACTGCGTGCGCGACATCGGCTATGAGCAGAAGAAATTCCATTGGGAAAAGATCAAGGTGCAGAACTATCTGCACGAGCAATCCGCGCATATCGCCCAAGGGGTGGACCGCGACGGCGCCGGCGATCAGGGCATCATGTTCGGCTATGCCACGCGCGAGACGCCCGAGTTCATGCCTGCCCCTATTCAATATGCCCATGCCATCCTGCGGCGTCTGGCCGAGGTGCGCAAATCGGGCAAGGAACCCACCCTTGGCCCGGATGCCAAAAGCCAGCTTTCGCTGCGCTATGAAAATGGCAAGCCGGTTGAGGTGACTTCGATCGTGCTGTCAACGCAACACACCTCGAAACGCCAGACATCCAAGGTGATCCAGGGCATCGTGGAACCCTATATCCGCGAAATCCTGCCCGAAGGCTGGATCACCAAGAAGACGCAATGGTGGGTGAACCCGACCGGCACCTTCGTGATCGGCGGGCCAGATGGCGATGCGGGCCTGACCGGGCGCAAGATCATCGTCGATACCTATGGCGGTGCGGCGCCCCATGGCGGCGGGGCATTCAGTGGCAAAGACCCGACCAAGGTGGACCGTTCGGCTGCCTATGCCGCCCGCTATCTGGCCAAGAATGTGGTTGCCGCCGGGCTGGCCGACCGCTGCACCTTGCAGGTTTCCTACGCCATCGGCGTGGCCAAGCCGCTGTCGATCTATGTCGATACCCATGGCACAGGCCAGGTGGACGAAGCCGTGATCGAACGTGCCGTGGCCGAGGTGATGGACCTGACGCCGCGCGGCATCCGCACCCATCTGGACCTGAACCGCCCGATCTATCAACGCACCGCGGCCTATGGCCATTTCGGCCGCGCGGCCGAGGCGGATGGCGGCTTTAGCTGGGAAAAGACCGATCTGGTCGAGGCGCTGAAAAAAGCGGTCTGAGGCCTGCCCGCAATCCTGCACACAACCGGCGCCCGGGCAAACTTGCCCGGGCGTTTGCATTGGCGGCGCTGGTTGGTGCAACGAAACGGGGTATAGTCCGCAGGCCAAAGGTGACAGGGTCGGCAAAATCCTTGGGAGGAGGCGAAGATGTCATTCGATACGTTGCGCTATGTGGGCATCATGCTGCTTGCCGGCATAGGCATACCTTTGCTGGCGGCATTGAACGCCCAATTGGGCGCGCGGATCGCAGCGCCCGTCGCCGCCTCGGTGGTTCTGTTTGCCGTGGCGCTTCTGGCCTGTTGCATCGTCTTGCTGATTTCGGGGCAGGCCCATGCGCTGGCCGCCCTGCCCGCGCAGCCCAAGCATCTGTTCATCGCGGGGCTGTTTGTGGCCTTTTATGTGCTGTCGGTAACATGGGTCGCGCCACGCTTTGGTGTCGGCAACGCCGTGTTCTGCGTGCTTTTGGGGCAGATGGTTGCGGCCACGCTGATTGATCACTTTGGCCTGTTCGGCGCGCTGGTCCGCCCGATTTCGACGACACGGGCAGCCGGGGTTCTTGCGATGGTCGCGGGGCTGGCCTTGGTGCAGCGCGGATGACACCGGCTTGACAGGCCCGTGGCAAGCCTATTTCGCCCGTAGTTGCCGGTATCCCCCGCGACAGGCTGGCAGAACCGAAATCGCTGAACTTTTATCGGCACGACCTTCGCAGATACGTCGCGTTTGACCAAGATTGCATGGATCGTCCTTGCCAGACGGCTGGCCCCCGGATCGCTGCGGAACGCTGTCCGATCCGGGCGCGGCCGCCTATCCGCAGGGGCGGCTAGGCGGCTTCGGCCCCGCCTGCGCCCGGCGTGCCGGTTTCGGCCCTTGCCGCGCCCGAAGGTGCCATTCCGAACCGGCGCGAAAAATCGCGGCTGAACTGCGTCGGGCTTTCGTAACCCACGGCGAAAGCGGCTTGCGCCACGCTGTGCCCGCCTGCGGTCAACAGCCGCCGCGCCTCGATCAGGCGCAGGCTTTTCTGGTATTGCAGCGGCGTCGTGGCGGTCATGCTGCGGAAATGGGCATGAAAGGCCGACAGGCTCATCCCTGCCGCGCGGGCAAGGTCATCAACCGGAAGACGGGCGGCAAAATCGCGCCGGATGGTGCCGATGGCGCGGGCGATCCGCGCGCCATTGCCTTCGGCGGTGACAATCCGGCGCAGCATCGGCGCATGAGAAGAGGTCATCAGCCAGTAGTGGATTTCCCGTCGGATCAACGGTTTCAACACCACGGCAGCCTCTGGGCGTTCGATCAGTGCCGCCATCCGCCCCATGGCGTCCAGAATGGCCCCGTCAGCCTCGCCCGTGCCAAAGCCCGGCCCGCCGGCATCGCTGCGCTCGGGCACGAGATCGGCCATTTCCGCCAGCAGCGCCACATCAAGCCCCAGGGCCAGCGCGATATAGGGTTCGGCCGGACTTGCCTTGACGATGCGGGCCAGCACCGGCAGATCGACCGTGACCAGCAGCGACTGCATGGCGCCAAAGGCCACATGACGATCACCCGACCACAGCTCTTTCGTGCCCTGCAACACCAGGCAGAAGACCGGCTGATAGATCTGCGGGCGCAGCGCCGTAGGGTGGCGGGTGCGGATGATCGTCAAACCGTCGATCCCGGTCGCAACCGGCTCATATCCCGCGCGGGCCTGATCGGCATGGCGCAGGGCCAGGGCCTTGAGTGCGTCGATCTGCATGGGCATTCCCTATTCGGCTGATGCAAAGCTAGGCGCGGCGCGCGGGAGCGGCAAGCGGTGGGGTAGATAGATTTGCATAATCGGGCAGATCACGCGCAGGAACCGGCAGGCAAAAGAGCCAGAGGCCCCCTAGGTTCTGCCTATCCCGAACCGAAAGGAAACCGACATGACCATCGCTTTGATCACGGGAGGCAGCCGTGGCCTTGGCCGCAACACCGCCCTGCATCTGGCCCGCAAGGGTGTGGATATCGTGCTGACCTATAACAGCAATCGCGCCGCGGCCGAGGCAGTTGTGGCCGAGGTGCAGGCGGCCGGGGTGAAAGCCGCCGCCCTGCCGCTGGATGTCTCAAAGGCCGGGACCTTTGCCGCCTTTGCCGAAACTCTGGCCTCAACCCTGAAAACCCTTGGCCATGACCGTCTGGATTTTCTGGTGAACAATGCGGGCACCGGCATCCACGCCAGCTTTGCCGAAACCACCGAAGAGCAATTCGACCAGATGGTGGATATTCACCTGAAAGCGACGTTCTTCCTGACCCAGCGCCTCTTGCCGCTGATCCGGGATGGCGGACGGATCGTGAACACCTCGTCCGGCCTCGCGCGTTTCTCGCTGCCCGGCTATGCCGCCTATGCGACGATGAAGGGCGGGATCGAGACGCTGACCCGCTATATGGCGCGTGAACTGGGGCCGCGCGGCATTTCGGTGAACGTGGTCGCCCCCGGCGCAATCGAAACCGACTTTGGCGGCGGCGGCGTGCGCGACAATCCCCAGGTGAACGGTTTTATCGCCAGTGTCACCGCCATGGGCCGGGCCGGCCAACCCGATGACATCGGCGCCGCTGTCACAGCCCTGCTGACGGCGGAGGCCAACTGGATGACCGGCCAGCGGCTGGAGGTTTCGGGCGGCATGTTCCAGTGATCGGAGCTTGACGCAAGGCAGGCGCGGGGCTAGCGCAGGCTGAACTCTCTGATGGAGATCAGCCGATGCCCCGCACCCGTCTGCCTCATACCCGTTTACCTCATGCCGGTCTGCCTGTTGGCCGCCCATATCTGACAGCTGCATTGGGGGCAGTCATTGGGGCTGCACTGGCCTTGGGTGGCTGTGTCTCGTCGCCCGACAAACTGGCCGGGTCGCGCCTGCCCCTCGCGCCCGATGAATGTGGTCAGGGCACGGCCAGCGGGCAGACCTGCCGTTTTCGCAATGCGCCCCTTGCGCTGGAACCGAAACCCGTCACCCTGCCAGGTCGCCCCTATACCTTCTATCCCACGGCGAAAGAGCTGGATTTCATTGATGGCAAGGCGCGCGGCTGGAGCGCGCCGCGCCTGACGCTGACCGATGGCGCCTCGATCCCGCCGGTGTTCGTGCCGGTGATCGGCAATCCGCGCGACCCCGAATTCGCCCTCGCCGCCGCGATGCACGATGCCTATTGCGGCATCGGCAACGAGGCGGGCCCCGCCTATCACGCTGCCACCTGGCAGGATGTCCACCGCATGTTCTATGACACGCTGGTCGCCGGCGGCACCAAGCCTGTGCGCGCCAAGATCATGTTTGCCGCCGTATGGCTGGGCGGACCGCGCTGGTATCCGCATTCCGGCGCAACCGACATCAGCATGGACCGTCTGCCTGATGGCGAAAAGCGCCAGGCCCTGCGCGCCGCGATTGCCTATATCAACAGCGCGAACCCCAGCCTGCCCGACCTGATCCGCCTGCTGGACCGGCAAGAGCGCGAGATGAAGGCGCGCGCGCAAGCGGTTGAGCGCGCCGAGGGCCGGGCACCCGAACGCGAACCTGAACCCGAACCCGAGCAACCTTTTCCGACCGGGGGCTGAGCCAGTCGGAACGGCGGGCTTGACCACCCGCGCCCCGCCTGCCAATAGCCCGCCGTTCAGGAGAGGGCCAAGATGACGACCGAACGGCGCAACTTTTACGGGCGAATTCACGGCAAGACCCTGCGCGCCAGCCAGCGCGACTATCTGGGCGACCTGGCAAGCCTGAGCCTTAAGGGCGTCACGGTTGAGGAAAACCCCGAGCGTAGCTCGCTCGACCTGTCCGCCCTGACCCAAGGGCGGCCGCTGTGGCTGGAGGTCGGCTTCGGCGGCGGTGAGCATCTGCTGCACATGGCGCAAAGCTATCCCGATGTGGCGATCATCGGGGCAGAGCCTTTCGTCAACGGCATCGCCATGCTTTTGGGCAAGATCCGCGCAGCGGCGGTGACCAACCTTGCCCTGCATCCCGGCGATGTTCGCGACCTGTTCGATGTGCTGCCCGCCGGGTCGCTGTCGAAAGTCTTCCTGAACTACCCGGACCCCTGGCCCAAAGCCCGCCACCACCGCCGCCGCTTTGTGACGCCGGGCTATCTGTCGCTGCTGGCCAGCCGGATGAAACCGGGCGCCGAGTTCCGCGTGGCCACTGACATTCCCGACTATGTCCGGCAAACGCTGGAAGAGGTGCCGCCCGCCGGGTTCGACCTGGTCCATCAGGGTGGTCTTGGCGAACACTGGCCCGACTGGTTTTCCACCCGCTATGAGCAAAAGGCCCTGCGTGAGGGCCGCCTGCCCAATTACCTGACCTTCCGCCGCAAGGGCTGATCCGGCGGCGGCGGGGGCGCTTCGCCCCCCGCACCCCCAGAGGATATTTATGAACAGATGATTTTCCGCTCCATCATCTGTTCATAAATATCCCCGCCGGAGGCATCCGCAGGATCACTCCGCGCCGACGCCCGAGGGTGTGGACCCCCCGTTCCGCTTGCGCTATCAGGCTTTGGCAATTCAAGGGAGGCGCGCATGTCCGGCCACGGTGAAGCTCAACCGATGATCTCGGAAAAATCCGGGCCGCTGAAGGGCACGGCGCTTATTCCCGGCGACAAGTCGATTTCCCACCGGGCACTGATCTTTGGTGCGATGGCAGTGGGTGAGACGAAAATCACCGGGCTTCTGGAAGGGCAGGATGTGCTGGATACCGCCTCGGCCATGCGCGCCTTTGGTGCGACGGTGACGCGGCACGGCGAAGGCGCCTGGACGGTGAATGGCGTGGGCGTGGGCGGGTTTCAGGAGCCGGCGGATGTGATCGACTGCGGCAACTCGGGCACCGGGGTGCGGCTGATCATGGGCACCATGGCGACGACGCCGATTTCGGCCACCTTTACCGGCGACGCGAGCCTTCGCAAGCGCCCGATGGGTCGCGTGACCGACCCCTTGAGCCTGTTCGGCACGCAAGCCTATGGCCGCAAGGGCGGGCGCCTGCCGATGACGGTGGTGGGTGCTGCCAATCCGGTGCCGGTGCGCTATGCCCTGCCGGTGGCATCCGCCCAAGTGAAGTCGGCCGTTCTGCTGGCGGGCCTGAACGCGCCCGGAGAGACGGTGGTGATTGAAAAGGAACCGACGCGCGACCATTCCGAGCGGATGCTTCTGGGCTTCGGCGCGCAGCTTCATGTGGAAAAGACCGGTGAAGGCCATGTCATCACCCTGACCGGGCGGCCCGAACTGCGGCCCCAGACGGTCGCCGTGCCGCGCGATCCGTCGAGTGCCGCTTTCCCGGTTTGCGCGGCGCTGATTGTCGAAGGGTCGGACGTGCTGGTTCCCGGTGTCAGCCAGAACCTGACGCGCAACGGCCTTTACATCACCCTGGTCGAGATGGGCGCCGACATCGCCTTTGAAAACCCGCGCGAGGAAGGCGGCGAGCCGGTGGCCGATCTGCGCGTGCGCTTCAGCGGTAACATGACGGGCATCGAGGTGCCGCCCGAGCGCGCGCCCAGCATGATTGACGAATATCCCATCCTGTCCGTCGTCGCCTCTTTCGCCAGCGGCAAGACGGTGATGAGGGGCGTCAAGGAGTTGCGCGTCAAGGAAAGCGACC
>DDEX01000074.1 GCA_002336845.1 Rhodobacteraceae bacterium UBA1943
TGCGGGCCTTTGCCGATGTTTTCGCCGCTGACTGGGGCAAGGCAGGGGCCGATCCGGCCCCGCCGGTGATGCCCCCAGAGGGGCCCGCCACCTTGCAACTGGTGCCGGCTGGCCCGGACGAGCGGCTGGATGTGCTGCATGACGGTCTGGTCAGCGCCATTCATCGTGCCGAAAGCCGGGTCTGGATTGCCACGCCCTATTTCATACCGACCGAGGCCCTGTCGCTGGCCCTGACCACGGCGGCGCGGCGCGGTGTGGATGTGCGCATCTTCCTGCCCGACCGTTCGAACCAGTGGACCGCCGATCTGGCGCGCGGCGCCTATCTGCGCGAGGTGGCCCGCGCGGGCTGCCGGGTGTGCCGGTTCCTGCCGGGGATGCTGCACGCCAAGGCCGGGCTGATCGATGGGGTGGGCTGGGTCGGATCGGCCAATTTCGATGTGCGTTCGATGCTGTTGAACTTTGAACTCGCGCTGTTTCTTTTAGAAGGCACCCCCCTGGCAGAGCTGGAGGGCTGGTTCTCCAGTCTGGAGCCCGATTGCGCGCCGGGTGTCCTGCCTTCGGGTGTTGGGCGCAGGTTGATCGAAAGTGTCTTCCGGCTGGGGGCGCCGATCCTGTGACGGTCAAGCTGAGGGTCGCCACCTACAACATCCGCAAGGCGCTGGGCACCGACCGCCGCCGCGACCCTTCCCGCATTCTGGCGGTGATCGCCGAGCTGGGCGCCGACATCTGCCTGCTGCAAGAGGCCGATTTCCGGTTGCCGCCGCGTCCGCCGGTATTTGACCGGGCGATGGTGCTGGAGCGCACCGGCCTTGCGGCGCTGGCCTTCGATCATGGCCGCGACAGCCTTGGCTGGCACGGCAATGCCATTCTGGTGCGGCCCGGTCTGTTGATGACGGCCCGCCGACATTTCGACCTGCCGGGAATCGAACCCCGTGGCGGGGTGATGGCCGAGATGGAGGTAGAAGGGCAACCGTTGCGCGTTCTGGGGGTGCATCTGGGCTTGCTGCGCCGCTCTCGCCGCCAGCAACTGACGGCGCTGAACCGGATCATGGGGCAGGGCGAGCCGATGCCCACGCTGATCGCGGGCGATTTCAACGAACGATCATTGGCGGTGGGGCTCGGCCGTCTGGCGCCGCGCTTTCGCATCCTTGCGGGCGGGCCGACCTATCACAGCCGCCACCCTCTGTTCGCGCTGGACCGTATCGCCGTAACCGGCGGCCTTTTGGCGCAGGACATCCGGGTTTTTCGCAGCCCCGAGGCGGCGCGCGCCTCGGACCATCTGCCGCTGGTGGCGGACTTCGTGCTGCCCGGCGGTCAGAGCATCGCGGGAACCACCTGATCCGGCGGGCGGTGGCCGTCGGCGAAGGTCTTGATGTTGATGATGACTTTCTCGCCCATCTCGATGCGGCCTTCAAGGGTGGCCGACCCCATATGGGGCAGCAACACGACATTGGGCAGGCTGCGCAATTCGGGGTTCACCTCGGTGCCATGTTCGTACACGTCAAGGCCTGCGCCCGCGATATCGCCCGCCTTCAGGCCGCGTGTCAGGGCGTTCTCGTCGATCACCTCGCCCCGAGAGGTGTTCACGATCACCGCCGAGGGTTTCAACAGCTTCAGCCGCCGCGCGTTCAAAAGGTGGAAGGTCGAAGGCGTATGGGGGCAGTTCACGGAGAGAACGTCCATCCGGGCGATCATCTGGTCCAGGCTGTCCCAATAGGTCGCCTCCAGCTCGGCCTCGATCTCGGGGCGCACCCTGCGGCGATTGTGGTAGTGGACCTGCATCCCGAAGGCGCGGGCACGCCGCGCCACGGCCTGACCGATGCGCCCCATGCCCAGAATTCCCAGGCGACGCCCGCCCAGACGCCCGCCCATGAAGGCGGTCGGGGCCCAGCCCTGCCAGGTGCCTGCCTGCATGGCGGCCAGCCCCTCGGGGATGCGGCGCGTGACCGACAGCATCAGCGCCAGCACCATGTCGGCGGTATCCTCGGTTACCACGCCCGGCGTGTTCGACACCAGAATCCCGCGGCTGCGCGCCGTCGCCACGTCGATATGGTCAAAGCCCGAACCGTAGCTGGCGATCAGCTTCAGCCGCTCTCCGGCCTTGGCGATCAGGCCCGCATCGATCTGGTCGGTGATGGTGGGCACCAGCACGTCGCAGGTGGCCATCGCCTCGGCCAGTTCTTCGCGGGTCATCTTGTCGTCGGTTTCGCGCAGGCGAACATCGAACAGCTCGGTCATCCGCGTCTCGACGGGTTCAGGCAAGCGTCGCGTCACGACAACACTCAGGCGGCTTGCGGGCATCCNNGCTCTCTCCCTGCGCTTCCAAATCGGCACTCTTGGTGGCAAAGTGCCGGGAAGCGGGGCGCTGCACAAGCCCCGGCAGAGGCACAAACCGCCCCCGGCAGCACTATGTCGCGGGGCCGGAAGGAGCGGTTCGGATGAACTGGGCAAGATCGGCGGCCTTGGCGATGGCCGTTCTGGGCGCAACCGGCTTGATATGGGAGGTGCGCCACGCCGCCGCCCAGGAGGCCGCGCAAGAGGCGGGCGCCACCGCAACAATCGTCATCCCGGCCAAGCCGAACCGGCCCTTGCCACGCCCTGCCACGCCCGCCGCGCAGGATGCAGCAACGGCGGTTCTGGACGACGCCCTTCCTGACGATGCCCCCGCCGCAAACGCGCCGGAAACCGCCCCCAACGACCCTGGCCGCGGTCCGGTCACGAACCTGCCGCTGCCGCGCTATGTCAGCCTGAAGGGGAGTGTGGGTAATGCCCGGCGCGGGCCCGGTGTCACCCACCGCATCGACTGGGTGTTCACCCACGCCGGAATGCCGCTGCGCGTCACAGCCGAGCATGAGAACTGGCGTCGGGTCGAGGATGCCGAGGGCATGGGAGGCTGGGTCCATTACATCCTGCTGTCGGGGGTGCGCACCGCCCTGGTGACGGCCGATCTGGCCGAGTTCCATTCCAGCCCCGACGCCAATTCGGATGTCGTCTTCAAGGCCGAGGCCGGTGTGATCGGCCGCATTCTTGAATGTGAGCCCGACTGGTGCCGCCTGAGTGTCGAGGGGGACAAGGGCTGGCTGCCCAAGCAATCGCTTTGGGGCGTCGATCCGGGCGAAATCATTGAATGATATGTGGCTTTCTTGCCCGGTATTGAAATTGACCCTGGGCCAATTGCGTCAGAATATATCCCCGACTCGTCGCTTTCCGGGTTGAATGTCTGTGTGCCAGGCACTTTATTACCGCTATTATACGATCGTATAACAATGGGGTGGCGATGATGGGCGAGCGGCGCAGCTATCGGCGCGAGAGCGAGGAATCGCGCCGTGAGGCGCTGGTTCTGGCCGCGCTTGAATTGCTGGCCGAAGGCGGCCCGGCCGCCGCCACGGTTCGGTCGATTGCCGATCGCGCCGGGGTCACGCCAGGGCTGATCCGCCACTATTTCGCCGGCAAGGATGACCTGACGCGCGCCGCCTATCGACACTTCATGGACGGGATGACCGCCATAAGCGTCGCGGCGATGACCGCAGGGCCTGACGATGCGCGCGCGCGCCTTTCGCGTTTCATCGTCAGCTCGTTGCGTCCGCCGGTGATGGACGCGTTGCGACTGTCGCTGTGGAGCGCCTTCCTGCAACTGATCCGCGGCAATCCCGAGATGCGCGCCATCCATCGCCAGACCTATCACGGCTACCGTGATGTGCTGGAGGCGCTGATCGCGGCACTTGATCGCCCGGGGACGGATGCCACGCGTTGCCGCGCCGATGCCATTGCCTGCAACGGGGTGATCGACGGGCTGTGGATGGAAGGTGCGGCCTTGCCAGAAGATTTCAGCGGCGATCAGCTAGAGCAGATAGGCCTGCGGGCGGTGGGGGCCATTCTTGGCGTCGAACTGCCGATACCGGAAAGGAACCAGCCATGAGATACGCCCCCGTAACCGACCGTCTGGCTGGGCTTGGCGGCGCCAAGTGGCAGGTTCACGCCCGCGCCCGGGAAATGAAACAGGCCGGCGAACAGGTGATCGAGCTGACCATCGGCGAACCGGACGTGCCCACCCCGTCCGAACTGATCGAAACGGCCACCCGGGCTATGGAGGATGGCCGCACCGGCTATTCCAATGGCCATGGCGAGGCGGGGCTGCTGCGCGCACTGGCCGCCCGCTACAGTGCACGGCGGGGCCGGGCCTTTGGGCCGGACAACATCATGACGCTGCCGGGCACGCAGACCACGCTGTTCGCGGTCCTCAACGCCCTTGTAGCCGACGGGGACGAGGTGCTGCTGGGCGACCCGCTTTACGCCACCTACGAAGGGCTGATCGCCGCGACCGGGGCCACGCTGGTGCGGGTGCCGTTGCGGCCCGAGAACGGGTTTCGCATGACAGCTGCGGATGTGGCTGCCCGGATCACGCCGCGCAGCCGGGTGCTGTTTCTGAATACGCCGCACAACCCCACCGGCGCCGTCTTGCGGCGTGACGAGATTGCGGCGTTGGGCGAACTGGCCCGCGCCCATGACCTGTGGATCCTCTCTGACGAGGTGTACGAGGAACTGGTGTTCGACAACGTGCCCTTCGCCTCGCCGCTGGATTTTCCCGAATTGGCCGAGCGCACGATCGTGGCCTCTTCGATCTCGAAATCCCATGCCGCGCCGGGGTTCCGGTCGGGCTGGTGCGTCGGGCCGGCCGAATTCATCCAGCGCCTGCTCCCATTGTCGGAAACCATGCTGTTTGGCAGCCAGCCCTTCATCGCCGACATGACGGCGGTGGCCGTTGCCCAACCTTCCCAGGTGGCCGAGGGGATGCGCGCCCGCTTCGCCCACCGCGCCGGGCTGATCGCCGCGCGTCTTGATGGCGTGGCGGGCCTGCAGGTGCATCGGCCAGAGGCCGGGATGTTCGGGCTGATCGACGTGCGCGCGACGGGACTGAGTGGAACGGACTTTGCGCTGGCCCTGCTTGCGCAGGAAAAGGTTGCCGTGATGCCGGGTGATAGTTTCGGGCAATCACTGCAGGGCTGGCTGCGGGTCAGCCTGACCCAGCCGGACGATCTGATCGCGCTGGCCTGCGACCGCATCGCGGCCTTTGCCGCCCGTCAAGGAGCAAAAGCATGAGAACTGTTGGCGAGCGTCTGGTCGAGGGGCTTCATGCCCGTGGCGTCGAGGTGATCTTTGGCATTCCCGGCGTGCATACGGTTCAGCTTTATCGCGGCCTGTCGGGCAGCCCGGTGCGCCATGTCACGGCGCGCCACGAACAGGGCTGCGCCTTCATGGCCGACGGTTATGCACGGGTGGCGGGCAAGCCGGGGGTGGCTTGTGTCATCACCGGACCGGGCATCACCAATGCCCTGACGGCGATGGCGCAGGCGCGCGAGGATTCGGTTCCGATTCTGGTGATTTCCGGCGTGAACCGCCGCGCTTCGCTGGGCAAGGGGCTGGGCCTGCTGCACGAACTGCCCGATCAGGCGGCGATGGTGCGGGCGCTTTGCCCGACGCGGCAGATTTCGACCCCCGAAGAGGTCGGCCCGGCGCTGGATTGGGCCTTTGCGCAGATGTTGGCAGGTCGCCCCGGCCCCGTGCATCTGGAGGTGCCGACCGATGTGATGCCCCTGGATTGCGCCGAACTGGCCGCGCCCGCCGTTGCGCCCGCATGGCCTGTGGCCAGCGCGGAGCAGATCGCACAGGCGGCCCTTCGCCTGAATGCGGCGGGCAGGGCGGTAATCCTGACCGGCGGCGGAATGCGCGGGCAGGGCGCTGCGGTGCAGGCATTGGCCGAGGCGCTGGATGCCCCGGTGATCCAGACCACCAACGCCCGTGGCCAGATGCACGGCCATGCCCTGACCGTCCCCGCCTCGCCCAGCCTCGAGGCGGTACGCGCCCTGATGGCGGGGGCAGATCAGTTGATCGCGCTGGGCACCGAGTTTGGCCAGACCGATTATGACATGAACCTTGCGGGCAGCTTTCCCGACATTTCCGGCATGATCCGCGTCGATGTCTGCGCCGATCAGTTGGCGCGCCATCCGGCGGCGCTGGCGGTGCAGGCCGGCGGGGCCGAATTCGTCACGGCGCTATTGCCGCATCTGACGCCGAAATCGGGCGACGGGGCTGCGCGGGCCAAGGCAGCGCGAGAGGCAGCGCGAGCCGAACTGGGCCTGCTGGATGCCAAGATGCCGCCGCGACTGGCGATGGTCGAAAGAATTCGCGCGGCGATACCTGGCGCGCTGATCGTGGGGGATTCGACCCAGCCGGTCTATGCCGGGAACCTTTATTACGACCACGACCGGCCCAACGGCTGGTTCAATGCCGCAACCGGCTATGGCGCGCTGGGCTATGGCCCCGGCGCGGCGGTGGGGGCGGCGGTGGCGGCCCCCGGCGTGCCGGTGGTCTGCCTGATCGGCGACGGCGGGTTGCAATTCAGCCCCGGCGAATTGCGCACGGCGGTTGATGAGCGCCTGCCCATCACCTTCCTGGTCTGGAACAACGCCGCCTTCCGCGAGATCGCCGACGCCATGCGCGCCGCCAATACCGAGGTGATCGGCTGCTCGCCCAGCCCGCTGAACCTTGAACCCTTCGCCGCCGCTTGCGACCTGCCGTTCCTTTCGGTGCCGCAAGAGCCTGAAATGCTGGACTGGGCCCTGCGCCAGCCCTGCGAGGGGCCAAGGCTGATCGAGGTGCGGGTCAGCGATTAAGCCGACTTTATCGCACGGGCTCCCCAACTGGATTGCCGCAACGGAATGTCGGGGTTAGGTTGCGGGAAGGCAGTCTGAAAGGCAGCTGAATGGCCCCCGACGGCAAGTATGAGCCGATTCGTTTTCAAATCTGGGTGCTGACGCTTGTTTGGGTCATGCCTGCCATCTGGGGCTTTGTGCGTTTCCTTCCGCCATTCCCGCTGTCTGATCCTGCGACGGCAACCCATTGGATACCCAAGCTGGCCAGCGATGCTTCCTGTCTGCCCGCCTATATCGGGCAGGCGGCGACTGACCGATATGTTGTGCAATATGCCAATACGGTGTTCTGGCTTGGCCTGCTGGGGTTTGGGCTGGGGGCGAGCGTTTTTGTTGCCCTGGGGCAGGCTGCATTGCTGAAAAGGTCGGCAATTGTGGACCCAGCCCAAACTGCGCTTGCGGCGACAGCCGGTAATTCCAGCCTGCCGACGGACAAATGGAGTGTTCTGCGCGACCGGATCCTGAGGGCAGGCAAATTGATCTTCAGGGCAGGCAGACTGGCATGGGTTTGTTCTGTGCTGATTGGGTTGGCTTTGGTATTGCCATGGTGGTGGGGCTTTCTTGACAACGCTTGCGGGCGGCTTAAGGACGGCTATCCGATCTACCGCGTGTTCGATGGGCTCCTTCCCGCTACGATGTCCGGCTTTCTCTTTTTTAGTATCGGGATCGTTGTTGCCATCGTGTTTGGCTTGGTGACCGGAGGATTCACACTCTACGAGGTTGGCAAGGATTCTTCTCCACCCGCAGGCCCAAATGGTTGACGCTCCCTGCCTGCGCCTATCGGCGCGTCTTGCGCTTCGCGCTGATCCCCTGCCATAGTCCCGCATCGCTCTGTGACAGGGAGTTCACCGATGAAACTTGCCGCCCTTTTTGGCCTGACGCTGGCTGTGGCCAGCCCCGCCTTCGCCGCCGACCTGCCCGACCTGAAGGGGCGCGAGGTGGTGATTGTCACCGAAAACGCCTATCCGCCGCTGCAATTCACCGGCAGCGACGGCAAGGCGATTGGCTGGGAATATGATGCCGTGGCCGAGATCGCAAAGCGGCTGAACATCACCGTGAAGTATGAAAACACCTCGTGGGACGCGATGATCCCGGCGGTTGCCGAAGGCCAGTATGACATGGGCATGACCGGCATCACCATTACGGATGAGCGTAAGGAAAAGGTCGATTTCTCGGCCCCCTACATGCGGTCGGAAAGCGTGATGCTGGCGCGCGGCGACGAGGCGCGTTTTACCGATGCCAAGACCTTTGGCGCTAATGCCGACCTGCTGATCGGCGCGCAGGCCGGGACGACGCCGTTTTACACCGCCGTTTACAACGTGCTGGACGGCAATGAGCAGAACCCGCGCATCAAGCTGTTTGAAACCTTTGGCGCCAGCGTTCAGGCCCTGAAGGCGGGCGATGTTGACACGGTGCTGACCGATGCCACCGCGGGGCAGGGCTATGTTGCCACCTCGAACGGCGGGTTGAAGATCGTGGGAGAACCGCTGGGCGCCGAGGATTTCGGCTTTATCTTCCCCAAGGGATCGGACCTTGTTGCCCCGATCAATGCCGCCATCGAAAGCCTGAAGGCCGATGGCACGCTGGAGGGCCTGAACAAGAAATGGTTCCTTGATTACAAGATGGGCGAATAAGCCTTTGCAACCCCCGGCCCTGCGTTTTCGCTGTGCTTGCCGGGGGTGGTCTTGCCGATGATACCCCAACCCAAGCCCGACAGCGATTTTCCGTGGTGGCTGGTGATCCTTGCGGTCATCGGGGCGGTGCTGTTTTACGAAGTGCTGGCAAGCGAGGTTTATGCAGCCGCGCTTGGCACGCTGGCCAAGGGTATTGGCGTGACCGTGGGTGTGGCGCTGGTGGCCTATCTGGGCGCCTGCCTGATCGGGCTGGGGCTGGCGGTGATGGGGCTGTCGCGCCACAAGGTGCTTCGGCAGTCGGCGCGGCTTTATATCGAGGTGATGCGCGGCGTGCCCATTCTGGTCTTGCTGCTCTATGTCGCCTTTGTGCTTTCACCGGGGCTGGTCTGGCTGGTGAACAAGGTGCTGTCGCCCTTGGGCTTTGGCGAATGGCGGGCCCGGGATTTTCCACTGATCGCGCGGGCGGTGATTGCGCTGATGCTGGCCTATTCGTCCTTTCTGGCCGAGATTTTCCGCGCCGGTCTGCAAGCGGTGGACAAGGGCCAGATCGAGGCGGCGCAAGCCCTTGGCCTGAACGGCTGGCAGCGGTTCCGCCACATCGTCTTTCCGCAGGCCTTCCGCATGATCCTGCCACCCTTGGGCAATGATTTCGTGGCGATGGTCAAGGATTCCTCGCTGGTATCGGTCTTGGGCGTGGCCGACATCACGCAGCTTGCCAAGGTGACGGCGGCGGGAAATTTCCGCTATTTCGAAACCTATAATGTTGCCGCCCTGCTGTATCTGACCATGACGATCGGCCTGTCGCTGGCCCTGCGGCGGCTGGAAGAGCGGCTGCGCGCCCGCACGGCCCGAACCGGCCCCTGACAGTTTCACCGAACCGTCATAGGCCTGCGGGCGGACTGTTACACCATGGGCGCAGACCGAAGCGGGGCGGAGGCGCCCCGACGCTACGGCGGCAGTCTATGACAGGGGCACCCATGAAACTTCGTTCTTTCCTTCTTGCGGCCACCGCGCTGTGCGGTGCGGCCGGTCCGGTTCTGGCGGGCGATCTGGGCTTTGCCCCGGTTCCGGTTCCGACAGATGATGCGGCCAAACGCGCGGTCGTGGTTACCGACAGCGTGACGTTTGACGGCACGGCGGTGAAGACCGGCTATCATGTGCTCTACCGCTCTGGCGACAAGCTGGGCGAGGCGACCTTTGCCGAGATTCTCGACAAGGACGGCAAGCCCGCCTCGGAGAAAGGCCCCTCGACCAACCCGGATTACACCTCGTTGCTGCCGATCGGCGGCAAGGTATTTTCGGTCACCCATTTCGAAGACCTGCCCGCCGGAATGTATGTCAGCGAACTGGCGCAGGATGCCGATGGCAACCTGAAACCGGTCTGGACCAAACCGGTTGATTTTTCGGCCGTGGGCGGGTTGTGGAACCCCTGCGCAGGTTCGGTCACGCCGTGGAACACCCATCTGGGTTCCGAGGAATACCCCACCGACGCCCGCGCCGTGGAAGCGGCCAAGGAGCTGAAGGACCTGGACGAAGAGGCCACCCAGATGGCCGCCTATTTCGGCCTTGACCCCCGCGTGATGACGGCAGACGAATTCCGCGCGGCGGTGAACCCCTATCGCTACGGTTTCCCGACCGAAGTGACCGTCAGCGACGCGGGTGAGGCCAGCGTGGCCAAGCACTATGCCATGGGCCGCGTGTCGGTCGAACTGGCCAATGTGATGCCCGACCAGAAAACCGCCTATATCTCGGATGATGGTACCAATGTGGGCCTGTTCCGCTTTGTCGCCGACAAGGCGGGTGATCTGTCGGCGGGCCAGCTTTTTGCCGCGAAATGGGTGCAGACCTCGGCCGACAATGGCGGGGCGGCGGACATCGAATGGATCGACCTGGGCCATGCCGAGGATGCCGCGATCCACGAGGCGATTGAAAAGGGGACCAAATTCTCGGACATCTTCGAGACCGCCGATTTTGGCGCCGATGGCAAATGCCCCGAAGGCTTCCTGGTTTCGGTTGCCGAAGGCCGGTCGGAATGCCTGAAGGTCAAGCCGGGGATGGAGGTCGTTGCCTCGCGCCTGGAAACCCGTCGCTATGCCTCGATGATGGGCGCCACGACCGAGTTCCGCAAGATGGAAGGCTCGGCCTTTGACCCGGTGTCGAACACGTTCTTCCTGGCGATTTCCGATATTGCCAAGGGCATGACCGACAATGACGAAAAGGCCGACAAGGGCGGCCGCAACGAGATTCGCCTGCCCAAGAACGGCTGCGGCGCGGTTTATTCGATGGCGCTGGATGATGGCTTTGTTGGCCACAAGATGCAGGCGCTGGTGGTGGGCAAACCCAACGAATACGCGGCCGACAGCCCCTATGCCGGCCAGACCTGCGACGTGGATGGCATCGCCAGCCCCGACAACATCACCTTCATCCCCGGCTATGGCACGCTGATCATCGGCGAGGATACCGGCGAAGGCCACCAGAATGATGCCGTCTGGGCCTATGACATGGCCAAGGCCACGCTGACCCGCATCGCCACCACGCCTTATGGCGCCGAGGCGACCTCGGTTGACTGGTATCCGGATGTGAACGGCCATGCCTATCTGACCATGGTCGTGCAGCACCCCTTCGGCGAATCGGATGAGGACAAGATCCAGGATCCGGCCGAAGCGCGCGGCTATGTCGGCTATATCGGGCCGTTCCCGGCTGTGAAACAGTAACCGACCCGCCTGAACCCGCAAAGGGGCCCCTTGCCGGGCCCCTTTGTCATGGCTGGTCAGCCCGCCCGCGCCTGCCTAGATTGGCCGGCAAAGGAGATGCCCATGACCAACGCCCTTCTGTCCGACTGGACCGGCCCCTTCGCCCTGCCGCCCTTTGCCGCTATCCGCGATGAAGATTTCGCCCCCGCCTTTGACGCCGCCCTGGCGCAGGCGCGCGAAAACATCGCCGAGATTTCGGGCAACGCCGATGCGCCGACCTTCGCCAACACCATCGCCGCACTGGAACTGGCCGAAGGGCTGCTCGACCGGGTTTCGGGCGTGTTCTACAACCTGTCGGGGGCCGATTCTAACCCGGCACGAGAGGCGCTGATGCGTGATCTTGCGCCCAAGATGTCGGCCTTTTCGTCCGAGGTGACGAACAACAAGGCGCTGTTCGCGCGTATCGAAACCCTGTGGCAGGCGCGCGAAACCCTGGACCTTGCGCCCGAGGAGATGCGGGTTCTGACCCTGTATCGCCAGATGTTCGTGCGGTCGGGCGCGCTGCTGGACGGCGCGCAGGCCGACCGGCTGACCGCGGTGAAATCGCGCCTTGCGGTTCTGGGCACCGAGTTCAGCCAGAACCTTTTGGCCGAGGAACGCGACTGGTTCATGGAACTGGCCGAGGACGATCTGGAAGGGCTGCCGGGTTTCGCGGTGGAAGCCGCCCGCGCGGCAGGGGCCGAACGCGGGCTGGGGCCGGTGGTCACCACCAACCGCTCGCTTATCGTGCCCTTCCTGCAATTTTCGCCCCGCCGCGCCTTGCGGCAAAAGGCGTATGAGGCTTGGGTCGCGCGCGGCGCCAATGGCAATGCCAATGACAACCGGGCGATTGCGGCGGAAACGCTGGCCCTGCGGCAGGAACGGGCCAACCTGCTGGGCTATCCCACCTTCGCCGCCTTCAAGCTGGAACCGGAAATGGCGAAAACGCCGCAGGCGGTGCGCGAGCTGTTGCTGCGGGTCTGGGAACCGGCCCGCAAAAAGGCGCTGTCCGATGCGGCGGTACTAGAGGCGATGCTGCAGGCCGATGGCATTTCCGGGCCGCTGGAGGCCTGGGACTGGCGCTATTACAGCGAGAAACGCCGCAAGGCGGAACATGATCTGGATGAGGCGGCGCTGAAACCCTATCTCAGCCTTGATGCCATGATCGCCGCCTGTTTCGACTGTGCGACGCGCCTCTTCGGGCTGGAATTCCGCGAACTGGACGGCCCGTTCTATCACCCCGATGTGCGGGGGTGGGAGGTCGCGCGCAGGGGCGAGCATGTTGCGGTGTTCCTTGGCGATTACTTCGCCCGTGGCTCCAAACGGTCGGGCGCCTGGTGCTCGGCGATGCGCAGCCAGCGGCGGCTGGGCGGTGATGTGCGCCCCATCGTGGTCAATGTCTGCAACTTTGCCAAGGGCGACCCCTGCCTTCTCAGCTATGACGACGCCCGCACGCTGTTTCACGAATTCGGCCATGCGCTGCACCAGATGCTGTCGAATGTGACCTTCGGCTTCATCTCGGGCACCAGCGTCGCGCGCGATTTCGTCGAACTGCCCAGCCAGCTTTACGAACACTGGCTGGAGGTGCCGCAGGTCCTGCAGGCCCATGCGCGGCACTGGCAGACGGGCGAGCCGATGCCCGCCGACCTGTTGCAACGCCTGCTGGATGCGGGCACCTATGACCAGGGCTTTGCCACGGTGGAATTCCTTGCCTCGGCCCTTGTCGATCTGGCGTTCCACGATGGGGCCGCGCCCGCCGACCCGATGCAGAAACAGGCCGAGGTGCTGGAATCGCTGGGCATGCCCCGCGCCATCCGCATGCGCCACGCCACCCCGCATTTCGCCCATGTGTTTTCGGGCGACGGTTATTCCAGCGGCTATTACAGCTACATGTGGTCCGAAGTGATGGACGCCGACGCCTTTGCCGCGTTCGAGGAGACGGGCGATCCGTTCGATCCGGCCACAGCGGCGCGGCTGGAGAAAGACATCCTGTCAGCAGGCGGCAGTGAAGAGGCCGAGGTGCTTTATACCCGCTTTCGGGGCCGGATGCCGGGGGTGGAGCCGTTGCTGAAGGGGCGCGGGCTGCTGGACGTGGCCTGACGCGCCCATTTCCCCTTCTTTAAATATCCCACGGGGGTGCGGGGGTGTGAAACCCCCGCCGCCGACCTTTCATCCGCGCAAACGCCGGGGCGGATGGCCGAATGCGCGCGTGAAGGCCCGCGACAGGGTTGAGGGCGAGGAAAACCCCGTTCGCAGCGCCACTTCCGACAGGGGGTGGCGGGTGTCGGTGATCATCCGCCGCGCGGCTTGCAGGCGTAGCGACAGGGCATAGGCAGCGGGGGACATGCCAAGGTTTTCCTGAAACAGTTGCTCCAGCCGGCGGGGCGACAGGCCAAGGGCGGCGGCGGTTTCCGGCGTGGTTTCGGGCGTATCCAGCATCGCATCCATGCGGGCGACGGCGGTTGCCACCCGCGGGTCAAGATGCGGGCTGGGATTCTTCAGGCGCAGTTGCGGCTCGTGCCCGTCGCGCGGGGTGGAAAGGAAGCTGCCTGCCACCTGCAAGGCCAGGGAGGGCCCATGGCGGGCGCGGATCAGATGCAGCATCAAATCGGCGGCGGGGGCAGCCCCTCCGGCGGTAAAGCGATTTCGGTCAATCACATAGCGATCGGGCAGCACGTCGATGCCGGGATGGGCGGCGGCGAAATCTTCATGATCCTCCCAATGGCAGGTGGCGCGATGACCATCAAGCAGGCCCGCGCGCGCCAAAACCCAGGGCCCGGCGTCGATGCCGCCCAAGGCGCGGAACCGCCCTGCCATACGCGACAGGTCGCGGATCAGAGGGGCGGTCGCCATCTCGGATTGCCGGAACCCCGCGATCACCACCAGCGCATCGGCGCCATCAGCCACCGAAAGCGATCCGTTCGACGGCAGTTCAATGCCGCAGGTCAGGGGCACCGCGCGGCCATCGGGTGAGACGACGCGCCAGCGATAAGCCTCTTGCCCCAGATGGCGGTTGGCGGCGCGCAACGGGTCCAGCGTCGAGGCAACCTCTAGGATCGAGGACTGCGGCAGGACCAGCAGCGCGAGGGTCAGTACTTGCCGCGACGCGGCGAAGATCGTTGCGGAATTTGCCATTCTTATTGCGTAAATCGCAAAGCAGGCGGTGTAAAGCCCGCTACTCTGCAGGCAACGAAAAGGAGTCGGCCCCATGCCTCTGACCATGAACCGCGAAGTCTTCATCACCGCTGCCATCACCGGCTCGGGCGGCACCCAGGACCGCAGCCCCCATGTGCCGCGCAGCCCGGAACAGATTGCAAATTCCGCGATTGATGCCGCCAAGGCGGGGGCTGCGATTGTCCATTGCCATGTGCGCGACCCGGAAACCGGCAAGCCCTCGCGCGAGTTGGCGCTCTATCGCGAAGTGACCGAGCGTATCCGCGATTCGGGCACCGATGTGGTCTTGAACCTGACCGCCGGGATGGGCGGCGACCTTCTGTTCGACGGCACCGAGGCGATGAACCGCATGGGGGCAAAATCGGACATGGCGGGGGCCGAGGAGCGCGTGGCGCATGTCGTCGAATGCCGCCCGGAAATCTGCACGCTCGACTGCGGCACGATGAACTTCAACGAAGCCGATTATGTGATGGTCAACACGCCGGGTATGCTGCGCGACATGGCCAAGCGCATGGTGGCATCGGGCACGCGGATCGAGATTGAGGCGTTTGATACCGGCCATCTGTGGCTGGCGAAATCGCTGGCGGAAGAAGGCATCATCCCCGATCCGGTTCTGGTACAGCTGTGCATGGGCGTTCCGTGGGGGGCACCCGATGACCTGAACACCTTCATGGCGATGGTGAACAACGTGCCGAAGCACTGGTTCTGGTCGGCTTTCGCGCTGGGCCGCCACCAGATGCCCTATGTCGCCGCGGCGGTTCTCGGCGGCGGCAACGTGCGCGTCGGGTTGGAGGACAACCTGTGGCTGGACAAGGGCGTGCTGGCCACCAACGCGCAACTGGTCGAGCGGGCGGTGACCATCATCAGCAATCTGGGCGCACGGGTGATCACGCCGGCCGAGGTGCGGGCGAAGCTGAAGCTGGAAAAGCGGGCTCCGTTGGGGAAGTAACAAGCCCCCCTCCCTCTCCCTCCCCCTGACAGGGGAGGGAAGCGCCCCTTTTGCAGATGTGGGGCGGTATGGGCAAGGGCGGCACCCTCCCCTGTCAGGGGGAGGGATGGGGAGGGGGCAGTCCCCTCGCATCGGAAAAGGACAAGGCGATGACCAGAAAAGCAACAATCATCGGGGGCGGGGTTATCGGCGGCGGTTGGGCTGCGCGGTTCCTCTTGAATGGCTGGGATGTGGCGGTATTCGACCCCGATCCGCAGGCCGAGCGCAAGATCAACGAGGTGCTGGCCAATGCCCGCCGCGCGCTGCCGTCCCTCAGTGACGTGCCGATGCCGCCCGAGGGCAAGCTGACCTTTGCCGATACCATGGCCGAGGCGGTGGAAGGCTCTGAATACGTTCAGGAATCCGTCAGCGAGCGGATCGAGCTGAAGCACAAGGTCTATGCGCAGTTGCAGCAGGCCAATCCGGGCATTCTGATCGGCTCTTCGACCTCTGGCTTCAAGGCATCCGATCTGCAACAGGGCAGCCCGGCGCCGGAAAACATCATCGTCGCCCACCCGTTCAACCCGGTCTATCTGCTGCCGCTGTCCGAAGTATCGGGCAGCCCGAAGAATACGCCCGAGACCATCGAAAAGACTGTCCAGATCATGAAGGACATCGGGATGTTCCCGCTGGTGATCCGGCACGAGATTGACGCCTTCCTTGGCAACCGCTTCCTTGAGGCCGTCTGGCGCGAAGCCTTGTGGATGCTGAAAGACGGCATCGCCACCACCGAGGAAATCGATGAGGCGATCCGCATGGGCTTTGGCCTGCGCTGGGGGCAGATGGGCCTGTTCGAAACCTATCGGATTGCGGGCGGCGAGGCGGGGATGCGCCACTTTATGGCCCAGTTCGGCCCGGCCCTGAAATGGCCCTGGACCAAGCTGATGGATGTGCCCGAATTCAACGACGAGCTGGTGGACCTTGTGGCCAGCCAGTCCGATGCGCAATCGGGCAAGTATGGCATCCGCGAGCTGGAGCGCATCCGCGACCAGAACCTTGTGGGCTTCCTGCGCGCCCTGAAAGACCGTGACTGGGGCGCAGGCAAAGTGCTGCGCGAACATGACGAACGCCGCCGCGCCGAATGGCAGGCGAGCTTGCCCGCGCTGGCCACCGGCCCCTCGGCCGAACCGCTGGTGATGGCCCATATGCAGGTGCTACCGGGCTGGATCGACTATAACGGCCATATGACCGAAAGCCGCTATTTGTTTGCCGCGTCAGAGACTTGCGACGCATTCCTGCGGCTGATCGGCGCCGATATGGACTATGTCGCAGGTGGCCACAGCTATTACACGGCCGAGACCCATATCATGCATCTGGATGAGGCCAAGCTGGGCGACCGGCTGACTGGCACGGTTCAGGTTCTGGGCCAGGATGAAAAGCGCCTGCACCTGTTCTTCCGTATCATGAAGGGCGATGTGGCGGTGGCCACGGTCGAACAGATGCTGTTGCATGTTGATATGAAGGCGGGCAAGGCCGTGGCGGCGCCGGCCAAAATCCTGAACGTCCTGGGTCCGATTGCAACCGCGCATGCAGGTTTGGAAAAACCCGCTGCGGTGGGTCGCCATGTCGGTCAACGAAAGGGCTGAGCCATGGATTTCGGGCTGAACGAAGAACAGCACATGATCGTCGAGGCGACCCGCGCCTTTGTGGAAAACGAACTTTACCCACATGAGGCCTTGGTCGAGCGCACCGGCCACCTGCCGATGGAGCTGATCCGCGAGATTCAAAAAAAGGCCATGGCAGCCGGTCTTTACGCGGCGAACATGCCAACCGAGGTGGGGGGTGCCGGCCTCGATACCCTGTCATGGCTGCTTTACGAAAAAGAACTTGGCCGGGCGAATTACGCCCTGCACTGGACGACCGTGGCGCGCCCGTCCAACATTCTGTTGGCGGGGAATGCCGAGCAGCGCGAACAGTATCTGATGCCCTGCATCCGGGGCGAAACCTGGGACTGTCTGGCGATGACCGAACCGGGCGCCGGCAGCGACCTGCGCGGCATGAAGGCCAGCGCCCGGCAAGAGGGCGACGACTGGGTGCTGAACGGCACCAAGCATTTCATCAGCCACGCCGATCTGGCGGGGTTTGCGATTGTCTTCGTGGCGACGGGCGAGGAAGACACCCCGCGCGGCCCAAAGAAAAAGATCACGGCATTCTTTGTGGACAAGGGCACCCCCGGGTTCACCGTGCGCGACGGCTACCGCAATGTCAGCCACCGCGGCTATACCAATTGCATTCTGGAGTTCGACGATTGCCGCGTGAACAAGCGCCAGATCCTGGGCGAGGTTCACAAAGGGTTCGAGGTGGCCAACAGCTGGCTGGGGGCTACCCGGCTGCAGGTCGCCTCAACCTGCCTTGGGCGCGCCGAACGCGCGATGGGCCACGCGCTGGACTATGCGGCCCAACGCAAGCAGTTCGGCCAGCAGATTGGAAAATTCCAAGGCATTTCCTTTAAGCTGGCCGATATGGCGATGGAGTTGAAGGCCGCGGAATTGCTGACCCGTGAGGCCGCGTGGAAATACGATCAGGGCACCGTGACCGAAGGCGATATGGCGATGGCCAAGCTGAAGGCGACCGAGGTTCTGGCCCATATCGCGGATGAGGCGATCCAGATACACGGCGGCATGGGCCTGATGGATGAACTGCCGCTGGAGCGCATCTGGCGCGACGCGCGGGTAGAGCGGATCTGGGAAGGCACCTCGGAGATTCAGCGCCACATCATCAGCCGCGAATTGCTGCGCCCCTTGGGCGCCTGAGCCGGCGAAGGCCGGGGGTTTCACACCCCCGGACCCCCGTGGGATATTTATGGACAGAAAATGACTGAAGACCATTCGTGCCTTAACCCTTCCTTTACCTTGATCCGCGATCCTATGAGTGCGGCACAGGGAGGGATCCCGATGGCCGTGACAGGAAATGGCGCGTCGCCTCGGTTGCCGGGGCGGCGCGTTCCTATTTTCTGTCGAGAAATATCCCGGGGTCCGGGGCAGCGCCCCGGCGTTGACCGCAAGCGCGGAGGGCGGGGATGAAAAACCTCGACCGCCTTTTGCGCCCCCGCCACATTGCCGTTCTGGGCGCGGGCTGGGCGCTGAATGTCATTGAACAATGCGGCAAGATGGGCTTTGCCGGTTCGGTCTGGCCGGTGCATCCGACCAAGGCGGAGATTGGGGGCCTCAGGGCCTATGCCTCGCTGGCCGATCTGCCAGAGCCGCCGGATGCGGTGTTCATCGGGGTGAACCGGTTCGCCACGGTCGAGGTGGTGCGCGAACTGGCGGCGATGGGGGCGGGGGGGGCGATCTGTTTTGCCAGCGGTTGGACAGAGGCGGGTGCGCCCGAGTTGCAGGCGCAACTGGTGGCGGCGGCAGGCGAGATGCCGATACTGGGCCCGAACTGCTATGGCGTGATCAACTATCTGGACGGCGCGCTTTTGTGGCCCGATCAGCATGGCGGTATTCGCGTGCCCAGGGGGGTGGCGCTGGTCAGCCAGTCGTCGAACATCGTGATCAACTTGGGCATGCAGCAACGCGCGCTGCCGGTGGCCTATGTGGCCTGCCTTGGCAATGCCGCCGTGGTGGGGTTGGCCGATCTGACCGGGGCCTTGCTGGATGACCCGCGCGTTACGGCGGTGGGGCTTTATATCGAGGGGATCGATGACGCCCCCGCCTTTGCCGCCCTGGCCGAAAAGGCGCGCGCGATGGGCAAGGGGATTGTGGCGATCAAATCGGGCAAGACCGAGCTTTCGCGCAGTGCGGCGGCCAGCCATACCGCCAGCCTTGCCGGGGGCGGGGCGGCCAGCAGCGCCTTTTTGCGCCAGATTGGCGTGGCCGAGGTCAATACGCCCAGCGAGCTGATCGAGACGCTGAAGATCCTGCATGTTCATGGGCCGGGACTGGGGCGGCGCATCTGCTCGCTGTCCTGTTCGGGGGGCGAGGCGGGGCTGGTGGCGGATCTTGCGGCGCCCTTTGGGCTGGAGTTTCCCGCCGTGCCGCAGGCCACGCATGACCGGCTGTTTGCCGTGCTGGGCGAGATCCCGACGATTTCTAACCCATTGGACTATCACACATTCATCTGGGGGGACGGACCTAAGACCACCGAGGTGTTCACGGCGATGCTGGAGGCCTATGACGCCGGCATCTACATCATCGACAGTCCGCGCCCGGACCGTTGTGACCCCTCGGGCTATCAGCCCGCCTTTGACGCCATCGTTTCGGCGCAAAAGACCACCGGCAAGATTGCGCTTCCCGTCGCCTCGATGGCTGAAAACTTCGGTGAAGCGCGGGCGATGCAGATGATGGAGCAAGGTGTCTGCACCCTGATGGGCCTTGAGACTGCCCTTGCCGCGATCAAGGCGGCGCAGACAACGCCGGGCGCTGATGGATGGCGCCCCGCGCGTGCCCTGCCGCCGCGTGAAACCCGGATGCTGAGTGAGGCCGAGGGGAAGGCGCTGCTTGCGGCCGAAGGGGTGGCGGTGCCGCGTGCGGTGACGGGTGCCACACTCGCCGAGGTGCAGGAAAAGGCGAGGGGCCTGACCGCGCCTATCGCGCTGAAAGGACTGGGCTTTGCGCACAAGACCGAGGCCGGGGCGGTGCGTCTGGGCCTTGCCAATCTGGACGGGCAGGCCGACATGCCCGGCGCCACCGGCTATCTGGCCGAGGAGATGGTGACAGGCATCGTGGGGGAAATCCTGCTGGGCCTGCGCCGCGACCCGGTTTACGGCGTCACGCTGACGCTTGGCATGGGGGGGGTAACGGCCGAGGTTCTGGCCGATACCGTCACGCTGGTGCTGCCTGCGACCAAGGAGCAGATACTTGAGGCGATGCGTGGCCTGCGCCTCTGGCCGCTGCTTGATGGCTATCGCGGGCGGCCCAAGGCCGACATGGCGGCGGTGGCCGACATCGCGCTGCGTCTGGGGGCCCGGATGCTGGATGACGACAGCCTTGAGGAAATTGAAATCAACCCCATCCTCGCGCGCCAACAGGGTGCCGTGGCGGTGGATGCCCTGATCAGGAAGGTGTGAGATGCCCATGGAAATGCGGACCGAAGGCCCGGTGAAGACCCGCCGCGAAGGCGCCATTCTGGAGGTGACGCTGGATGCCCCCAAGGCCAATGCGATCAGCCTGAAAACCAGCCGCGTCATGGGGCTGGTGTTCCGCGACTTCCGCGATGATGACAGCTTGCGGGTCTGCATCGTCCGGTCGGCGGGCGAGAAGTTCTTTTGCCCCGGCTGGGATTTGAAGGCCGCGGCTGATGGCGATGCGGTGGATGGCGATTATGGCGTCGGCGGCTTCGGCGGCCTTCAGGAACTGCCGAACCTGAACAAGCCGGTCATCGCGGCGGTGCAAGGCATCTGTTGCGGGGGTGGGCTGGAGCTGGCGATTTCGGCCGACATCATCATGTGTTCGACCAATGCCACCTTCGCCCTGCCCGAAATCCGCAGCGGCACCGTGGCCGATGCTGCCAGCATCAAGCTGCCGAAGCGCATTCCCTATCATGTCGCCATGGATCTGTTGCTGACCGGCCGCTGGTTTGATGCGGAAGAGGCGTTCCGCTGGGGTCTGATCAAGGAAATCTGCGCGCCCGAAGACCTGATGGAGAAAACCTGGGCGCTGGCCCGCCTGCTGGAATCCGGCCCGCCGCTGGTTTACGCCGCCATCAAGGAAGTGGTGCGCGAGGCGGAAAACATGCGGTTCCAGGATGCGCTGAACCGGGTGTCAAAGCGCCTTTTGCCCACGGTTGACCGGCTTTATTCCAGCGAGGACCAGTTGGAAGGCGCCAAGGCCTTTGCTGAAAAGCGCGATCCGGTCTGGAAGGGGCGTTGATTGCCATGGGCGCATCGCCCATCCTGCGGGTCGGAGGTGCGCCATGGCCAAACTGAAACTGACTGCGGCCGAAATGGTGGCCGCAGCCCGCGCGCGGATTGTCGAGGTGGAAACTGACGAGGCGATTGCCTTGCTGGATGACCCCTCGATCCTGTTCGTCGATCTGCGCGACCCGCGAGAGCGCGAGCGGGTGGGCATGATCCCCGGAAATTTCCATTGCCCAAGGGGGATGCTGGAGTTCTGGATCGACCCGGAAAGCCCCTATTTCAAAGAGGTTTTCGGGCAAGATCGGCGGTTCGTCTTTCACTGTGCCTCGGGTTGGCGGTCTGCCCTGGCGGTTGCGACCTTGCAGGATATGGGCTTTGATGCCGCCCATCTGCGCGATGGGTTTTCCGCTTGGGCGGAGGCGGGCGGGCCTGTTGTCTTTCCTGCACCAAGGCACTGACCGAAGGCGACACATCCTGTCGGAAATCTTGCAGGCCGGGGGCGCGGGACGCTTTAGGTTGCTTTGATCAAACCGGGGCGCAGGATGACCGAAGAGACCGATTACATCATCGTAGGCGCGGGTTCGGCGGGCTGTGTGCTGGCCAACCGCTTGACAGAATCCGGCAAACACCGCGTCACGGTGCTGGAGGCGGGCGGAACCGACTATCGGTTTTACGTCCAGTTGCCTTTGGGTTACGGCAAGCTCTTCTACAACCCTGCGGTGAACTGGCTTTACAAAACCGAACCTGACCCCGGTTTGGCGGGCCAGATCGATCATATTCCCCGCGGGCGTGTTCTTGGCGGCTCGTCCTCCATCAACGCGATGGTCTATATCCGCGGCCAGAAGGCGGATTTCGACGACTGGAAGGCGGCGGGCAATCCCGGCTGGGGCTGGGATGAGGTGCTGGCCGCCTATAAGGCGATGGAAGACAATGAGGCCGGAGCCGACGAATGGCGCGGGCAGGGCGGCCCCTTGTTCGTCAGCAAGAACCGCAAGGGCCTGCACTGGCTGGTTGAAGATTACATCGCCGCCTGCGGCGAGGCCGGTCTGCCCTATAACCCCGATTTCAACGGTGCAACTCAGGAAGGCGCGGGCACCTATCAGATGACGATCAAGGGCCGCCGTCGCAATTCGGCGGCGCGGGCCTTCCTGCATCCGGCGATGAAGCGGCCCAATCTGCGGGTGATCACCAAGGCGCAGGTCTTGCGGGTGATGTTCGAGGGCAACCGGGCAGTGGGGGTGGAATATCTGCAAGACGGCCAGCGCAAGACCTTGCGGGCGAAGGCCGAGGTGATCCTGTCAGCAGGCGCCATCGGCTCGCCGCAACTGTTGCAGGTGTCGGGCGTGGGTGAGGGTGCATTGCTGCAGCGCCTGGGTATTCCGGTTCAGCGCGAAAATGCCAATGTCGGCGCGCATTACACCGACCACCACGGGCTGAACTACACCTGGCGGATGAAGGTGCCGACCTATAACGGCATCCTGCGGCCGTGGTGGGGCAAGGCCTTTGTCGGCCTGCAATATTTCCTGACGGGCGGCGGCCCTTTGTCAAAGTCGATCAACCACGGCGGCGGGTTTTTCAAAACCCGGCCCGAGCATGACCGGCCCAACATGCAGCTTTACATGCAGGCGTTTTCTACCCTGTTGCCGAAGGCGGGCGAACGCCCCCTGCTGACGCCGGATCCATTCCCCGGCCTGTCGCTGGGGCTGTCGAACTGCCGTCCGACCAGCCGGGGGCATGTGAAGATCACCTCGCCCGATGCGACGGTTCACCCCGAGATCGTGGCGAATGCCTATTCGACGCCGGAAGATGTGGAAGAAATGCTGCTGGCGGTGAAGTTCCTGCGCAGGATCGCCGCCCAGCCCAGTTTCGCGCGCTGGGTCGAGGCCGAGCTGCGTCCCGGACCTGAACTTCAATCCGACGATGACCTGATCGCAGATTTCCGCGCCCGGTCGGGCACGGTCTATCACCAGTCCTGCACCTGCCGGATGGGGCCGGACCCGACGACCTCGGTGATCGACAGCCGGTTGCGCGTGCATGGGGTCGATGGATTGCGGGTGATCGACGCGGCTTCGTTCCCGAACCTGATCGCAGGCAATACCAACGCGCCCTCGATGATGGTGGGCTGGAAGGGCGCCGAAATGGTGTTGGCCGACGCGCGCTAGGGGCGCCGTCCTTCGCGGGCATCGAGCCCACGCGGCCGGGCGGTCCCTTGGTCCGCGGGCGATGATCTGGCGTGGCGCCGGTTGAGCGGTTGCTGCCTCCGGCGGGAGTATTTGGCGAAGGGCAAATGGGCTTGCCCTTCTGAAAATACTCCGGGGGGTGAGGCCCGGATGGGCCGAGGGGGGCAGCGCCCCCTTCTTTCGCCTGGTCACTCGCCGCGCGGGAAGCGTTTGTTTTCTTCCAGCACGTTCAGGTCCATGTGGTTGCGCATGTAACGCTCGGAGGCGGCTCGCAGGGGTTGGTAATCCCATGGGAAATAGGCGCCGTTGCGCAGCGCCTCATACACCACCCAGCGGCGGGCCTGGCTTTGGCGAACCTCGGCGTCAAAGGCGCTCAAGTCCCAGCGGGCATCGGCCAGGGCTCGGAAATGCGCCAGCGTTTCGGCATGGGCGGGGTTGGCTGCAAGGTTGGTTTCCTCGTCCGGGTCATTCGCGGTGTCGAACAGCACCTCGGGGTCAGCCAGGCAGCGGATGTATTTCCACGGGCCTTCGCGCAGGCAGACAAGCGGGGTGATGCTGCCTTCGGCGGCGTATTCCATCGCAACGGGGCTGGTGCGCGGGGTGCCCTTGGCCAGCGGCACCAAGGTTTCGCCGTCGGTCCAGGGCATGACTTCGGCCATCGAAATCCCGGCCAGATCGCACAGCGTCGGCGTCACGTCGATGGTCGAAACCGGGGTTTCCACAAGGCCTGGCGTCAGGCCGGGTGCCGCGACCATCAGGGGCACGCGGGCCGCGCCTTCGAAGAAATTCATCTTGAACCACAGGCCCTTGCGGCCCAGCATCTCGCCATGATCCGAGACGAAGAAGATGATGGCTTCTTGCCGCGTCGCCTCCAGCACCTCAAGAATCTCGCCAATCTTGTCATCGATATAAGAGATGTTGGCGAAATAGCCTTGCCGGGCACGGCGGATATGGTGGGGCTGCACGTCAAGGCCGCGCCAGTCGCAGGCATCCATCAGGCGCTGCGAGTGGGGGTCCATATCCTCATAGGCAAGGGCAGGGGGAGGCTCCAGTTCCGGGATGCCTTCGTACAGATCCCAGTATTTGCGGCGGGCGACGAAGGGGTCGTGCGGGTGGGTGAAGCTGGCGGTCAGGCACCAGGGGCGCGCATCCATGCCGCGCGACAGGTCGTAAAGTTTCTGCACGGTCTGGAAGCAGACATCATCGTCATATTCCAGTTGGTTGGTAATTTCCGCCACGCCCGCGCCGGTGACCGAGCCGAGGTTGTGATACCACCAGTCGATCCGCTCGCCTGGCTTGCGGTAATCGGGGGTCCAGCCGAAATCGGCGGGGTAGATGTCGGTGGTCAGGCGCTCCTCAAACCCGTGCATCTGGTCGGGGCCGACGAAATGCATCTTGCCCGACAGCGCGGTGAAATAGCCCGCCCGGCGCAGGTGGTGGGCATAGGTCGGGATGTCCGAGGTGAATTCGGCGGCATTGTCGTAAACCCGCGTGCGGCGCGGCAGTTGGCCCGACATGAAAGCCGCGCGGGCCGGGGCGCAAAGGGGCGAGGGCGTGTAGGCATTGGCAAAGCGGACCGAGCGCGCCGCCAGTTTGCGCAGGTTCGGCGCGTGCAGGAAATCGGCCGGACCATCGGCAAAGAGCGTGCCGGTCAACTGGTCAACCATGAGGATCAGGATGTTCGGGCGTGTGGTCATAGGTCAGGCCTCGGGCTGGATTTCCGCTCAGCTTACTGGCCGCGGTCGGCGCGTGGTTGGGCGACGGCGACGGTTTCTGGCGCTGATGCGTAATCATGTCGTGGCATCGCGACAAGCCCGCCAGATGCCGCAATTGATTCGACGACTGGTCCAGTCGTTTTTCTTGCCGATACCGGGATTTGTCCTTGAAATCGCTGCGCTGTACAACAACACCCACCAAGCGGCTGGCGGTTGCCGATTGTGTCCCGCCGATGTCGCAATGGCCTGCAAAACGCCGTATTTTTACAAGGTCAGATTGGCTTCCCGGTGCCCAATTCAGGGAAAGCTGGGGGCCTGATGACGACACCGACCGATTTGCCGAAGGCCGTGCAGGACCATCCCGATATGGGGATTGTTCTGTCCGATGGATGCCGTCTGTCGGCCCGTGTCTGGCTGCCCGAGGATGCCGACCTGCATCCGGTGCCCGCCGTGCTGGAATACATTCCCTATCGCAAACGCGACGGCACGCTGCCACGCGACGAAATGATGCACCCCTATGTCGCGGCGCGCGGTTATGCCTGCGTGCGGGTCGATATGCGTGGCAATGGCGACAGCGACGGTCTGATGACCGACGAATATACCGAGCAGGAACTGTCGGATGCCTGCGAGGTGATTGCCTGGCTGGCGGCGCAGCCCTGGTGCAGTGGCACCGTGGGGATGATGGGGAAAAGCTGGGGCGGCTTCAACTGCTTGCAGACCGCTTTCCTGCGGCCCCCGGCGCTGAAGGCGGTGATTTCAGTCTGTTCCACGACCGACCGGTTTGCCGATGACATTCACTGGAAGGGCGGGTGCCTTCTGGGAGAGAATTTCGGCTGGGGTGCGGTGATGCTGTCCTATTCCAGTCGCCCGCCGGACCCGGCCTTGCGCGATGACTGGCGCGAGGTCTGGCTGAACCGGCTGGAGGCAGAGCCGTGGCTTGCGCCGCGCTGGGCTGCGCATCAGGAGCGGGATGCCTATTGGAAGCACGGATCGGTCTGCGAGGATTACGCGCGGATGACAGTGCCCGTGCTGTCGTTTTCCGGCTGGGCCGACAACTACATGAACACGTCGGATGCGCTGGTGCGCGGATGTGTGGGTCCGGTGCAGGCGATCATCGGGCCATGGGTGCACCAGTATCCCCATACCGCCGTGCCGGGGCCGCAGATCGGGTTCCTGCAACTGGCGGTGCGCTGGTGGGACCGTTGGCTGAAGGGCATCGACAACGGGGCTGAGGGCGACGGGGCCTATCGCGCCTATATGATCCATTCAGAACCGCCCGATGCCAGCGCGAGACATCGCGCCGGTCATTGGGTGGCAGAGGCCGAATGGCCCAGCCCGCGGGTTCAGCGTGAGGTGCTGCATCTGGCGCCCGGTGCGCTGGGGAAGCGGGAGCCTTTCGCCGCCACCATCGCCACGCCGCAGCACTTGGGAATGCACACGGGTGAGTTTTTCCCGATGGGCCTGAATGCCGAGATGCCGGGCGATCAGGTGGGCGACGATGCGCTGTCGGTCTGTTTTGACGGCGCGCCGCTGGCTGCGGCACTGGACCTTTTGGGCGCAGCACGGCTGACCCTGCGGCTGGCGTCGGACAAGCCGCTTGGCTTTGTCGTGGCACGGCTGAATGATGTGGCGCCCGATGGTTCATCGGTGCGGATCGCCCATGGCATGTTGAACCTGTGCCACCGTGCGGGCAGTGCCGCGCCGCAGCCGATGGTGCCGGGTGCGGCGGTCGAGGTGGCCTTCAACCTTGACCAGATGGCTTATCGGCTTGCGCCGGGGCACCGGCTGCGGCTTGCGCTGTCCAACAGCTATTGGCCCTTTGTCTGGCCCTCGCCCGAGGCGGGGCGGCTGACCCTGAGCGGCGGCAGCCTTGATCTGCCGGTGCATCAGGGCAGTGCGAATGAATGGCAACCGCCGCTGCCGGAAATGGCAAGCCCCTGGAAGCACAAGGTTCTGCGCCCCGGCAAGACCACCCGCAAGATCGAGACCGATCTGATCACGGGCACGGTGGCCTTGGTGGTGAATGACGATCTGGGCGACAGCGAAAACCTGACGCATGGTCTGGTGACCGGCGAGACGATGAGCGAGTTGTGGGAAGTGCATCCCGACGATCCGCTATCGGCCCGCGCCGTCCATATCTGGGAACAGCGCCTGTCGCGGGGGGACTGGAGAGTCCGCACACGGGCCGAGACCGAGATGACCGGCACCGCCACGCATCTGCGCATGAAGGCCCGCCTGACCGCCTGGGAAGGCGATGAGGTGGTCTTTGAGCGGAGCTTTGACGAGGAGGTCGCACGCCGCTTCGTCTGAGAAGGACGCCTGCCCGAGATTCTGCTTTGTCATTGGCAAGAATCGGGTTCTACTTTTTGAAAACAAAGAAAATCGCCAAATGGCGACTGACAGGGAGAAAGACATGACTCAACAGTTCGACCGTATCGTCGCGCAGATGCGCATGGGCGGCATGACCCGCCGTGAGTTCGTGGGCCGCGCGACGGCTCTTGGCGTTTCGACCGCTCTCGCTTCGGCCCTGTACACCAAGGGCGCACGCGCCGAAGAGGCGAAAAAGGGCGGCGTGATCCGTGTCGGCATGTCGGGTGGTGAATCCACCAACAGCCTTGACCCGGCGCTGGCCGCCTCGGAAGTGCCGTTCCAGGTCAACATGACCTGGGGCGAAATGCTGACCGATGTGAAGCCCGATGGCACGCTGGACATGCGCATCGCCGAAGAGGTTTCCTCGACCCCGGACGCATCGGAGTGGAAGTTCAAGATCCGCAAGGGCGTTGAATTCCACGACGGCAAGACCGTGACCGCCGAGGACGTGGTGGCGACGCTGAAGCGCCACACCGATGAAAAGTCGCAATCGGGCGCGCTGGGCGTGGTTAAGGGCATCAGCGAGATGAAGGCCGAAGGCGACATGGTCACGCTGAAGCTGGCCGAGGCAAACGCCGACCTGCCGTTCCTGATGGCCGACTATCACCTGATCATCCAGCCCGGCGGCGGTGTGGACAACCCGACGGCGGCAATCGGTGCCGGTCCTTACAAGGTGAACGTCAACGAACCGGGCGTGCGCCACACCTTCACCAAGCACGCCAACTATTTCGACAGCACCATGGGCCATGCCGATGAGGTCGAGATTCTGGTGATCAACGACAACACCGCCCGCACGGCTGCGCTGCAATCGGGCCAGGTGCACATGATCAACCGGGTGGACCCCAAGATCGTCGAGCTGCTCAAGGGCGTTCCGGGCGTGTCGATCAAGGCCGTCGCGGGCCGTGGTCATTACGTCTTCATCATGCATTGCGACAAGGCGCCGTTTGACAACAACGACCTGCGCATGGCGCTGAAGCTGGCGATCAACCGCGACGAGATGGTGCAGAAGATTCTGGGCGGTCTGGGTTCGGTCGGCAACGACTTCCCGATCAACGCCGCCTATCCGCTGTTCGATGACAGCATTCCGCAGCGTGTCTTCGATGCCGCCAAGGCGGGTGAATTCTACAAGAAGTCCGGCCATGACGGCAGCCCGATCGTCCTGCGCACCGCGCCCGGCGCCTTCCCCGGCGCGGTCGAGGCAGCGCAACTGTTCGCCGCCTCCGCCCAGTCGGCGGGTATCCCGCTGGAAGTGAAGCTGGAGCCCGATGACGGCTATTGGTCGAACGTGTGGAACGTCGAACCCTTCTGCGCAAGCTATTGGGGCGGGCGTCCGGTGCAGGACCAGATGTATTCCACCGCCTATCTGTCCACCGCCGACTGGAACGACACCAAGTTCAAGAACGCCAAGTTCGACGAATTGCTGCTGTCGGCCCGGGGTGAACTGGATCAGGCCAAGCGTAAGGCGGAATACAGCGAAATGGCCAACATCCTGCGCGATGAGGGCGGTCTGATCCTGCCGATGTTCAACGACTTCGTGTCTGGTGTCAGCGACACCATCGGCGGCTGGGAGGATGATCCGAACGGCGAGCTGATGAATGGCCGGGCGCAGGTCCGCTGCTGGCTGAATTCGTAAGGGTCGGCAAGTGCATCCCGTTCTGAAACTGGTTGCCCAGCGCGTTGCGCTGGGCCTCCTCCTCCTGCTCGCGGTCTCTGCCGTGATCTTTCTGGGGGTCGAGGCGCTGCCCGGTGATACCGCGCAGGCCATTCTGGGCCAATCGGCCACGCCGCAGGCGCTGGCCAATCTGCGCGAGAAGATGGGCCTCGATCAGCCCGCGCTGATCCGCTATTTCCATTGGCTCGGCGGTATTCTTACCGGCGATCTGGGCAAGGCGCTGACCAACGGGCAGGACATCGCCCAGGCCATCGGCCAAAGGCTTGGCAACACGCTTTTCCTGGCCGCCTGTGCCGGGGTGATCTCGGTTCCGCTGGCGATTCTGCTGGGGCTGGTTGCGGCGCGCTATAACGGCCGCTGGCCGGACAAGCTGATTTCGGGCATCACGCTTTCGACCATTTCGCTGCCGGAATTCGTGGCGGCCTATTTCGTGATCTATCTGCTGACGCAGCTTATCCCCATCTTCAATCCGGTCGCCATGGTGTTCCCCGGCATGGGCTTCTGGGAGCGGCTGCACGCCGTGGCACTGCCGGTCATCGTGCTGGTGCTGGTGGTCTTGGCCCATATGATGCGGATGACGCGGGCTGCCATTCTGAACGTCATGCAATCGGCCTATATCGAGACGGCCGAGCTGAAGGGCCTGTCACCGATGCAGGTGATCTGGCGCCATGCCTTCCCCAACGCCATCGCGCCCATTGTATCGGTGGTGGTGCTGAACCTGGCCTATCTGGTGGTGGGCGTCGTCGTGGTCGAGGTGGTCTTTGGCTACAACGCCCTTGGCCAATATCTGGTGGACCATGTGTCCAAACGAGACCTGCCCGTGGTGCAGGCGGTCGGCATGATCTTTGCCGCCGTCTATATCGGGCTGAACATCCTTGCCGACGTGATCGCCATCGTCGCCAACCCGCGTCTGAGGCACCCAAGATGAAAATGCCGCTTTCCGCCCTGATCGGGCTGATCCTGACCGGGCTGTTCCTGTTCGTTGCGATCTTTGCGCAATGGCTTGCGCCCTATCCCATTGATGCCGCCGTGGGCGGCGTGTGGGAATCGCCCTCGGCCACCTATTGGCTGGGCACCGACACCATCGGCCGCGACATCCTCTCGCGTCTGATCTATGGTGCACAGGTCACCATTTTCGTCGCGGCCGCGTCTTCGGTGCTGGCCTTTTCGCTGGGCTCGATCCTGGGCTTTGTCGCGGCAACGCAAGGTGGCTGGGTTGATCAGGCGCTGTCGCGGCTGGTTGATCTGGTGATGGCGATCCCATCGCTGATCATCGCACTGGTCGTGCTGTCGGTCTTGCCCCTGAATTTGACGGTGCTGATACTGGTGATGGGCGTGCTGGATGCCACGCGCGTCTTCCGCTTGAGCCGCGCGGTCGCCGTGGACATTACCGTGATGGATTATGTCGAGGCCGCGCGGCTGCGGGGCGAAGGCGGCGGCTGGATCATTTTCCGCGAGATTCTGCCAAATGCCTTGTCGCCGCTGGTCGCCGAATTCGGCCTGCGCTTCATCTTCGCCGTTCTGTTCATTTCGACCCTGTCGTTCCTGGGCCTGGGCATCCAGCCGCCGCTGACCGACTGGGGCGGCATGGTCAAGGAAAACAAGGATGCGCTGGTTTATGGCAAATCCGCCGCCCTGATGCCCGCACTGGCGATTGCCGCGCTGGCCATCTCGGTCAACCTGGTGGCCGACTGGATCCTGTCGCGCACCACCAGCCTGAAAGGAGGCCGCGGTGCCTGAGCCTTTGTTGGATATCCGTAACCTGCGGATCGAAGCGACCTCTTATCCGCCCGGAGAGCCGCCGCGGCATGTCGTGCTGGTCGATGACGTGTCGGTCAGCGTGGAAAAGGGCAAGGTGCTGGGCCTGATCGGCGAATCCGGGGCGGGAAAATCGACCATCGGCCTGTCGGCCATGTCCTTTGGCCGGGGGGGCGTCCGCCTGACAGCCGGGCAGATCCTGCTGAACGGCCGCGACATCCGCACAGCACCAGTCTCAGAACTGCGCAAGCTGCGCGGCTCTGAGGTGACCTATGTCGCCCAATCCGCCGCCGCCGCCTTCAACCCGGCGAGAAAGCTGATGGAGCAGGTGATCGAAACCTCGCTTGCCCATGGCGTCATGCCCAAGGCCGAGGCCGAGGCGCGGGCCCGCAGCCTGTTTCGCCAGTTGGGCCTGCCCAACCCGGACACTTTTGGCGACCGGTATCCGCATCAGGTTTCGGGCGGGCAGTTGCAGCGCGCGATGACCGCGATGGCCCTGTGCCCCAAACCCGACCTGGTGATCTTCGACGAACCGACCACCGCGCTGGACGTGACGACCCAGATCGACGTGCTGGCGGCGATCAAACGCGCGATCCATGAAACCGGGGTGGCGGCGCTTTACATCACGCATGACCTTGCGGTTGTGGCGCAGGTGGCTGATGACATCCTTGTGCTGCGACACGGCAAGAAGGTCGAATACGGCACAACCGACCACATCATCAACCGCCCCGAACAGGCCTATACGCAGGCGCTGGTTTCGGTTCGCTCGATCGAGCATGAGGAGAAACCGGCAGCAAAGCCGGTGCTGACGGTGGCCAATGTGACGGCACGCTATCGCGGCACCCATTTCGATGTGCTGAAGAATGTTTCGGTCGATGTGGCGCCGGGGCAGACGTTGGCCATCGTGGGCGAAAGTGGGTCGGGCAAGTCCACGCTTGCCCGCGCCATCACCGGTCTTCTACCGCCCACGTCGGGGCGCATCACTTTTGACGGTCGCGACCTGTCGCGCGATCTGGCGGGCCGGACCAAGGACGATCTGCGCGAATTGCAGATGATCTACCAGATGGCCGACGTGGCGATGAACCCGCGCCAGACCATCGGCACCATCATCGGCCGCCCCCTGGAGTTTTACTTTGGTCTAAGGGGAGAGGCGAAACGCAAGCGGATTCAAGAGCTTCTTGACCAGATTGAAATGGGCAAAGGTTTTGAAAGCCGCTATCCGGCCGAGCTGTCGGGCGGGCAAAAACAGCGTGTCTGTATTGCCCGGGCACTTGCCGCTAAACCCAAGCTGATCATCTGCGATGAGGTGACATCGGCGCTGGACCCTCTGGTTGCCGATGGTATCCTGAAACTGCTGCTGGAGTTGCAGGCGCAACAGCAGGTGGCCTATCTGTTCATCACCCATGACCTTGCGACGGTGAAGGCCATCGCTGACAAGATCGCCGTGATGTTCAAGGGCGAGGTGCGCCGTTATGGCAGCAAGACCGACGTGCTGACCCCGCCGTTCGACGATTACACCGACCTCCTCCTTTCCTCGGTGCCAGAAATGCGCCTTGGCTGGCTGGAAGAGGTGCTGGCCCATCGCAAGATGGAAAGCGCCGGAAACTGACTTCATCTTGGCCTAAATATCCCCGCCGGAGGCCTCCGCAGGCGGGTCTGGGAGACGCATATGCCAAATGGGCGCAAACTGTTGCTGATCATCCTTGACGGGGTGCCCTATGCCAATTGGCGCAGGCTGTTCGGTAATCTGGAAGGCTGGGTTGCCCACGGCGAGGCGCGGGTGTGGAAGATGCGGGCGGTTCTGCCCTCCACCTCTGCCTGTTGCTATGCCTCGATCCATACCGGTGTGCCGCCGCAGGTGCATCGGATCTGGGACAATGCCGATACGCGGCGGCTGGAGTTTCCCGATATCTTCAGCGAGGCCAGCAGGGCAGGGCTGAAAACCGGGGCGGTGACGCATTCCTACTGGTCAGAATTCTTCAACCGCGCGCCGTTCGACGTGGTGCGCGACATTGAATACGACGAGCCGGAAGGCCCGATCACCCATGGCCGGTTTCACACCATGCACGGCTATGGCCATGTGAACCAGATGACGCCCGCCGATTACGATCTGTTCGGAACCCTGACGCGGCTGGCCGAGGTGAAGGGCATCGACTACGGCATCCTGCATACCTGCACGCTGGACAGCATGGGCCACCGTTTCTACCACGATTGTGAAGAGATGGATGACGCCTGCTTCAAGATGGATGCCACGCTGGCCCCCTTTATCGACCGCTGGCGGCAAGCTGGCTATGAGGTGATCGTGACGGCCGATCACGGGCAGGATGCGCGCGGCCATCATGGTGGCACCACCGAGGCGCAGCGCGATTTCGCCTTCTACTATTTCGGCGATGCCGAAATGCCGGGGCCGGATGTGGTGCTGGACCAACTGGCGCTGGCGCCGTCGATCCTGACACGGCTGGGCGTTCCGGTGCCGGAAAGCATGAAGGCCAAACCCTTCATGTCAGCGTGAAGGCCGGGGGCGCTTCGCCCCCCGGACCCCCAGAGGATATTTGCAGAAAGGGAAAGTGTCAGGCGGCGTAGTCTGAGCCTCTGGCGTCCAGCAGGGCCTTGATCTCTCGCAGATGGGCATTGGCAAAGCCGGGATAGGAATCCCACTCCTGCGCGGTTTTTTCGGCCACGGCATCTGACAGGACGCGCAGCTTCTGGCCGGTTTGCAGGGCGCGGATATAGGTTTCGGCGGCGCGTTCGAAGTAATAGAGGCGGTTGAAGGTTTCGGCGACTGTCTGGCCAATGACCAGAACACCATGGTTGCCCATGATCATCGTCGTCACCTTGGGGTCGGCCAGCAGATCGACGCAGCGCGCGGCTTCGTCCTCGAATGCCATGCCACCGTAATGGTCATCAACCACATGGCGCCCAAAGAACATCGCGGTGTTCTGGTCGATCGCGGGCAGGCGGCTGTCGGCGAGGCTGGCCAGAACCGTGGCATGGATCGAATGGACATGCATCACGCAGCGGGCATGGGGCAGGGCGCGGTGAATGCTGCCATGCAAACCCCAGGCGGTTGGATCGGGTGCATCGGGGCGGTCCATCGTGGTGGGGTCATTCGCGTCCAGTTCCAGCAGGTCGCTGGCCTTGATGCGGCTGAAATGGCGACCGTTGGGGTTGATGAGGAAACGCGAGCCGTCGGGATTGACCGCCAATGAGAAGTGGTTCGCCACCGACTCGTGCATGTTCAGTTGGGCCGTCCACTGGAAGGCGGCGGCCATGTCTATGCGTTCGGCAAGATGGGTCAGGTTGGTATGGGCGGTCATTCGGTTCCTCCTTCTGGCCAGCGGCCCTTGGCCATGGCGGACAGGGTTTCGACGATGCGAGTAAAGCTGGCGGCGGCGCGGGGCACAGTGCTGCGCGCGCGCAGATAGGCGTGGACGAGGCCCGGCTCCTCAACCCAGACAGCGCGGCCGCCGGCAGCGTTGACCTTTCCGGCGTAGTCGCGCGCGTCATCGGCCAAGGGGTCGCATTGCGCTGAAATGGCAAGGGTGGGGGGCAGGGCCGAGAAATCCTTGTCCTGCAAGGGGCTGACCGTGGCATCGCCCTGCGGCGGCGGGGCGCCATGACGGATGTTCTTGTAAAACAGCACATCGTCGCGAGTCAGCATCGGGGCATGGGCGTGGGTAAGGTAGCTGCCCTTGTCCGTATCACCGCCAAGGCCGGGGTAGATGAGAACCTGGCCCAGAAGGACGGCCGCACTGCCGCGCAAGGCATGGGCCAGGGCGGCGCAGAGATTGCCGCCCGCACTGTCGCCGCAGAGCAGGATCGGCCCCTCGGCGGCCAGTGCGTGCGCTACGGCCATGCAATCGTCAAAGGCGGCGGGGTGCAGGTGTTCGGGGGACAGCCGGTAATCGGCACAGACCACGGTCAACCCGGTGCGGGCGCGGATCTCGGCGCAGATGTCGTCGTGGCTTTCCAGTCCGCCGACGACAAAGCCGCCGCCATGCAGGTAAAGCACCACCGGGTTCGCTCCGGCAAAGATGCGGCAGGGCACCCCGGCAATTGCTCTGTCCTCGGCTGTTACGCCCGCAGGATAACCGCGGTGAAAGGCGCGGCACATCCGGTCATAGATCGCGCGCTGGTCGGCGATGGTCAGGGTCGCGGTATCGGGCGGATATTCCGCATCTGTCGCGGCGATAAACGCCCAGGTCGGCCCGTCGATCAGGTCGCGATAGTCGGTCTGGGTCACACTCGTCTCCTGCCGTTGGGCGTGGCCTGATCTTGGCACCGCAACAGATCGTTTCTTGTTTGAATACGGCAGAAATGCCGGGAAGCGTCCTTAGTTTCGCCATTTGCGGCCTGCATCTTGTAGTAGGGCAAGAATTCGAGGTTGCTATGCAAATCCTTCGCGGGCTGGAGCAGGACAGTTCATCGCCAGTAGGCTTTGGTTTGCATATTTTGTTTGTTGCAGCGCAGGGTGAGGATCACGGTATCGCGCATCGCCTGGCTGGGCTGGGCGGGGTGATTGAGCGGCAGGAAGAATTGTATTCGGCCCTTGATGCCATCATTGAATCGCCGCGTGACTTTGGCCTGGTGGTGATCGATTGCGACAGCTTCGGCGGACTGGAGCGCGGGCAACGCGCCGTTGGCCTGCTGGGCGAGGCGGCGGGCAAGGTGCCGGTCATTCTTGTCAGCCGCGATTGCACCCATCAGCAATTCCCGCAGGATAGGGCCATGGCCACCGTGCTGCGCGCGCCGCTTTCATCGGTGGCGCTGCGCGTGGGGTTTGAACACGCGCTGCGCGACCGTATGGCGCTGCGCGAGTTCGCGCCTCATCATCAGGATTGATCTGCATTATCGATCACGGCGGGGGTGTCGATCTGGCTCGCCTGTCTGTGGCCCGGTCGTTGCGGGTGTGGAAATGTGGCGAACCGAAGATATTCCGATCAATTTGACGCAGTTATCCGATCAGGCGCTTTCGGTTTCCAGCCGGGTTTCTGCGCGGCGCTGGGGAAAAAGGGCGCACAGCATCAGCAGTGCGGCGGCCATCAGGCCAAACCCGCTCCAGATTGCAAGGGCGGCGAGGGCGGAAACCCCGCAAATATAGGCCACCGCAGCCGCGACGACGCCGAAGACGCCACCCAAGATCATGGATACCAAGGCCATCGCACCCCCCTTTGTTCATAGGGTATTGGCGCGCAGGATTTGGGCACAACTGTGGCGTGTTTGCGGTGGGGATGCGCCTAGAAACTGCGCCGGGCGCGAAGGGCGGCACCAATTGTACCATCATCCAGATAATCCAGATCTCCACCGATCGGCACCCCTTGGGCCAGAGAACTGATCTGGATCGGCGTTTCGCTCAGCGCATCGGCAATATAATGTGCGGTCGTCTGGCCATCGATGGTCGCATTCAGCGCCAGGATCACTTCGCGAATGCCCTCGTCCGCGACACGCCGCACGAGGCGTGGAATGCCCAGTTCGTCCGGCCCCAATCCGTCCAGCGCCGACAGCGTTCCGCCCAGAACGTGATAGCGCCCCTTGAAGGCACCGGTACGTTCCATCGCCCAAAGGTCAGACACATCCTCGACCACGCAAATCTCGCCCGTGGCACGGGCCGGGTCTGCACAGATCGGGCAGATGTCGGCGGTGCCGATGTTGCTGCAGACCGTGCAGTCGCGCGCATTCAGCGCCACGGTGGCCATGGCCTGCGCCAAAGGAGCCATCAACTGCCCGCGACGTTTCAGCAGCGCCAGAACCGCACGGCGGGCCGACCGGGGGCCAAGTCCCGGCAGCCGCGCCATCAGCTCGATCAGTGCCTCGATCTCGCGGGTGTCGTTCATTCAGAGCGGTCCGATCAGAACGGCAGCGGCATGTTAGAGGGCAGGCCAAGCGCCTCGGTCAGCTTGCGCATTTCCTCGATGTTGCGCTGCTGGCCACGCGTCTGGGCATCCTTGATCGCGGCAAGGATCAGATCTTCCAGCACTTCCTTTTCGGACGGCACCAGGATGGAGGCATCGATATCAAGGCCTGTCACTTCGCCCTTGGCGGTGGCGCGGGCCTTGACCAGACCGGCGCCGCTTTCGCCAATCACGACGGTGCGGGCCAGTTGGTCCTGCAATTCGGCCATCTTGCCCTGCATTTCGGTGGCGGCCTTCATCATCTTGGCCATGTCACCAAGATTGCCCAAACCTTTCAGCATCTCGTCACTCCCTTTGAAATCTGGTGTCTAGATAGGTATTGCCCGGCAAATGGGCAATGACGCTGCTGGTGGTCGCCCCTTCTTAGCCGTCCTCGAACGGATCCCATTCATCCTCGACCTCGGGCAGCGCCTCGGCGGCGGCTTCGGCGACCAGTTGTTCCGGCGTGCGGATCTCGGTGATCCTGGCGCCGGGGAAGGCGCTCAGCGCGGCCTGAACCATCGGGTTCCGCATCGCCTCGGCGCGGGCCTCGTCCTGTTCGCGTTCCCGTTCCTCGGCAATCGTGGGTTGACCGCCCGAGCCGACGACCGACACGCCCCAGCGTTGCCCGGTCCAGCCCTGCAACCGCTGCGACAGGCGTGCGGCAAGGTCGGGCGCGGCACCGGGGGCGGGTTCAAACTCGATCCGGCCGGGGGCGAAATGCACCAGACGGACGCCGGTTTCGACCTCCATCAACAGCTTCATGTCGCGCTTGTCGCGGATCACCTCGACCAGTTGAGGAAAGCTGGCGATCAGGGGCACAGCGCCATGGGCCAGCGCGGGGGCGGTGGCCAGCATGGTCGGCCCGCGCATCGGTGCCATGGGCGCGCGCATCATCGCGCCGTGGACGGTGCCGCCACCGCCGCCCGCAGGCGCGCCGCCAGTTGGGGCAGGGGGGCGCGGGTCGGTTGTCAGCTTGCGGATCAGGGTTTCGGGGTCGGGCAGGTCGGCCACATGGGTCAGCCGGATCACCGCCATTTCGGCGGCCATCATGGCATTGGGGGCCAGCGCGACCTCTTCAATCGACTTGAGCAGCATCTGCCACATCCGGCTAAGCGACCGTACGGGCAGACGCGCCGCCATGTCCTGCCCGCGCATCCGTTCGGCTGGCGGCACGGTGGGGTCTTCGGCGGCCTCTGGCGTGATTTTCAGAACCGAGATCCAATGCGTGATTTCGGCGAGGTCGCGCAGTACGGCCATCGGGTCGGCCCCGTCGGAATATTGCCCCGACAGTTCCGACAGCGCCGCCGCCGCGTCGCCCTGCATGATCAGGTCGAACAGGTCCATCACGCGGCCCCGGTCGGCCAGCCCCAGCATGGCGCGGACCTGATCGGCGCTGGTTTCGCCCTGCCCATGCGAAATCGCCTGATCCAGCAGCGAGGTCGCATCGCGGGCCGAGCCCTCTGCCGCCCGCGTGATCAGCGCCAAGGCATCATCGGAAATCTGTGCACTTTCGGCCAAGGCGATCTTGCGAAGCAGAGCAATCATCACCTCAGGCTCGATCCGCTTCAGGTCGAACCGTTGACACCGCGACAGGACGGTGACCGGAACCTTGCGTATTTCGGTGGTGGCGAAGATGAATTTCACATGGGCTGGAGGTTCCTCCAGCGTCTTCAACAGGGCGTTGAAGGCGGCGGTGGACAGCATGTGAACTTCGTCGATGATATAGACCTTGAACCGCGCCGAGGCGGCACGATAGTGAACGGAATCAATGATTTCCCGAATGTCGCCCACGCCAGTGCGGCTGGCGGCGTCCATCTCCATCACATCGACATGGCGGCCTTCGGCAATGGCGCGGCAGGGCTCACAAACTCCGCAAGGTTCGGTGGTCGGGCCACCCGTGCCATCAGGGCCGACGCAGTTCAGCCCCTTGGCGATGATGCGGGCGGTGGTGGTTTTCCCGGTGCCGCGAATGCCGGTCATGATGAAGGCGTGCGCAATGCGATCCGCAGCGAAGGCGTTCTTCAGCGTGCGCACCATCGCCTCTTGCCCGACCAGATCGGCGAAGGTTTCGGGGCGGTATTTGCGGGCAAGAACCTGATAGCCTTGCTCGGGGTGGTCTTGCATCATGCCTCGCGGGATTCGTATTGGGGCCAAGGTAAGGTGCCGGGGCGGCGGCGTAAACCGCCCTGCAAAAGGATGGGCGGAATGGTTGTGAAGATTGCGGTGCTGGTGGTGTCGGACCGGGCCTCGAAGGGGGAATATGAAGACCGGGGTGGCCCCGCAGCGGAGGAGTGGCTGGCCCGTGCGATCACGTCAGAGATTGAGGTGCAGCGGCGGATCGTGCCGGACGGGGTGGAGAGTGTTTCGGCCGCGCTGGTCGATCTGGCGGATGGATGGGGCGCCGGGCTGGTGCTGGTCACGGGCGGCACCGGCCCCGCGCCGCGCGACCGCACACCCGAGGCGGTGGCCGCAGTGGCCGACTTCGACCTGCCGGGCTTTGGCGAGGCGATGCGGGCCGCGAACCTCAAGGTCGTGCCCACCGCGATCCTGTCGCGGCAGGGCGCATCGGTGCGCGGCAGCACGCTGATCATCACCCTGCCGGGCAGCCCCAATGCCATCGGCACCAGCCTTGAGGCGGTCTTCGCCGCCGTTCCCTATTGCCTTGACCTGATCGGTGCGGGGCGGATTGAAACCGACCCCGAGGTGATCAGGGCGCATCGGCCAAAGGTGGCTTGACCCGGGCGTATGAGGATCACGTTAACCGTTTGGTTTCTTTGGATTGCAAGAAGGAGTCACCTCCTTATCAAGGGCCGCGGACCGTCATTGCTGACGGACGTGAGAGGCGTCCAGACAGGCCCAAGCGGGGCAAACAGCCCGTAACTTCGATCATCGGATGGCGAAAGCCCGCGCGGATTGTGGGCTTTCGCCGGAGAAAAACCTGACCCTCAGAAATACCCGAAGGCATAAAGCAGGATGATGACGACCAGCGGAACGCCCATGAACCAGGCGATGATGCCTTTCATACGATCTCTCCTCGGTTGTTATCCTGCAAAGATAGGGCGAAGCGGGCATTGGGCAAAACCGAGGGGCGGATTTCCGCCTTTGACGGTCTGGCGGGGGGCTCCTGTGCCCGCTGGCCCAAGTGGGATGCCGGTCATCCCTCTGCCCGTTGCCCTTGGGTCTTTCATGGCAGGCAGGTGGTGCGGGGGATCCATCGCTTGACAGGTTTCGGGAGCGGCGGCCCGAAACCGTTGGGCGGCTGCTCTTTTGCCGGGCCGGGCTGCATCAGGTCGCTGCGAACCTGGCAGGATGATCTGGTCACGGCGCTGCCCGCGCAAACGTGCGCGGCGCTGCGATTGACAGGGCGCTGCCCATCGCATCCACTGCCGCGGGAATAGGCCGGTGCTGGGCACCCGAAGCGGCCGATGCTGTGGAAGTGATCAGGATTGACTGCGACTGACCGTGAACAGACCTGGGCTGCCTGGATGCGTCAGGCAAATGCGGGCGATGCGCTTGCCTATGAACGGCTGCTGACCGAAATGGCCCCCCATCTGCGCCAGATGGCGCGGCGGCGCTGCGACCAGTTCGGCGCTCCGGCCAGTGAAGCCGAGGATGTGATGCAGGAAGTTCTGCTGGCTATCCACCTCAAGCGTGGCACCTGGGACGCCTCGCGCCCGATCGGGCCGTGGCTTTCGGCGATCGTGCGGAACAAGATGATCGACAGCCTGCGCCGCCGGGGC
>DDEX01000052.1:0-1481 GCA_002336845.1 Rhodobacteraceae bacterium UBA1943
CGATGAAGGTATTGGTGCCTGTGAAGCGCGTGATTGACTACAACGTGAAGGTTCGCGTGAAGGCGGACGGGAGCGGGGTTGATCTTGCGAATGTGAAGATGTCGATGAACCCGTTTGACGAGATTGCGGTGGAAGAGGCGATCCGGTTGAAAGAGAAGGGTGTTGCGACGGAGGTTGTGGTTGTTTCGATTGGTGTGAAGCAGTCGCAAGAGACGTTGCGGACGGCTTTGGCGATGGGGGCGGACCGTGCGATCCTGATCGAGGCGGCGTCTGACGTGCATACCGACATCGAACCCCTGGCGGTGGCAAAGCTGCTGGCGGCGGTGGTGAAGGACGAGGCGCCCGGCCTGGTTCTGGCGGGCAAGCAGGCGATCGACAACGACATGAACGCGACGGGCCAGATGCTGGCGGCGCTCTTGGGCTGGTCGCAGGGCACCTTTGCCAGCGAGTTGACGGTTGCGGGCGACACGGCGACGGTGACGCGCGAAGTCGATGGCGGTTTGCAGACGATCACGGTGAAGATGCCGGCGATCATCACGGTTGACCTGCGGCTGAACGAGCCGCGCTATGCGTCGTTGCCGAACATCATGAAGGCGAAGGCGAAGCCTTTGGCGACGAAGACGCCTGCCGATTACGGTGTGGATGTCGCGCCGCGCCTGACGGTGATCAAGACCACGGAACCTGCGGGCCGCAAGGCAGGGGTGAAGGTGGCTTCGGTCGATGAGCTGATTGCGAAACTGAAAGACGCCGGCATTGTCGGGGCGGGGGTGATCTGATGGCTGTTCTCCTGATTGCGGATGTGAACGAGGGGCAGCTTGCCACGGATCAGGTTGCCAAGGCGTTAACGGCAGTGGCCGGTTTGGGTGAGGTTCACCTTCTGGTGGCGGGTCCGGCTGCGGCTGCGGCCGAGGCGGCGGGCCTGTCGGGTGCGGCAAAGGTGCTGCATTCGGATGACGCGGGCCATGGGCTGGCGGAACCGATGGCGGCGCTGGTGGTGTCTCTGGCGGGGGGCTACAGCCACATTGCGGGGGCTGCGACGGCGTTCAACAAGAACATCCTGCCGCGGGTTGCGGCGCTTCTGGATGTGATGGTGCTGTCGGATGTGACGGCGGTTATCGATTCGGAAACCTTTGAGCGGCCAATCTATGCCGGCAACGCGATCCAGACTGTGAAGTCTGGCGATGCGGTGAAGGTGTTCACGCTGCGCACGGCGGCCTTTGCGGCGGCGGGTGCGGGCGGTGCGGCCCCGGTGGTCGCGGCGGCAGGTGTGGCCGATCCGGGGCTGTCGTCCTGGGTCGAGGACAAGGTTGCGGCAAGCGACCGCCCCGAACTGACCAGCGCCAAGATCGTGGTGTCTGGCGGGCGCGGCGTGGGCTCGAAAGACAGCTTTGCGATCATCGAGGCGCTGGCCGACAAGCTGGGCGCCGCGGTTGGCGCCAGCCGGGCCGCGGTGGATTCGGGCTATGCGCCGAACGACTGGC
>DDEX01000052.1:1501-9522 GCA_002336845.1 Rhodobacteraceae bacterium UBA1943
TCGCGGTCGGCATCTCGGGCGCGATCCAGCACCTCGCCGGGATGAAGGACAGTAAGATCATCGTCGCCATCAACAAGGACGACGAAGCCCCCATCTTCCAGGTCGCAGACTACGGACTCGTCGGGGATCTGTTCTCGGTCGTCCCGGAACTGATCGAAAAAATCTGATCACAGGAAAAGAGCGATGACCTATCAGGCCCCCCTGCCCGACATGACCTTCGTGCTGGAAGATCTTTGCGGTCTGGCCGAACTTGCGCACCTGCCCGGCCTGGCGGACGCAACGCCCGAAACCGTAGCTGCCGTGCTGGAAGAGGCCGCGCGCTTTGCCAGCACTGTGATCTCTCCGCTGAACCCGGTCGGCGACCGGCTCGGGTTGGGCTTTGCCGACGGTCGGGTCACCACACCGCAGGGCTGGGTTGATGCCTATCGCGCGCTGGTGGATATGGGCTGGAACTGCCCGACCGCCCGACCAGAGCACGGCGGCATGGGTCTGCCCGCTGTGGTAAACGCCTGCATCCAGGAAATGTTCAGTGGCGCCAATACCGCGTTTCAGCTTTGCTCCATGCTGACCCAGGGTGCCGTCGAAGCGATTTCGCATTATGCGTCGGACGAATTGCGCAGGACCTATCTGCAACATCTGGTGTCGGGGCACTGGACCGGCACGATGAACCTGACCGAACCTCAGGCCGGTTCGGATCTGGCGGCGATCCGGTCACGCGCCGTGCCGGAAGAACAGCATTATCGGATCTTTGGCCAGAAGATCTTCATCACCTATGGTGACCACGACATGGCCGAGAACATCGTGCATCTCGTCCTGGCGCGGCTGCCCGAAGCCCCTGCTGGGGTAAAGGGAATATCGCTTTTCCTGGTGCCCAAGGTTCTGGTCAATCCCGATGGCACGCTGGGCGCGACCAACGATGTGCGCTGTGTCTCGATCGAGCACAAGCTGGGCATTCATGGCAGCCCGACCTGCACCTTGGCTTTCGGCGACAACGGCGGGGCGGTGGGATACCTGGTCGGCGCGCCGCATCAGGGGCTGCAATACATGTTTGCGATGATGAACAGCGCCCGCCTGGGTGTTGGGTTGCAGGGCGTCGGCATCGCCGAGCTTGCCGGCCAGAAGGCCGCAGCCTTTGCGGCCCAGCGCAAGCAGGGCAGCCAGGCGGGGGTCGCCGGATCGGTCGCGATCATGGCGCACCCCGACGTGCGCAGGATGCTGGGCCTGATCAAGGCGCGCACAATGGCTGCGCGCATTCTGGCCTATCGCGCGGCGGCAGCGCAGGACATCGCCCATCATTCACCTGACCCTTCGGCGGCAGCGGCGGCACAGCGCCGGGTCGATCTGCTGATTCCGGTCGTGAAGGGCTGGGCGACCGAAATGGGGAATGTCTCTGCCTCGCTAGGTGTTCAGGTTCACGGCGGCATGGGCTTTATCGAAGAGACCGGCGCGGCACAGATCCTGCGCGATGCCCGCATCACCACGATCTATGAAGGCACGACCGGCATTCAGGCCCTGGACCTGATTGGTCGCAAGCTGATCCGCGATCAGGGGCAGGCCATGGCGGAACTGCTGGCCGACATGAAGACCACGCAGGAGCGCCTGGCCAGCACCGGCGACACGGCGACGGACTGGCCCGCGATGCACGGCATGATCGGCGAGGCTATAGCGATGCTTGGCGCGGCAACCGAGTGGGTTCTTGCCAACCATCAGCGTGATGCGCTTTTGCCGCAGGCTTCGGCCCATGCAATGCTGGAGCTGTCGGGTATTTGCACCGGTGCCTGGGCCATGGCCGACGCCGCGCTTGCTGCCGCACTGCGCATTTCGTCGGGCGACAATTCGGCGCATCTGGGCGCCAAGCTGCGACTGGCCCAGTTTTACAGGACGCAGGTCTTTCCGCAGGCTTCGGCCCTTCTGGCCCAGCTTGCCGATGGGGCCGAGACCATTCTGGCGCTGACCGCAGACGATCTGGGCGCTGTGACCTAGCTTCAGACCCCCAGAGAACTGATCATGGACTCAGAGGAGGCAGCCGATGAACAGCTTGAACGGATACGACATCGAAGATCTGGCACCGGGGATGACGGCATGTTTTGCCAAGACCATTACCGAGGCTGACATCGTGCTGTTCGCCGGGGCATCCGGCGATAACAATGCGATCCACATAAATGAGGAGTTTGCGCGCACCACCGTGTTCGGTGGGCGAATTGCCCATGGTTTTCTTACCGCCAGCACAATATCGGCCGCGATTGCAAACAAGCTGCCCGGCCCGGGCACCATTTATGTCTCGCAACAGATGCGGTTTGTCGGGCCCGTCCGGCCGGGAGATACCGTAACCGCGGAGGTGACGGTAAAAGAGGTTCAGCACAATCGTTGCCGCGCCATACTCAGCACGATTTGCCGTGTCGGCGACCGGCTGGTGGTAGAGGGTGAGGCCACGGTCAAGACCACGTCGCGCGCCCACCGTAAGGAAACCGCCTGAGAAGGAAAAGGCGATGCAGTTTGACGAAATGGCCAGCCAGAGCGCCGAATTTGTCGGCCTGATGGTTCGTTTGCAAACAGTCCTGCAACAGGCTCAAGAGACAGCAACCGAAAAGGCGACCGGCAAGGAATTTTCAATCGTTGACCTGCGCAGCATTGCCGAAGCCTATCTTCGTATGCTGCCCCGCTTTTTCGAACAGCCGCTGGCGGTGGCAGAGCAAACCCAGCAGCTCTGGTTCGGCTGGATGAAGGCCTGGCAGGCCGCCTGGTCCGGTGAGAGCGAGGCGGTGGCGGACAAGCGGTTCCGCGACCGGCGCTGGAACCGTGACCCGATCACCCGTGGCCTGCGCGACAGCCATCTGGCCTTGGAAAACGCCGTTGAGGGACTGCTGCGCCTACTGCCCGACGGCACAAAGGACAGCCTTCGTGTCAGGTTCTATACGCGCCAGTATCTTAGTGCGCTTTCCCCGGCGAACTTCCTGTCCTCCAATCCCGTCGCAAGCGAAAAGTTTTTGGAAACCGGTGGGCAGAGTTTGCTGGATGGCCTGCGAAACCTGATCGACGATCTGGAGCGCGGCGGCGGGCGGCTTGACATCAACACCAATGATGCGATGGCCTTCACCGTAGGCCGTGATCTGGCCGTCACGCCAGGCAAGGTGATTTATGAAAACACCTTGATGCAGCTTATCCAGTACGAGCCGCTTACCCCAACGCAACGCAAGCGGCCTTTGCTTTTCGTGCCGCCCTGGATCAACAAATACTATATTTTCGATCTGCGCCCCGACAATTCGATGGTTCGCTTCATGCTGGAACAGGGCCATAGCGTCTTTCTGATCTCTTGGGTCAATCCGTCCCGCGACCATGCCAGCCTGAGCTTTGAGGATTACATGGCCTTGGGGCCGCTTGCTGCACTAGACGTTATCGAGCAGCAAACCGGCGAGCGGCGCTTTGACATTCTGGGCTTTTGCATTGGCGGCATTCTGGTTACCGCAACGCTGGCCTATCTTGCCGCCCGCGACGACGACCGTATCGCCACCGCCACCACACTGGCGACGATGGTCGATTTCACCAATGTGGGTGAGGTGGGTGTCTTCATTGACCGCGAGCGGCTTGAGGCGCTGCGCCTGCACATGGCAGACACCGGATATCTTGAGAACCATCACCTGCAAGACATGTTCTCAATGATCCGCGAGAACGACCTGGTCTGGTCGTTCCATGTGATGAATTATCTGATGGGCCAAAAGCCGCCCGCCTTTGACCTGCTGTTCTGGAACGCCGACAGCACTAGGCTGCCTGCTGCCATGCTGCTGTGGTATCTTGAGAAGATCTACATCGAAAACGGGCTGCGCAAGCCCGGGCACCTTACGCTGAACGGAACGCCGATCGATCTTTCCCGGATCAAGATTCCCTGCTTTGTCTTGGCAACCAAAGAGGACCATATTGCGCCCTGGACCTCTGTCTATCCGACTACGAAACTCCTGGGCGGTCCGGTCAGGTTCGTGCTGGGCGGATCGGGCCATATTGCCGGGGTGATCAATCCTCCCGGCAAGCGGGCCAAATACGGCCACTGGCTGCGCGATGATCACCCGGAGGCAGCCGCCGAATGGCTTGCGGGCGCAAACTTCCATCCCGGCTCGTGGTGGCCGGTCTGGGCCGAATGGATCGACAGACACGACAGTGATGAACGGGTTCCGGCGCGCCACCCCGGCGAGGGGCCATTGCCACCAATCGAGGGTGCACCCGGCCGATATGTTCTGCTGAAGTAGCGCCAGAGGTCGGCTGTCTAAGAAAGGTGCGCAAAATGCTGGGCGCTTTCAGGGTCGTCATTTGCGATTGCAGCGCCGGTCGCCGCCGTATCCGGCTCGAACCAGAAACGCAGTTCTCCGCGTGACAGTTCACCTTTTCCACCTAGCTTGCGGCAAACACTGATCATGGCTCGGTTGCTGATCTGCGTGAACAGAATTGCCGCATGACCGTCCCGCTGGTGAACCTCGGCAATTGCAGTGGCAAGCAAAGCGGTCGCGACCCCCTTGTTCTGCCATGGTCGCAGCACCGAAACTGCAAGTTCGGTGCATGGGATGCCATTCACCGCTGTTGGGGCAAGCTCTGCCATGCCGATCAACCGGCTTCCGGCAACGGCGCCCAGACTATGGGTTTTCTCCCAGTCGATGGAGCGCGAACGCTCCAGCAGCCCCGCATAACGCACCCTGCCATGAAACCTGATCGTGCGGTCCTCGCTGCCAAGCGTCAGGTAGTGCAGCAAGATCACCCCTCTTTCCGAAGCGCCAAGCTGGACGATACGAAACGACCGGACGGGCAAATTCGGATCGGCACGGGGAACGCCACGCCGCCAAAGCCATGCGATCTGCCGAGCAAAATGCCCCGCTACCGACCAGGCGGATGGGCGTTCGTCGGCGGCGTCTTGGTTCTTGGCTCTTCTGTTCCGCATCCTGACACCCGGCAATGGCATCGTTGCCCCAAGAGCCTAGGTCTTTCGTCCGTTGAATGACAGCTTGACCCGCACCCTGCGTCGAATGGCCCAATGCCCTGCACGAAATCTTGGCGAAGGCTTCGGTTATGATGGAAAGGCAGACAGCACATAAACCGGACGGCATCGGCAGATGCGCCTACACGGTATCCCGCCGAGCACGACCGGCAAGACGCACAGCAAGGCATTGGATGCGACGCGACTCGGCATGCTGATTGGCGATGATCACAGGCACCGACGACCGGGCTGCAGGCTCCGCATCAAAAACCAGCCGACGCAACGGACCTTCGTCATCGTTCTTGAGCGTGAAACCAGCGAACATGAACGCCCTGCGCAGGGCGACATCTGGCAGATCAAAGCAGCACTCGACCGTATGGATGGCACGGGTCGGACCTATCATCCCCATTCCGGCAGCAAAGAACGTCACCTGATACTGCGCGATCCGCGAGGACGGGGCTGCGGCCGGGCTTACGGAAGTCATCGGGCGGTTCTGTGAACAGGGGGGTTCCGGCAGGGCAACGGGACGGGTCACCCTACCGGTGCCGCCGCAGGAGATCAGCGCCGCGGCGGGTGCGACGGTGTGGGGCCGTCACGATTCAGAATCATTTCATCCTCCTTCAACTCCAACCACATCGCGTTCAGCACGGCGAAGATTGCTGCGAGCGGAAGCCCTAGGATCCAGGCGAAATACCACATGATATAGCTTCCTTCTCAATAGACGGAGTGAGAGTTTTCGGTGACATCCGCCTCGGTCACCTTGCCCCAGAGAACGCGGTAAACCCAGGCTGTGTACATCAGGATCAGCGGCATGAAGATCGCCGTCACGACCAGCATGATGAACAGCGTCAGGTGCGAGGAGGAGCTGTTCCAGACCGTCAGCGAGGATTGCGGATCGCTGGACGAAGGCATGATGAACGGGAACATCGTCAGTCCCACCGAGGAGATCACACCCAGAATCGCCATTTTGGAGAACAAAAGGGTGGATAGCTCGCGCCCCGCCCGAAGGCCAAGGAAGGTGAGCAGGCCGCCAAGAATTCCCGCGGCCGGTGCAAGGGCGATCCATGGGCGTTCGGCATAGGCTGTCAGCCAGGTGGCGGTGCGTTCAACTTCGAAATGCAAGGGGTTTGATGGGCCGTCGGTGACATAATCCCCGACGATGCGGAAACCTTCGATCCCCACAGCCATCCACACGCCCGCCAGCACATAGGCCGCCACTGCGACCAGTGCCGCGACCGAGCCGATGGTCCGGGCGCGGCGCTGCACCGGACCTTCGGTCTTCAGCGTCAGCCAGGCGCCGCCGTGCATAACCAGCATGGCAAGCGACACCACCCCGGCCAGGATCGAGAACGGGTCCAGAAGGCCGATGAACTTGACGTACCAGGCACCTTCGTAGATCGTGTGCAGGTCGTTGGTGAAGTGGAAGGGCACGCCCTGGATCACATTGCCGACCGCCACCCCAAACAGCAGCGCAGGAACGCCGCCGCTTGCGAACAACGCCCAGTCCCAGGCATTGCGCCACCGCGGGTCATCTCGTTTGGAGCGGTACTTGAATGCCACCGGCCGCACGATGAAGGCCGCAAGCACGACGAACATCGCAAGGTAGAAGCCCGAGAAGCTGACCGCATAGAGCGGCGGCCAGGCTGCGAATATCGCCCCCCCGCCGAGGATGAACCAGACCTGGTTGCCTTCCCACACGGGGCCGACGGTATTGATAACGACGCGGCGTTCCATGTCGGTCTTGCCGACAAAGGGCAAAAGCGCGCCCACCCCCATGTCGAAGCCATCGGTCAAGGCAAAGCCGATCAGCAGCACACCCAGAAGCAGCCACCAGACGACGCGAAGGAATTCATAGCTGAGCAGTTCATGCAGGATCATGGCGATTACTCCGCAGGCTGGATTTCGGGTTGGGCGATGGCATCGGCATTGCGCCGTCCGGCCAACCGTTCGGTATGGCGCTTCACCCAGGCTTCGGTTTCGGCCACGTCCTGAAATGGGCCCTTGCGGATATATTTCAGCATCAGGCCCATCTCGATCACGAACAGGACCGAGTAGAACAGGACGAAGCCGGCCAACGTCATCGCGACCTCGGTCATCGACAGGGCCGAGACCGACATGGCTGTGGGCAGGACGCCATCGACTGTCCATGGCTGACGGCCGAATTCAGCCACGAACCAGCCCATTTCGGCGGCGATCCAGGGCGCGGGGATCATCATCACCGCCAGCCGCAGCGCCCAGCGGGGATAGCGCATGCCGCGAAACGAGGCGCGGTAGAAGAAATAGGCCATGGTGGCGATGAAGCCGAAGCCCAAAGCCACCATCAGACGGAAGGCCCAGAACAGCGGCCAGACCGTCGGCACGGTGTCATTGGCCGCCGCTTTGATCTGATCCTCGGTCGCCTGCCGCGGGTCATCGACATATTTCTTCAACAGGAAGGCAAAGCCCAGATCGGCCGAATGGTCCTCGAAGGTCTTCATCACTTCGGGCGGGGTTGCATCGCGTTCGCTGCGCACCGTCATCAGCGCATCATAGGCGATGATGCCCGAGCGGATCCGGTTTTCCGCCGTCGTCACCAGTTGGTCGATCCCCGGGATCACCGTGGTCAGCGACCGGGTGCCGATCAGGCCCATGACGTAGGGAATATGGATCGCGTAATGGGTCTGCCGTGCCTCTTGATCCGGAAAGCCGAACAGGGTGAACGAGGCCGGGGCCTCTTCGGTGTGCCACATGCCCTCGATGGCGGCGAGTTTCATCTTCTGGTTATGGGTGGCATCGTAGCCCGATTCATCGCCCAGCAATACGACCGAGAAGGCCGAGGCCAAGCCGAAGGCCGCCGCCACGGTGATCGAACGGCGCGCCAGCTCGACATGGCGGCCCTTCAGCAGATACCACGCCGACACGCCGATGACGAAGACCGCAGCGGTGACATAGCCCGCCGACACGGTATGCACGAACTTGGCCTGCGCGACCTCGTTGAAGAGAACCGCAAAGAAGTCCGTCATCTCCATCCGCATGGTCTGCGGGTTGAACTCCGCTCCCACCGGGTTCTGCATCCAGCCGT
>DDEX01000008.1 GCA_002336845.1 Rhodobacteraceae bacterium UBA1943
GAGCCCGAGTGCGAGGCCGAACCGTCGGCGCGCGAGAAGGTCGTGATCCTGGGCGGCGGACCGAACCGCATCGGGCAGGGGATCGAGTTCGATTATTGCTGCTGCCACGCGTGTTTCGCGCTCGGCTCCGACGAGGGCGGGGCGGGCTATGAGACGATCATGGTCAACTGCAACCCGGAAACGGTCTCGACCGATTACGACACGTCGGATCGCCTTTACTTCGAACCACTGACGTTGGAACACGTTCTGGAAATCCTGCGCGTGGAACAGGAAAACGGCACGCTGCACGGCGTGATCGTGCAGTTCGGCGGCCAGACCCCGCTGAAACTCGCCAATGCCCTGCACGCCGAAGGCATCCCGATCCTGGGCACCACACCCGATGCGATCGATCTGGCCGAGGATCGTGAGCGGTTCCAGCACTTCCTGCAAAAGCTGGGCCTGAAACAGCCCGTCAACGGCACCGCGCGCAGCCGCGACGAGGCGTTCAAGGTGGCGCATGAAGTTGGCTATCCGCTGGTCATCCGCCCTTCATTCGTTCTGGGCGGCCGCGCCATGGAAATCGTGCGCTCTGACGAACAGTTGGAACGCTATATCGCCACCGCCGTTCAGGTTTCGGGCGACACGCCGGTGCTGCTTGACAGCTACCTTTCGGGCGCGATTGAGGTGGATGTGGATGCGCTCTGCGATGGCACCAACGTGCATGTCGCGGGCATCATGGAACATATCGAGGAGGCCGGGGTCCATTCGGGCGATAGCGCCTGCTGCCTGCCGCCGCACTCTCTCAGCCCCGAAACGGTCGCGGAGTTGAAGCGCCAGACCGTCGAAATGGCCAAGGCCCTGCATGTCATTGGCCTGATGAACGTGCAATTCGCCATCAAGGACGGCGTGATTTACGTTCTGGAGGTCAACCCGCGTGCATCGCGCACCGTGCCCTTCGTCGCCAAGGCCACCGACAGTGCGATTGCCTCCATCGCCGCCCGGCTGATGGCGGGGGAACCGCTGTCGAACTTCCCGGCCCGCGCCCCCTATCCGCAAGGGGTTGGCCCCGACAGCCCGCTGCCGCTGGCCGACCCTCTGACGCTTGCCGACCCCAACACGCCATGGTTCAGCGTGAAAGAGGCGGTTCTGCCCTTTGCCCGCTTCCCCGGCGTTGACCCGGTTCTTGGGCCGGAAATGCGTTCAACCGGCGAAGTGATGGGCTGGGACCGCACCTTTGCTTTGGCTTTCCTCAAGGCGCTGATGGGCGCGGGTACTGTGCTGCCCGATACCGGCCGCGCCTTTGTCTCGGTCAAGGATATGGACAAGACCGAGGCGCTGGCCGATGCCGCCCGCGATCTGGTTGGCATGGGTTTTGAGATTGTCGCCACCAAGGGCACGGCCCAATGGCTGTCGTCGGTCGGTGTTCCCGCCACCCCGGTTGCCAAGGTGTATGAGGGCCGCCCGAACATCGTGGACCGCCTGAAGAACAACGAAATCGCGCTGGTAATGAACACGACCGAGGGCACCCAGGCCATTGCCGACAGCCGCGATATCCGCCGCGTCGCGCTGATGGACAAGATCCCCTACTTCACCACCGCAGCCGCCAGTATCGCCACTGTCGCGGCCATGAAGGCGCGGGGCGAAGGCTACGGCGTGCGCACATTGCAGGGCTGACCTGAACGGATCGGGCAAAGCCTGATAATGCCCGATCCGAGCCACCCGCCCCGGCCCATGAGGCGATTCGCCCCGTCGGCGGCACAGGCCCGCCACCTGTTGCACGATTTTCGACAATCCGGGTCCTTTGCCATGGTCAGGCTGCGATCCTGTGCAATTGCCTAAAATCCGTCACATTTCCCCCAAAGCCGCGACATGGAGAGCCCGGATAGATTAACGGTCGGCGTCTATCCTGCTGATGCCCATTTGTTAGTTCTGGAGAAACCATGTTCCACAAGTTCCTGAAAGGCGCTGCACTCGCGCTTTCGGCCGCTGTCCTGTCGGGTGCCGCTGCCCATGCCGCCGTTGTCTTCAATGACGGCGCCACCAACCCCAACGGTTCCTATCGTGGCGTCGAGACGCTGAACGTCGATTTCAACGCTGCTGGTGGCTCGACCGCCCTGTCGTTCGACCTGTTCGGCGCGCAAAGCGTCGATGGCCTCGGCAATGGCTATGATGACCTTTTCTCGGTCGCGCTGAACGGCATCACCGTGTTCGAGGGCTATTTCAACCTCGGCGGTGGCGGCAGCGATTCCGTGATCACCAACACCCTCGGCTGGGCCTGGTCGTCGTCGAGCGCGGGCGGCTGGATGGGCGGCACCGTAGCGGTATCGGGCTTTGCCGATCTGCTCGCCGGGCTGAACACCTTCTCGGTAACCTTCAACCCGGTTGGCCCCTATAACGGTGGCAACCAGGGCACGGGTGACGAATCCTGGGCGTTGAACAATCTGGACGTGACTGCGGTTTCGCCCGTGCCGCTGCCTGCCGCTGCCCCGCTCCTCGCGGCGGCCTTGGGTGGCCTTGGCTTTGCCGCGCGTCGCAAGCGCAAGTCGGCCTGATCCTTGGATCACCTTGGCTTGGGGGCGCGCCGGTTTGGCGCGCCCTTTTTCATTTTAGGAGTCGCTTTACATCGCCTCCGACCACTGATCTTCGATTCAATTTGATATTGCCCGCGGCCAAAACCTGCCAAACTCGCCTCATTTACTCAGGAGGATTTCATGCCAGATTACATCAAGCCCGGTATCCGCAGCGCCTATTTCTATCAGCCCAATGTCCTTGAATGCTGGGCCGCCGTCGGGCTGACGCTGTGGCGGTCCCGCTATGGCCGCCAGGGTGCCGGCAACACGACGGACGAGTTGTTCGCCCGCCCCGGAGGCGAACGCTACCAGCGGGTCGTCAATTACATCGCCGAGCTGAACGAGGAGATGGGCGGCGGCACCGACCTGTCAGACCTGCCTCGGGCCGAGGCGGCGGTGCGCCACCGGATGCCGCAGTACACCAACACCCCCTCGGGCCTGCCAGACACCTGGGCTGACACGTTCTTTCGCTGGCTGGGCTGCACCAGCACCCCGCTTGATGCTTCGGTTTCCGCGACCAGCCTGAAACAGTTGATCCGCGACAAGGCCCCGATTGCCATTTTCCAGCGCAACCCCGGCCACCTGCAACTGATCGTCGGCTATTGGGAGGCCCCTGGCCTGCCCGATCAGCCCCAGCTGATCCTGTTCAACCCCGAACGCTACATTCTGGAAATCGTCCGCACCGGAAACCCGAATCTGCCGACCGCGCGTATCCGCGAAGACCGTCTGCTGTGGCCGCATTGGCTGGCGCACTACTGCGGCAACTTGGTGGACGCCAAAGGGTGGCACTATTAGATGCGTCGGCGGCCCGGCGCCGATAGCGGCTGCCAATCTCAACTTTGAGTTGTTTTCGCAACCGATGGCTGTTTAACCTGCGCTTAACTCAATCTTGCCACAATCCGGTCAGAGACTCGCCTTAGGGCTGAGTAAGGTCAATCGGGTAGAATCGGCTAACAAGAGGCGCGCATCCATGTTCTCAGGGCTTTTCGCACGACCGAACCCCCGCCTTGCCGCACTTGAAGCTGCACGCAAACTGCATGTCGCCCAGATCAACGGCTATGCCGGGGACACGCCCGAGGCAATAATCGCGGCCGAGTGTCACGTCTGGAGCCGCATCCTGACCGCCTTCCAGATTGATCCCGCCCGCGGGGCAGAGGCAAATCTTGCCCGGATCGGTGTTCTTATGGAAACCTGCCGCAGCATGGCCAACCGTTTCGACTATGCCGGGCTAGTGGTGCCGACGCTGATCCATAATTCTGGCTTTGCCGATGAAGACATCGAGGTGCTGCAACAGCATCTGACCGGCATGGCGCCCCAAGGCAAGGCCGCTCGGCGCAGCCCGGCCCTGCCAGAGCAGGCCGGTCGTCCCGTCGCGGCTTTTGCCACCTGATCCAGGCGGACGGCAGCTTCGCTTGACATTGTGGCCGAAATCCACCATCCGCGCCGCATGACCACATTTGCCGACCTTGGCCTTTCGCCCAAACTCGTCCAGGCCCTGGCCGCGACGAATTTGCAGACCCCCACCCCGATTCAGGCGCAAGCCATCCCGCCGATCATGGCGGGGCGCGACCTGATGGGCCTTGCCCAAACCGGAACCGGCAAGACGGCGGCCTTTGGCCTTCCCCTGCTGCACCGGCTGCTGGATATCGGCCACCCGCCGGGGCCACGCAACATCCGTGCGCTGATCCTTGCGCCCACGCGCGAACTGGCCCAGCAGATCAAGGACAATTTCGAAACCTTCACCAAGGGCACCGCCGTCAAGGTGGTGATGGTGGTGGGCGGGGCCTCGATCAACCGGCAATCCATGTCGCTGGCCAAGGGCGCCGATGTGCTGGTGGCCACGCCGGGCCGTCTGATCGACCTGATCGAGCGCAACGACGTCAATCTGGAAAAATGCGGCTATCTGGTGCTGGACGAGGCCGATCACATGCTGGACATGGGCTTCATCCATGCCCTGCGCCGGATTGCCAAGCATATCCCCCTGCGCCGCCAGACCATGATGTTCTCGGCCACGATGCCCAAGGATATCGAGGAAATCGCCGACACCTATCTGCGCGACCCGGTGCGCGTGCAGGTCAACCCGCCGGGAAAGCCGGCGGAAAAGGTCAGCCAGGGGGTCCACTTCATCCCCAACGGCGACAAGGCCAGGTTGCTGGAAAGCTATCTGCAGAAACATCCCGGCGAACAGGCGCTGGTCTTTTCGCGCACCAAACATGGTGCCGACAAGCTGGCGAAGGTGCTGGGCGGCTGGGGTTTCAAGGTGGGCGCGATTCATGGCAACCGCAGCCAGAACCAGCGCGACCGTATCTTGACCGAGTTCAAGGCGGGCGAGGTTGATGTTCTGGTGGCGACAGACGTCGCGGCCCGCGGCATCGACATTCCGACCGTGCGCCATGTCTATAATTACGACATGCCGAACGTGCCCGAAAACTACGTTCACCGCATCGGGCGCACGGCACGCGCCGGGGCGGAAGGATCTTCGGTCAGCTTTTGCGCCCCCGCCGAAATGGGAGAGTTGCAGGCGATCGAAAAGGTCTTGAAAAAGTCGTTGCCGGTTCTGGGCGGGGCGCCTTGGGCAGCCGATGCAATTGCCGCAGCCCCAAAGCCGAACCAGGGCC
>DDEX01000059.1 GCA_002336845.1 Rhodobacteraceae bacterium UBA1943
GTTGCGGTTGGCCTGCGGTTTCTGAAGCGCTAACCTGGCTCTCCATGCAGAGGTGCCGTGCTTTGAGGTTGCGGTTGGCCTGCGGTTTCTGAAGCGCTAACCTGGCGGTCGCCAATAAGATGGGCCTCACATCGTTGCGGTTGGCCTGCGGTTTCTGAAGCGCTAACCTGGATGTGTCAGTAACTTATTGATAAAAAATAAGTAATCGGCACATCCAGGCGATGCCAAATCTTGGACATAACTAGAACAGCGCCAGCTGGTCCGGGTTTTCGCGGGGCTTGCGGCGGCGTTGACTCGAGAATCGGACGATTCCCTCGTATTGCTTGTCGGTGAAGGTAAGCACATGGATTTCGCCTTTCTCTGGCAGGTTGCCCTCGATCCGCTTCAGATGCGACTCGTAGCTGTCCTTCCCGTTACAAAACCGGGCATAAATCGAGAACTGGCTCATCTCGAAGCCTTGATCCAGCAGGAACTCGCGGAACTTCGTAGCATCCCGCATTTCCTTCTTGCTGCCCACCGGCAGGTCGAACATCACGAAAATCCACATTAGCCTGTATCCGCTCAGATACGAAGGATCCTTCTTCACCCGCCACCGCCCTCGTCACGACCGAGCGCGGCCCAGTCGAGTGCGCCGGGCGGATCGAAGAGGATGAGGTCGGGGCGGCCGGTTTCGAACGCCTTGCCCAACGATTGAGCCAGCCGGGCGGCGGCGATCGAGACGGGCGATGTTTCACCGGCGATGCGCAGGTCGAAGGCGATCAACCGAGCGAAACGCCGTTTCTGCGCCGGGTCGAGGCGGACGACGCCTTCGCGCATCATTGTCTCGGCTAAAGAGTCCACCAGCGGTCGGAACGGTTCGATCAGATCATCGGCGAGGGCAAAGGCATTGCCGCGGTTGGAATGTTGGATGCCGAGCGTCGGGTGCAGGCCTGCGGCGACGATGGCGCGGGCGCAGGTCGCCCGCATCACGGCGTAACCGTAGTTCAATAGCGCATTGACATCGCCCGCGTCGCGGTTGCGGCGAAAGTCGGGACCCATCAGCAGGGGCCAGTAGCGCCGCGCGGCCTGCGCTTCAAGGTTCTCCTTGTCGCCCGAGGTGACGCGGCGGGCCATGAAGGGGAAGGCCTCTGCGCCCGCGATGCCACGGGCCGAGAGCAGCGCGCCCTGCATCAGGATCTTGGCCGAGACGATCCGGCGCCAGAGTTGCTTCATCAGGGGGCCGGAAGCTCCGATCTGCGCCTGCATCCGGGCATTCTGGGCGTGGTGGCCGTCCAGCGGGAGGGTCACGGCGACCGGCGCGTGCGAGGCATTGCAGAAGACGATCGGCGCACCCCGTTCGGCCAAGGCGGCGACGATGTTGCCGGTCCAGGTGATTCCGTGGGCATGGACGATCAGGGCATGGATGTCGTCCAGCGCCACGCGACCGACCTCGGCGCGGCCCTTCTCGACCAGAAGGAAGCCGCGGTGGAGTGAGAGATGGAGGCCGTCGGTTGCAATATCGACGATGCGGTCCATCCCTCGCCCCTCTTATTCGCGCGGACCGGGGTCGAAGACGCGGCCGAGCGGGTCGATGCGGACCTGGCGTGCCTTGGCCTTTTTCAGAGAGCCCGGGGAAATATAAATATATCGGAAGGGATCTTCGGATGAATTGTGGCGTGCATCAAGATTCCCGCCATCGTTCACACCCGCAAGCGTCAGGCGACCAGCCTGATTGAAATTGCGCACGACAAACAGGTCAACCAGATCCGGCGTGCGCTCAATTGCAAGAATATCGCCTTGTCGAATGCTTAGGATCTTTTTCGCGGCTGGATGGTCAAAGCCGCGTTCTTTGGCAAGAGGGAGGCATCTTCGATCTCCCGCGGCCATCGAATGAGCGTCAAAGGTAGAAACGACATCAGAAACCCAACTGCCGTTCGGAAGACGCCAGATATCAATGTGATCATTGCCATTTCCCTTGACGGCTTTGTAAGGCTTTCCGTGGCGGTCAAGGATCGGGATCACCGTAAGGGCTGACCGGAAACGAACCCGTCTAATGCCTTTGAACACCGGATGATCCTTTGAGAATCTTTCCAGTGCGCGAGAATATTCTTTCCCGTCGCAATCTCGGGTCGCCAACCACAAGGCGTTGCGCAGGGCAGAGTCTGGAATGCCTTCGGGGTCAGAGATCTGAGCTGGCGTGAGTTTTGAGAGGGGTATTCGTTTGACCACAATCGGCATGATGCCATCTTTGCCGGTCATTCCGGTAAGGCCATAGGGTTGGTCATCATGCAGTTTGCCAGCCGTCACATCGCGGTGGCGTGAGGGTTTGGTGCTGCGGCCGTGGTCGGGTTTGTGCATGACTACGGTGCGCCGGATGCGTTCTCCAAGTTCCTCATGGAAACCCGGCCAAGGCTGATCAAGGTTCTCGAAGATACGGTCGAGTTCCTTTTCCTCGGCCCGGCCCGCCGCTTTTGAAATCTTCTGCATAAGCGCAAGCGATGTCACCGCCGCCACAACAGCATCAATCGCATGATGCCGATGATCCAGCCGATTCTTCGGCGCATTAGAGTGCTTGTTCTCCACGAAGTTGTGGTCGGGCAGCAGGCTGTCCAGCCCCCAGACCCGGCGCAGCATCGCGGTCATCCGGCCGGGAATGACATCGACCCGTCCATCCTCAGCGGTGGGGTAGAGGCTGCGCAGGTATTTGCCCGCGATCTTCGCCAGATATTGGGTGTCGGTCAGCTGCCGCGCGGCAAAACCGCCGTCGCGCTCTATCCGCTCCATCGCGTCGGGGCCGAAGCGCCATTGCTTTGACCGATGCATCCGCGCGACCTGGGTCGAGATGATGTCCCATCTGTCGGGATCATGCCCCCATTTCTCATGGGGAGTAAGGTTATCTTTCTGGCGGTTGCAGGCCCGATGCACCAGCACCTTGTTCGCCGGGCTGTCGTCCAGAGACTTGGAGTAAGGTATGATGTGGTCGATATCGGCCAGACCGTTGAATATCTGCGCCATGCCGATCGGCTCGCCGCAATAGGGGCAGCGGCGGTCCAGCGGGTTTGAGGGGTTCAGTTCTTCCCACTGCCGCATCAGCGCGCGATTGGCACCGCTATCGGCATGGCCCGCCTCAACCAGCTTTTCGCCCCGCCGTATCGCCGCCGCAGTATCCTGCCGGATGCGCCGCTGATGTGCCTCCTTCTCCTTGTCGTTCAGCTTCAGCTCGCGGGCGAGTTCGATGACGATGCGGTCTGGCTTGCCATGCCGGGCAATCACCGCATTCACCAGCTTCTGCAACTGGCGCAGGCCGATATGGACGGTGGGATTAGTGATCTTGCCGTAGCGGCGCTCCAGATCGTCGCCGTATTCGGCCTTGCCCGGCGCGATCTCCTTGGTCAGGATTTCACCGTAATAAGGCAAAAGGTCGAAGACCTCGCCGGTGCGGAAGTCGCTGTGATGGAAGCCCGCCTTGTCGGCCGCTTTGTCATAAGTGATGACTTCGGCCTTCAGCGCCTCGATCAACCGGCGGGTCGCGGTTTCGCCGAAGCGGCCGTGGCCCTCGGGCAGATTCGCCTTGGCCACCGCCACCGCCGCCGCCTCATCCAGACCGCAATCCGATTTCAACCAGTCCAGCAACACATAGGGGTTTTCCTCGTTCTGCAGCCGGTCGATGATCTGCAATTGCCGCTCCAGCGGGAAGTGCTTCCAGCGGTCGCCGAACCGCTTCTTGTCCGACATTTCGGCACGCACCTCGTCGCCCAGCAGATCCTTGCGGGTCTCGCTTTCCTTGTTGAACCGCTCACACTCGGCCAGTTTCAGCACCTTCTTGCCGAGCGTGGCGAAGGTCATCTGCTTCTTGTCGCGCAGGGCCATGACCAGCATGTCCCGCTCGTCTCGCGTCAGATCGCGCGGGGCGGCCCCGGCACTGACGATCTTGAGGTTGTTCACCTCCTCGTAAAGCCGCCGCTCCTGAAACAGCGGATGCGCCTTCGGCAAGCGGCGGTCATCCTGCGGCACGCCGCCCATACCCGCAAAGGTGCAATAGCCTACCTCGGGCGTCTTCAGCGGACGCTGGAAGAACAGGATGCGGTGGATCGCCGCTCTGGCCGTATCGGTCAGCAGGCCGGGATGATGCCGCTCCTGCGCCTGCCAGATCGCGTCGAACTCCGCCTCCAGATGGCTGCGCTGCGGATAGAAGTCATAGGCTTGGTTCTCGCCGCCCATCCGCACCCGGGCAGGCAGGCCTCCGTCGATGCGCTCCGCCAGGAACTGACCCAGGGTGCGCTTACCCATCGCCTCGGTCAACGCCTGCCCGGCAATAGCGATCTTGCCCGTCTCGGGTTCGTTCCGGCCCCGGTCGGCCTTGCGGTTCGATTTGAAGCCGCGCCTCTGGTTGAGGTGAAAGATCGCCCGGCCGATCTCATGCGGAGACAGCGGTTCCGACAAGGCGCGACGGCGCAGGTCATAGGGCTCTATATCGGCCAGCGCCTTGGTCTGGGCGTTCGGCACCGCTTCATTGCATCGGCGGCCCTCGCCCGAAGGCGGATCGCCGGGCAAGAGACCAAGCGCGATCAGCTTGCCCAGTAGGGCCGAACGGCGGCCGATGAACCTGTCGCGCCGCCGCCGCGCCGAGCGGGCCTCGCGCCGTCCCTCGGCCAAGGGGGCACCAGACTGCGGATCCCGTCCCGCCCCGGCCGCGGCGCTGAAGATGATCACGCCGAGGTCGATGATGCGCAGGTTGTCTTCGAGCAGCGCCCATCCCAGAGAAGACGTGCCAAGGTCGATGCCGAGTGTAGTGGTCATTCCGCGCCTCTTGGTCCCCTGGAAACCAACTATTGATGCGAGACGGGCGGCCCGGCAAGAGGAGTAACCGCAGACGGTCGCCTGTCCGGCTGGGTTCACCCCCAGTCCCGGACAGGTCAGCAAAGTGTCCGCTGCGCAAAAGCCAAAGTAACGGGTGCCCCTGCGTCCACAACAGGGGGCGCCAATAAGTCCACGCTTCATTCCATGCGGTGAGAAATGGTGGTTCCTGGTTACGGTCGGCCTGCGGTTCTGGGTTGTCTTGACCTTCGCTCGGTTCGATGCCAAGGTTAAGGCTCAGAAACCGCAGGCTGGCTGTTAACAAGCAGTTTGGCTGCACCAAATAAGGGCAGGGCTACGGCCCTGCCTTTTCTATGCAGTCTCAATGGCTGGGTCTGTGACTTCTGCCCTGATACTGACGAAACCTGCTGTTTGGCTGGCTCCAAGCATACGGAAGTTTCTTCCCGGTAGAACATAAGTGTTTGGGGAATTCTTAGTGATTTCCATATGATCTTGGTTGCAAATGATACAACGTCGGTTGGAATGCTGCCAGCCGCGAACGGTCGCTTGCCCATGGTTGCTATGCAGGCATGCCGCACCGCCGTCAGTCCGGTATCCGCCTATCGCGCCGCAAACACTCACGCGAATAAATTCCGTAGGCGCATTTCTGCCCGCCCCTCACCCCTTCCCCAACAGCCCCAGCATTTCCGCCGCCGCCGCCTCTGGCGTGGCTTCTCCGGTGGCGACCTGATCGCCCAGCCGCGCCATGATGCCTTTGGCGGGTTCGCGCAGCAGGGCCGACAGAAGGCCCTGCCTCACCTCTGCCTCGAACCAGTTGCGGGCCTGGTCGGCGCGGCGGGTGGTCCAGTGGCCATGGCTGCGGCGCCAGTCGGCGAGGGTTTGCATCTGCTCCCACGCCTCGGCCAGACCGGCCTGTTCGACGGCGGAAACCGTCATCGCCTTCGGGAAACCCGGCGGGTCTTGCGGGCGTTTGCGCAACAGATGCAGGGCTCCGGCGTAATCGGCCATGGTGCGCAGGGCGGCGGGTTTCAGGTCGCCATCGGCCTTGTTCACAAGGATCAGATCGGCCATCTCCATGATGCCGCGCTTTACCCCCTGCAATTCGTCGCCGCCTGCGGGGGCGAGGAGGAGAAGGAAAAGGTCGCACATATCGGCGACCATGGTTTCCGACTGGCCCACCCCGACCGTTTCGATCAGCACCACATCGAAACCGGCCGCCTCGCACAGCGCCACCGCCTCGCGCGTGCGCCGCGCCACGCCGCCCATCTGTGCCTGAGAGGGCGAGGGGCGGATGAAAGCCATGGGATCGCGCGAGAGATGCTCCATCCGCGTCTTGTCGCCCAAGATCGAGCCGCCCGAACGCGCCGAAGAGGGATCGACCGCCAGAACGGCGACGCGCTTTCCCATGGCCGTCAGCATCAATCCGAAAGCCTCAATGAAGGTGGACTTGCCCACCCCTGGCGTGCCGGAAAGGCCGATGCGCAGCGCCTGCCGGCTGGTTCCCAGGGCCGAAAGCAGCTCTGCCGCCTGCGCCCGGTGATCGGCCCGTGCGCTTTCCACCAACGTGATGGCACGGGCAAGGCTGCGCCGGTCGCCTGCCGGAATGCCCTTTGCCAGTTCCGCCACTGTCGCCATGCCCGCCTCGTCATACCCGTTTTGCAAATCGGCCCCATCTAGCCGTAAGCGGCAGGGGTTGACCAGTGGAGGCGACGCATGGCCTTGCGTGAAATCGTCCTTGGCCTGTGGCTGCTGGCAGGCGGTGCAGCGGGGGCAGAGATCTTCGACTATGACGTGACCTATGGCCCCTTGCGGGTAGGGCGGCTGACCCTGCGCACCGAAAGCCGGGCACCCGAGTATCGGGCAGAGCTTGTGATCCGCAGCGCCGGGCTGGCAGGCGTGGTCAGGGCCGTGCGCTTCGAGGGGCGGGCCTCCGGTCGGCAGGGCGATCTGCTTCGGCCATTGCGCTATTTCGAGCGCGCCGATACCGGACGGCGGGTCTCGCAGGCCGAACTGCGCTGGGAGGCGGATGGGGCAAGGGTGATCCTGTATCACGCAGACCCGGTCGAAGATGTGCCGGCGCCGGGGCTTGGTGTGGTGCAAGGCGCGCTGGACCCTGCCAGCGCCGTTCTGGTCGTTCTGTCGGGCCCACAGATATGCGGGCAAGGCTTTCAGGTGTTTGACGGCCAGCGTCTTAGCGCCCTAGTGCTGGAAGCAGGTTCCTCCGGCGACGATGGCATCCGTTGTGCCGGGCACTACAGGCGGATTGCCGGTTATCGCCCGCAAGACATGGCAGAGCGGCAGGAGTTCGTGTTGCGCCTGCGCTATGTGGCCGAGGGGGCGGGTCATGTGCTGGCCGATGCCGAGGTGCAGACGCTCTATGGAAAGGTGAGGCTGAAACGGCGATAAGCGGGCCATGACCGACCTGCCGTTCCTGCCCATAGACGATGCCCTGCCCGCCCTGCGCGCCGCCCTTGCCGCGACGGGGCAGGCGGTGTTGCAGGCGCCGCCAGGCGCGGGGAAAACCACGCGGGTGCCCTTGGACATCCTGCCCCTTGTCACGGGCCGCATCGTGATGCTGGAGCCGCGCCGTCTGGCCGCACGGGCGGCGGCAGAACGGATGGCCGAGACCTTGGGCGAAAGCGTCGGTCAGACAGTGGGTTACCGCATCCGGGGCGAGGCGAAGGTGTCGAAAGCCACCCGGATCGAGGTTGTGACCGAAGGCATCCTGACCCGGATGATCCAGTCGGACCCCGAACTGACCGGCGTGGGCTGCCTGATTTTCGACGAGTTTCACGAACGCAGCCTGAATGCCGATCTGGGCCTTGCGCTGGCCCTGGAGATTCGCGGTGCGCTGCGGGACGACCTGATGCTGGTCGTGATGTCGGCCACGCTGGACGCCGCGCCGGTGGCGGCGCTGATGGGGGATGCAGCCCTGCTCACATCCGAAGGCCGGGCCTTTCCGGTCGAAACCCGCTGGTTGCCCCGGCCTGTCGATGCCTCGATGCGGTTCGAGGCGGCTGTGGCGGGGCTGGTGCGACAGGCGGCGGAAGAGTGCCTCGAGGGTGGGGTGCTGGTGTTCCTGCCGGGTGAGGGCGAGATCCGGCGGGTCGAAGCAGCATTGCGGCTGGGGAATGGCTTTGCGGTGCGGCCCCTGTTCGGCGCGATGGATTTTGCCGCGCAACGGGCGGCGCTGGCCCCCGCGCCGGGGCGCAAGGTGGTGCTGGCGACCTCTATCGCCGAAACCTCGCTGACCCTGCCCGATATCCGGGTGGTGGTCGATGCCGGTCGCGCACGGCGGTCGCGGTTCGATGCCGGGTCGGGCATGTCGCGGCTGGTGACCGAACGGGTGACCAAGGCCGAAGCCGAACAACGGCGTGGACGCGCGGGGCGGGTGGCGCCCGGCACTTGCTACCGGATGTGGACCAAGGGCGAGGAAGGCGGCTTGCAGCCCTTTCCCCCGGCCGAGATCGAAAGCGCCGATCTGACCGGCCTTGCGCTGGAACTGGCGCTTTGGGGCGATGACCGGCTGCCCTTCCTGACACCGCCCAACCCCGGCGTACTGGCCGAGGCGCGCGGCCTGCTGGAAGGGCTGGGCGCGCTGGATCAGGGCCGTATCACCGACCACGGGCGAAAACTGGCGGCGCTGCCGCTGCATCCGCGTCTTGGCCATATGCTTGCCGTGGCGGGGGCTGACGCCGCGCCCCTTGCCGCGCTGATGGCAGAGCGTGACCCCATTCGCGGCGCGCCGCCCGACCTTGCGCTGCGTTTGAACGCGGTGACGGACCCCAAGGGGTATGAGCGTGACTACCCTTGGCCCCTGTCGCGCCCGGTGGTCGAGCGGATCCGGGAAGAGGCGCGGCGTCTGGCGCGCGGGACGGGTGACGGTGCTGGGTATTCGCTTGGCCAGATGGCGGCGCTGGCCTATCCCGACAGGGTAGGGCTGCGCCGCAAGGGCGATGCGCCGCGCTGGCTGCTTTCTGGCGGCAAGGGGGCCACGATGGAGCCGGGCACGCCGCTGGCGGGCGCGCGGCTGATCGTGGCGACCGATCTTGACGGCGATGCGCGCGATGCGACGGTCCGACAAGCGGTGGCGATTTCCGAGGCTGAACTGCGGGCGGTGCATGGCGCCCATATCCACTGGCGCGAGGTGGTGGAATGGTCGCGGCGCGAGGGCCGCGTGGTGGCGCGGCGGCAAGAGATGTTTGGCGCGATTGCACTGGATGACCGCCCCCTGGCCGTGCCAGACCCACAGGCGCTTGCCCGCGCTGCGCTGGACGGGCTACGCCAGATCGGCCTGCCTTGGGTGCCTTCTGCCCGCCGCCTGCGGGCACGCATCGAACTGGCGCGCGGCGGCGGCGACGGCTGGCCCGATTGCAGCGATACAGCCCTGCTGGCGGGACTGGAAGACTGGCTTCTGCCTCATTTGCCACCCATGCGGACCGAAGGCGAGTTGCGCGGACTGGACCTGACCAACGCCCTGAAAGCGCGGCTGACATGGGAGCAACAGGCCGAGCTTGACCGCCTTGTGCCCGCCCATTTTGAAACGCCCTTGGGCCGCAAGGTTCCCATCGACTACGATGGCGAAAATCCTGGCATCGAGCTGCGCTTGCAAGAGCTGTTCGGCGTGACCACCCACCCCACCGTGGGCCGAAACCGCCTGCCCCTGCGCGTCACCCTGCTGTCGCCGGGACAAAAGCCTATCCAGGTGACGATGGACATCCCGAATTTCTGGCGCACCTCCTATGCCGATGTCAGGAAAGACATGCGCGGCCAGTACCCCCGGCACCCCTGGCCCGAAGATCCGACCGTCGCCGAACCGACAATGAGGGCAAAGCCCCGTGGCACCTGAAGGCGGCACCTGATGGCAGCGGGGGCGCTTCGCCCCCCGCACCCCCAGAGGATATTTATGAACAGATGAAGCGGCGACGCTGCTCTTTCACATTGGCACAAATATCCCACGGGGGT
>DDEX01000090.1 GCA_002336845.1 Rhodobacteraceae bacterium UBA1943
AGATGCTGGATCAGCGCAAGTATGGCGACACGCTGGTCACCATCCTGCGTGCGCCGGACGAGGCCAGATGATGGTGCGTGAGATCACGCACCCTACATCAGTCCTGCAACGCCGTCACCTCGCGCCGGAAAGCCAGCGCATCCCCCCGGTCGGGCATGTCCAGCTCGCGGGCATAGCGGTGGCCGGCATAGGTGGCCCAGGCGATCGGGCCGGGGGCCTCGGCGTCGCCGATCACCTTTACGCTGCGAATACCGGCATCGGCCCATTCCGCCTGACGCGCCATCAGGTCACGGTAAAGCCCGTCATCCGACGTGCGGCTGGCCACCATCACCACCGCATCCGCCTCAATCCGGCCCGGAGTGCCAGTATAGGCGCAGGCGGTTTCCACCCCCTCTGCCGTCACCCCCGCAACGCCGGTGTTCAGCACGATCTTTACCCCGTTTTCCACCAGCCGCCGGTGAATCGCGCCTTGTTCCAGCGTGTTGCGCGTCCAGTCAGAGACGAAGGCGGCGGGGGTGACCAGTATGACCTCGCATCCCGCCTGGGCGCAAAGCTCTGCCAGAACGCCACCCATGTAGTAATGGTCATCATCGAACACCACGACGCGGCCCTGCGGCAGCCGCCCGGCCATCAGGTCATCGGGCGTAAAAACCGGCAAGCCTGCAACCGGCATCGGCACCACATGCCAGCGCGCCACCCCGTCGGCCCGCCACCGCGACCCGGTGGCGATGCAGATGTTCTGAAAGCCGAAGGACAGCACATCCTCGGCCGTCAACCGGCTTTGCAGATAGGTTTCCACATTGGCGCGCTGCGACAGTTGATAGGTCCGGTAATCCGCCACCCGGCCCCAGGCCGACAGCCCCGGCAAGCGTCGTTCCCGCGCCACGCGGCCACCAAGGGCATCGCCCGCCTCGGCCAGCGCCACATCATAGCCGCGCAAGCTGAGGGCCCGCGCCGCCTCCAGCCCCGCCGGGCCGGACCCGATCACCAGCACATTCTGGCTGTCGCCTTTCGCGTTCATCCGCTCGGGGTGCCAGCCCTTCCTCCATTCCTCCATGAAGGTGGGGTTCTGGGTGCAGCGGCTGATGCTCATCGTCATGTCGCCGGTCACGCAGATGTTGCAGCCGATACATTCACGGATGTCCTCCACCCGGTTTTCGGCGATCTTCATGGGGATGAAGGGGTCGGCGATGGAGGGCCTTGCGCAGCCGATGAAATCCAGCACCCCCTGCCGGATCATCCGCGCCATCACGTCCGGCGAGGTAAAGCGGCCAACGCCCACCACCGGGCGGCTGGTCAGATCCTTGATGCCCTTGACCAGCACCTCTTGCGCCGCCTCTTCCTTGAACCGGCTGGGGCCAGAGCATTCGTCCCAACTGCCTTGCGCCAGATCCCACATATCGGGCAAATCGCCGTTCATCGCGATGAAATCGCGCAGCTCGGCGTTGGAAAAACCCAGATCGCCAATGGTCTCATCCAGACTGACGCGCATGGTAAAGGCCATCCGGTCGCCCACCGCATCGCGCAGGTCCGCCATCACCTCGCGCGCGAAGCGGCTGCGGTTTTCAAGGCTGCCGCCGTATTCGTCGCCGCGCTGGTTGGTGGCGCGGCTGAGGAAGTGTTGAAAGATGCCAAAGCCATGCGCGCCATACAGGCAGATCAGGTCAAACCCCGCCGCCTGCGACCGTCGCGCCGCATTCACAAACCAGCGGCGCAGGTTTTTGATGTCGGTCTTGTCAAGGCTGCGGGCCTGAACCGGATCATAGGTAAAGGTGCGGATCGGGCCGGGCGACACCGCCAGCGGCACCTCTTTGGTGTAAAGGTTCGGGCCGTTGACCCCGGAGTAGGCAAGCTGGATGCCCGCCAAGGCGCCATGAGACTTCATCTTTTCGGCCATTTTGGCGATGGCGGGAATGTCCTGGTCTTCCCACAGCCGCAGCTCGATAAAGGGGGTGATTTCCGAGGTCTGGTGAATCTCGGTCTGTTCGGTGAAAATCACGCCCCAGCCGCCCTCGGCCTTGATGCCGCGCATCTCCGCCGCCGCCGAAGGGTCACGATAGCCGCCGCCGTTGCAATGGGGCACCTGATAAAAGCGGTTCTTGGCCCGATGCGGGCCAATCTGCATCGGCGTGAACAGAATGTCATAGCGCGGATCGGTGGTCATGGCGGGCTCCTTCAACCGGGGCAAAATGCCGTGCCCCGGATTCGGAGAAAAGCACTGTTGGCGAAAGCGTGGCTTAGGAAATGGCTAACCCGCGCCCGGCAGGCGCATATGCAGCCCGGGGGCTGCGCGCGGGGTGATCCGGTCGGTTGCATGATCGACAAAGGCCCTGACCGTCAGCGCCTGCCCGGCCCCGGCCATCAGCGCCAGACCCAGGTGCAAACTGCGGACCGGCCCGGTCAGCGGCACATAGTTCAGCCGGCGCCCGTCGGGGGCAAGCTCGGTCACCGGGCGGATATTGGCGATGGAATAGCCAAAGCCATTCGCCACCATCGATCGCATCACCCCCATGTCGCGGGTGCGTTCCACGATCCGCGGGCGCAGGCCCGATTGGGCGAAGAACGACAGGAAGTAGTCATTCGAAAACGGCAGGTCCAGCAGGATCATCGGGTGTTCCGCCAGATCGGCCGGGGTTACGCTGGCGCGTCCGGCCAGCGGATGGCTGGCTTGCATCACGGCATAGGGCGGCAGATCGACCAGCGGGTGAAAGATGATATCAGAAGGAATATCAAGGTCATAGCTAAGCGCCACATCCAGCGTGGCGCGGCGCAACCCTTCGAAGATGCCGGTCTGGTCCAGCTCTTCCTGATGAAACTCAACCGCCGGGTAAAGATCAACAAAGCTGCGGCGCAGCTGCGGCAAGACCACCTGCGCAAAGGTTTGCAGGCAGCCCACCGACAGCGGGCCGCGCACCTGGCCCGTGATGGTGCCCGCAATTTCGTTCAGCCGCGCCGCCTCGGCCAGCACGGCCTTGGCTTGGGCCATGAACTGGCGGCCGCCTTGGGTCAGTGTCAGGCCGTGGGCATGTTTGCGCACGAACAGGGCCAGGCCAAACTCTGCCTCCAGCTGCGCAATCGCGGCCGAGATCGAGGGCGAAGAGACGTTCACCCGCTCGGATGCCAGCGCGATGGACCCGGCCTCGCCAACGGCGACCAGATATTCCAGTTGGCGCAGGGTAAATCGCAGCGGCATCGCGGCTTGCCTTAGGTTTGTCCTAAGCCACGCTGCGCCCACCTTGCCCCGCCGTCAATACTTGATCCACACGGTCTTCAGCGCGGAATACTTGTCGAACGAATGAAGCGACAGATCGCGACCAAAGCCCGATTGTTTCATGCCGCCAAAAGGCGTCATCGCCGACAGCGCATCGACCGTGTTCACGCTGACCGTGCCCGCGTTCAGCCGGTCGGCCAGCGACAGGGCGCGGCTGATGTCGCGCGTCCAGACCGAGGCGGCAAGGCCGTAAACCGTGTCATTGGCCATGGTTGCGGCCTGATCTTCATCCTTGAAGGTCTGAATGGACAGCACCGGGCCAAAGATTTCCTCACGCACGATCCGGGCATCGGGGGCGGCATTCGCAAAGATCGTCGGCTGGATAAAGGCATCTGATCCGTTCAGGGTGACCCGCTCTCCACCACAGATGAGACGTGCCTGAACACGTCCCGATGCGATGAAATTCATCACCTGATCGGCATGGCGGGCATCGACCATCGACCCCATCGCACTGGCCGGGTTCAGCGGATCGCCGGGCTGGGCGGCCGCCGCACGCGTCACCATCCGCTCAATCATCTCCTCCGCGATGCTTTCGTGGACCAAAAGCCGCGAATTGGCCGAACAGACCTCTCCCTGATTGAAGAAAATGCCAAAGGCGGCCATGTCGGCGGCCTGGTCCAGATCGGCGTCGGGGAAAATCAGGTTCGGGCTTTTGCCGCCGGTTTCCAGCCAGACCTGCTTCATGTTCGACTCGCCGGCATAACGCTGAAACAGCTTGCCTACGGCGGTTGAGCCGGTGAAGACAAGGCAATCGACATCCGGGTGCCGCCCCAGCGCCTGCCCGGCATCCTCGCCAAAGCCCGGCACCACGTTCAGCACGCCCGGCGGCAGGCCCGCCTCCAGCGCCAGTTCGCCCAGCCGCAGGGCGGACAGGGGCGATTGCTCGGCCGGTTTCAGCACCACCGAATTGCCCATGGCAAGGGCGGGGGCCAGCTTCCATGTCGCCATGTCCAAGGGGAAATTCCACGGCACGACCGCGCCGACCACGCCAAGGGGAACCCGGCGGATCATCGCAAGGTCGCGGCCCCCGGTCGGCGCGATTTCGTCGTAGATCTTGTCAATCGCCTCGGCGTGCCACTGAAAGAAATGGGCCGAACCGGGGGCATCCACCGTGGCCGCATCCTTGACCGGCTTGCCCATATCAAGGCTGTCGAGCAGCGCCAGTTCGGGGATATTCGCCCGGATCAGGGCGGCCAGTCGCAGCAGAACCTCCTTGCGCTGGCCCGGCGTCTGGCGTGACCAGCGCCCATCGTCAAAGGCGCGGCGGGCGGCCCGGACGGCCCGGTCGATATCTTCGGCCCCGCCAAGGGCAACCTCGGCCAGCACCTGCCCGGTGGCCGGGTTGACCGTGGCGAACCGCTTGCCCGAGGCAGCGGGCACGAAAGCGCCGTCAATCAGGCACAGGTCGCGAAGGGTCAGGGCGGCGGCATGGGCCTGCCAGTCGGCATGGCTGAACAGGGCAGGGTCACTCATCGCCGGGCACTCCGTAAGAGGGGGCTTGGGTCGGGTCTTCGGCGCGCTGGACATAGGCGGCCATCTGGGGCCGGTATTCCGCCCATGCCGCCTGCAACTGGCCGATCGGGTCATCCGACCAGTCGATGCGCAGATCGACCAACGGCCAGGACAGGCGGTCGGCAATCTTCAGACCCGCCGAATGCACCGGCCCGGCCTCGCCACCCGCGGCAAGTCCCGCTTGCAAAGCCGCCATAAGCCGGTCGCCCAGATGGCCGGTTGCCGTCTCGAATGCGCCCACCATCCGCGCGGGAATGCTGTCATTTGCCAGAAGGTTACCGCCCGCCGCGCAATCCGTGCCCTGCGCTTCGCCCCAGATGCCCAGCACATGATTGCCAGAGTGGATCGCCGCTTCGCCCGCGTCATCCACGACGAGAATCTGGCGATAGCCGATATGGGCGCGGTTTGTCGTGACAGCGGCCAACGCAGCCTTGGCGCCCATCCCGTCTGCCAGCCGATCCAGCACCAAGGGCCCCAAGGTCGGGTCGGTGATGTTCTGGCTGGCCACCGCCCCCACGCCTGCGCGAACATGCGCGCACCGCGCCGCAACCGCCGGCGAGGACGAAGAGATAACCATGCCGAACTGTCCGGTCCGGGCGCAGCGGGCAACAAGCGAAAAGGTCATGGGCAGCCCCTATGGCAAAGGCCGGGGGCGCTTCGCCCCCCGGACCCCCAGAGAGTATTTTGAAAGGTGCAAGGGAAAGGCACGCCCTTGCGATTTGCACCTTTGCAAATACTCCACGGGGGGGCCGGGGGTGTGAAATCCCCGGTGTTGGAACGGTTCAGTCCGGAATGACGGCAGTGGCGTCGATTTCCACCAGCCAGTCGGGGCGGGCCAGCGCCACCACGGTCAGGCCGGTGCAGACAGGATGCACGCCCTTGATATATTCGCCCATGGTCCGGTAAACCGGCTCGCGATGGCGCACGTCGGTCAGATAGACCACCAGCTTGACCAGATGTTCCATCTTGCCGCCGGCTTCCTCGATCAACTGCTTGATGTTCTGCATGACCTTATGGGTCTGGGCGACCGGGTCATGGCTGCCAAGGTTTTCGGCGGTATCCAGATCCTGCGGGCAGGCGCCGCGGAACCATAGCGTGGTGCCACCTTTGGTGGCGACCAGATGGCAGAGGTCGTTGTCAAGGTTCTGCTCTGGGTAGGTGACCTTGGTGTTGAACTTGCGATAGCGGGTGATGGTCATGGCTTGGATCTTTCGCGCGTTTCAGGAAAAAGGGTCAGGCGGGCTTGCCGGGGCCGGAATAGGCCAGATAGCTGCGTTGTTTGGCAATGTGGTCGCCCACCAGCTTGGCGTCATGCCAGACGCCCCAGATGAAGGACGATCCGCGCCGGGTTTGATAGGGCTGGCCAAGGAAGTAGATGCCCGGTTCGGCGCCGATGCCACGCAGATGGCGCGGGCGGCCGTTTTCATCGACCGCGGCGGTTTTCAGCCAGGTGAAATCGACCGCAAAGCCCGTGGCCCAGATGATGGTGGTCACCCCCGCCTTTGCCAGATCCAGCGACCGCAGGGGATGCGTCATGCAGTCCGGGTCCGGCCCGATCTCGCGCGCTTGTGGCTCTTCGGGCAGGGCAACGCCGTTGCGGGCGGCCCAGGCATCGGCCTCATCCAGCAGGGCCAGATAATTGGCATCGCCCCGGTTCACGTTGCGCGTCAGGTCATCGGCGAAGGTCAGGGCGCCGTCGGCAAAACCCTCGGTCCGGCCCACGAGAACCATGCCCTGCGCGGCCAGCTTGCGGAAATCAACTGTGTGGCCGCCGTTCGCACCCGAGACGGCGATGGTCGTGTGGTCGGCGCCCGGCGTCGCCTCGCTGTCCCACTTGTTCAGCACGCCCAGCCACCAGACGAAATCGCGGCCCCGATAGGCGCGCGGCGGGCGGTCATGCGGGCCGACCGACAGATAGACCTTGCGTCCCGACTGCATGAGCTCTTCGGCGATCTGGGTGCCAGAGGAACCGCAACCCACCACCAGCACCGCGCCGGGGGCCAGTGCGGCGGGGTTGCGATAGGCGGTGGAGTGGATCTGGTTCAACCCAGGGGTTTCAGGCACCAAGGCGGGGATCACCGGCTTTTGAAAGGCGCCTGTGGCGGCAACGACATAATCGGCCTCGATCGTGCCGGTCGGGGTTTCAACGCGGAATCCCGGCCCCGAAGGATTGCGCGTAACCGAGGTCACCTCGACCCCGGTGCGGATCGGGGCGGCGAATTTCTGGGCATAGGCAACCAGATAATCGGCGACACCCTCTTTCGGAACGAAAGCGTCCGGGTCGCCCGAAAACGCCATGCCCGGAAAGCGGTCATGCCAGGCGGGACCGTTCGCAACCAGAGAATCCCAGCGCTCGGACCGCCAGCGTTCGGCGATGCGGGCGCGTTCCAGCACCAGATGCGGCACGCCATGGCGGGAAAGATGTTCGCTCATCGCGACCCCGGCCTGACCTGCGCCGACGACCAGCGCCTCAACTTTCTCGACCGACATTTCCTTGGTCCCCTTATGTTTGTCAGGGGAAGGTGCTGGAAGATGGATTTGGAATAAAGTAATTGGTTCCGCAGTTCTGATTAGGATTTAACTAACTTGAGCGGCTCGTGTGAACCCGCGTGTTTCAGGCGAACCCTGGCATCCGGACCTTGCGGATCAAGATCAAACAGGGCGGGATGGGCGAGCAGATAGCGCCGCCAGTTCTTTGCGCCATTATCGCTGATTTTCGCACCATGTGCCTTGTGCATCGCGGCATTCAGATCGGCGATCTTCATGCCCTGCCCATCGGGGCTTTTTGCGAGGATGATGTTCTTGACGTTTTGACAGAAAGCGTCCGATTGATGCGGTGTCGGCAGGGGGGGTGCCTTCGCGTTTACAAGTGCGAGTTTCGGAGTTGGTTGGGCCGATGCGGGTTTCAGTTGATGAAACGCGGTGCAGGCCGCGCGAAATGATCGTGGCGCCTTCGCCTCGCCTATCCCGGTGACCAACAGGCCATGCTTTTTCAGCCGCCAGGCCAGATGGCTGAAATCGCCGTCAGAGCTGACAATGACGAAGCCCTCAATGCCGGCTGTCAGGGCCAGTTCCATGGCGTCTATCGTCAGCAGAAGATCGGTCGCGTTTTTTCCCGTGCCGGCATGAACAAAATGAAAGCTGGCGGCAGCCAGCCAGCCCGACGCTGTTTGAGCATTGCCATAAACCTGGGCAATATCTACCCGACCGCTCTTGGCCGCGATCTGCATGATCTGGTCAGCATATGCGGCGGAGATATTGTCGCCATCGACCAACAAGGCAATTCTATGAGCCATCCCGGGACCGCGCGAATCCAACCAACGGGGTGAATGTCGGGGGTCATTCCGGCAAAAGTTTGTCGCGCCAGCAAAAGTCTGATCCCGCGCGGTTTTTCTCCCGGCCCCTCCGCTCTCAGCAAGGGTCAGATGACGAGCGCCCGCTGTTCGGGCAGGGCCATCGAAACCAGCAGCGGGCTTTCGGCCTGAAGGCGCTGGAAATCGGCCTTGCTGGCCATGCCTTTCCAGTTCGCAAGGATCAGCGATTGCGCCACCGCTCCGCCAAGGGTGGTGCCAGGGCCGGGGATGATGAAGTAATCCGGGGCGAATTCGCGGGCGGCGGTGCGGATGGCGGCGGTGAAGTCGTAAGCCTCGACCACCTGATGCCCAAGGGTGTAGTCGCGCAAGGCAGCGGTCGTGGCGGCGCCAGGCCACCAGATGCTGCCCCGGCCGTCGATCAGCGGCAGGTCGGGCTGGCGGAACAGGGTTTCGGGCAGGCGGGCGCGGCCTTCGGCAGCCACGGGGGCCTGTAGGGCGGTGTGAAAGGCGGCGTGGTTCGACAGGCGCAGGGGGAAGCGGCCCTGCACGGGGGGCACGGCAGCTTCGAACGCTTTCAGCCCCGCCTCGTTTCCGGCGATGACCAGCATCCCGCCCAAGTCGATCGACAGGGCAAGCGCCTGGTCGGGGCGCGTGGCGATTTCGGCCACCAGCGCCAGCAGCGCGGATTTGCGGGCGGGGTCAGGCTGCCAGTCGTCGCCCAGAAACGGATAGACCAGTTGGCCGCCGATCAGCCGTTCCTGCATCAGGGTGCCCATGGTGTTGACCACGGCAAAGCCGTTTTCGGGCGTCAGCGCCCCGGCACAGGCAAGGGCCGAATACCAACCCATCGAATTGCCGGTGACGGCGACAAGATTCACCCCCTTCAGCGCCAGCCGGTCGCCCAGCGTGCAGGCATAGATCAGCGCGCTGGCATTGTCGCCCCGCGAGTGTTTCGACACGGAATAGGCCGCGGCGGTATCCAGCGCCGTGAGGGTTTCCTGCCCCAGCGCGGCGCGGGCGGCGTCAAACCGCGCCAGCAGGGCGGCATCGGGGAAGTTGCGGGTCAGGCTGCCCAGCTCGGGTTTGTTGTAGGTGCCCCGACCGGGGCAGATCAGAACGGCGGTTTTCATTTCACCAACCCCTTTGCGGCTGCGACAATCTGGGCCGACGATGGCATGGTGGCGGCATAGGCCGGGCCGGTGGCGATGAAGCTGTCGGTTGCGGTCAGGCGGGCCAGCGGCACGGCCGGTGCGGCCTCGTGGAAATGGGCTATCAGCGCCTCGGCCACCCCGCCGGAGTGGCGGGTTTCATCGACGATCAGGATGTTCTTACAATCCATTACAGCCTCGGTCAGCGCCTCTTTCGGCAGAGGCGACAGCCAGCGGGTATCTACGATGCGGGTCTTGATGCCTGCGGCCTCAATCTCGGGCAGCGCCTGATTGGACAGGTAAACCCCGTTGCCGAAGGTGACGATGGCGAGGTCGGTGCCGGTGCCCTCACCCCCCACCTCACCGAAGGGGATCACCTGCGAAGGGTCGGGATAGCGGCGCATCCACTGGCCATCCTTGTCGGAATGCAGGTCGCGCATCGGGTAAAGCGCGATGGGTTCCAGGAACACGACCAGCCGCTGCTCCTCACGCGCCAGACGCACGCATTCGCGCAGCATCATCGCTGCATCGGCGCCATTCGACGGCACGGCGAGGATGAGGCCCGGAATGTCGCGCAGCACGGCGACGGAATTGTCATTGTGGAAATGGCCGCCGAAGCCCTTTTGATACCCCAGTCCCGCGATGCGCAGCACCATCGGGTTGCTGTATTGGCCGTTGGAGAAGAAGGGCAGGGTTGCGGCCTCACCCCGGAGCTGGTCTTCGGCGTTGTGCAGATAGGCGAGGAACTGGATTTCCGGCAGGGGAACAAAGCCGTTCTGCGCCATGCCGATGGCAAGGCCGAGGATGCTCTGTTCGTCCAGCAGCGTGTCGATCATCCGGTCGGGGCCGAAACGCTGATGCAGCTTTTGCGTGACGCCATAGACGCCGCCCTTGCGGCCCACATCCTCGCCCATCATCACCAGCTCGCGGTGGGTGAGCATCAGGTCGGTCAGCGCCCAGTTGATCAGGCGCGACATGATCTGCGGTTCGTCCATCGCCTTGAGGTCGCCGCCGAAAGCCGCCGCCCGCGCCTCTGGCGAGGGGCCGTTGGTCGGCTTGCAGTCCCGTTTCGGCGGGATGATCGAGGCCATGACCTGTTCGGCGGTTTTCAGCCGGGGCCGGGTGATCGCCTGATCCGCCACGCGCACCATGCGGGCGTTGGTTTCCGTATAGATCTCCAGCGCCTGTTCCGGCGTCATCACCCCGGCCTGATCCAGCAGGCGCACGGAATGCAGCAGGGGGTCGTTCGCCTCCTCGGCCTCGACCTCCTCTCGCGGCAGGTAGGTGGTGGGCACGTCGGCCCCGGCATGGCCATAAAGGCGGATGGTGCGGATATGCAGGAAGGCGGGTTTCTTGCGGTCGCGGACATAGGCCGCAGCCTCGGTGGCCACGCGGAAGGTGTCATAAAGGTCCAGGCCATCGGCCTGGAAGTATTTCAGGCCGGGACGGGCGGAGAAGGTGGCTTCGATCCAGCCCTTTGGCGTCTTGGTGGAAATGCCGATGCCGTTGTCCTCGCAGACGAAAAGAAGCGGCAGGGGGACCGACTGATAGCTGGTCCATTGCGCGGTGTTGAAGGCGCCTTGCGCTGTGGAGTGGTTGGCGCTGGCGTCGCCAAAGCTGCAATAGACGATGGCATCGTCGGGCAGGATCTGGTGTTCCGGTTTGTGCCGTTTGGCGGCGCCGATGGAATAGGCGGCGCCGACGGCCTTGGGCAGGTGGCTGGCGATGGTCGAGGTCTGCGGCGGGATGAAGAGATCGCGCGCCCCCAGAACCTTGTGCCGCCCGCCGGAAATCGGGTCGTCTGACGAGGAGGCGAAAGAGAGCAGCATGTCCCAGGCCGGGTTCTGTCCCGGCACCTGCCCCGCGCGGGCGATCTGGAAGGCGGCGTCGCGGTAGTGAAGGAACGCCATGTCGGTCGGGCGCAACGCAAGCGCAACTGCCGCCAACCCCTCATGCCCCGAAGAGCCGATGGTGTAGAACCCCTGTCCCACGCGCTGCATGGCGCGCGACTGGCGGTCAAGCGCGCGGGTCAGGACGCCGGCGCGAAAGGCCTGAACCGCGGTTTCCGGCGACAGCGGCCCGGCGGGGGGGCGGCCCGGAGGCAGATCGCGCGCGGCCACCCGGCGCAGGAAGTTTTCGTGGACGATACTGGCGCGATCCATGGGCAGGGCTTTCTGCTGGCCGAAGGCCGGGGGTTTCACACCCCC
>DDEX01000072.1:0-59518 GCA_002336845.1 Rhodobacteraceae bacterium UBA1943
TTGCCCGCGATGGACAGCCGCTCATGATAACAAAAGCGCGGAATTTCCACCCCGGCAACCTCAGCCGCCTGGATGATGGTCATCGCGCCATCCACCTCGACCTCGATGCCGTCGATGCTGATCTTCTTGAGGTTGGTCATCTGCGTGTCCACTTCGTCCCTGCACCAACGGTGCCTAGTAGTCTTGTCTGCCCCGGTCCGGACCGGTCCAGCCCTGTCATCGTTTCAGCGTCAAATACTTACCTACGGCAGTCTGGCGCTTTACATCCACCAGGCCCGCGCGGCACCATGATGCTTTGTCGCCCATGTCAATGTCGCGCGACAGGACGTTGCTAAACACAAAGTCCTGCACCTCTTTGTCACTGACGGACTTTTGTGTGATAGCACGCGCTGTTTCGCGCGAAGGTTCAGGGTTGCCTTGCAAGGCAAGTTCCTTATTCAGATTCTTGGAAAGCACCGCAAACCGCGCTTCGTTCACAGTCAGCTTTTCCGGGCATTGCGATGCAATCATCACCGCAAAGAACGAAGACAGCATCTCGTCCTTGACCGGCTTTGACAGCGGCTTAATCGGGGCGGCAGGCTGCGGCGCAACACACGCAGTCAGAGCAAGCGCCATCATGACAAGTGCGATACGCCGAGAATTCAAATACATACTCATTCCGCCGCCACCCTTGCGCACCCGTGCGTCTTCCACGCCTGCGCCTCTTTCACATAAGACCAGCCAAAGGCCCGCTCGCTATCGCCGTTCGCCTGCAAATCGGCAAGCCGCTCCAGCGCCTCGTCCAAGCTGGGCTTGTGCCCTTCCGGCACCCACCACATGACGAAGTGCATCTTGCCCAGAACCTGAAACCATTCGGCCCGGCGTTCGTAGAACGCGCGGTGGACGGTGTTCCAGACGAAGTGTTCCAGACTTTGCACATCCGTCCAGACGGTCAGATTCGACACGAACTGCGGGTCGCCGCCGATCTTGGCTTCGGTGTTTCCGGTTCCCGGCTCGCCCGACCCTTCCATCATCCAGACAAAGCCGGGCATCCGCTTGCCCAGACCGTTCACCTTGTCCAGCGCGGCCATGAACTCGGCCACGCGCGGGTCATCGGTGGGGGCCAACAGGCGCCCCACGTTCAACTCGGCAAGGTGATGGCCCGGACGCGCGATCATTTCCACGACCTCAGCAGGCTGCCGGCAAGGGTCTTGCGCGCGATCTCGTCACGGCCGACCACGCAATAGCTTTCGGTGTCGCCCTGAACAGCCCCCGCCAGTGCCAGGTAATCGGCGGCGATGCCCTTGAGGCGGTCTTTCTCGGCCCCGTCCTTGAGGAAGGCCTTCACCTCCGCCTCGGTATAGCCTTGGGCGATGGCATACTTTTTCAGGTCTTCCAACTTGGAATAGGCGGTGACCAGACGGCCAGAGATCGACGGGCAGGTGTTGCGGATCACATCCGCCACCCGGCCCGCCACAAGGCTGTCCGTGATGTGTTGGTTCTGGTTCAGCGGCACCTTATCTGCCAGGGCAGGCAGGGCGATCAGGCTGGCGGCAAGGGTGGTGGCGAGGATCTGGGCTGCAAGTTTCATGGAAACCTCCTTGGTTCTTCCAACCAAGGACATGGGGGCTGCCCCGCTTGATATGCCATGACAGGCGGCGGCTATCGGCAAACCACGGCTCATGCGCAGCCTCCGTCAAAGGTCCAGCCGTCACCTGCGAACTGGCCCAGACTCCACGGCGCCAACCGCTTGCCGCGACCAGAGCAGAACTGCCCCGCCACCTGCTTGGCCAAGGCACCCTCGTCATAGGTCATGGGCTGGCTGGGGCGTGTGACCTTCAGGCTGGTGCCCGTCGCCGTGGGCGTCAGAGTGGCGGCATAGGCCACGCCATCGACCTTGATGTCAAAACCGCCCGCCGCCGGTGCAGCCGTAGCCGCCGGGTCTTCCTTGCCGCCGCAAGCCGCAAGGGCCGCCAGCAGGATTAGGGAAAGGACGGGCGCGCGCATACCGTTACTCCGCCGCCAGCGCGGCCGAGATGCGGCCGGTTTTCTTGGCCTTGATCCGGTCCTCGATCTCATTGCGGAAGGCGCGCACAAGGCCCTGGATCGGCCAGGCCGCCGCATCGCCAAGGGCGCAGATGGTGTGGCCTTCGACCTGCTTGGTGACCGACAGCAGCATGTCGATCTCCTCAAGCTCGGCATCGCCGCGCACCAGACGCTCCATCACCCGCATCATCCAGCCGGTGCCTTCGCGGCATGGGGTGCATTGGCCGCAGCTTTCGTGCTTGTAGAACTTCGACAGCCGCCAGATCGCCTTGATCACATCGGTCGATTGATCCATCACGATCACCGCCGCCGTGCCAAGGCCCGACCGCTGTTCGCGCAGCCAGTCGAAATCCATGATGGCGTCGTCGCATTGCGCCTGCGTCAGCAGCGGCACCGAAGAGCCACCGGGGATCACCGCTTTCAGGTTCTTCCAACCGCCGCGCACGCCGCCGCAATGCCGGTCCAGCAGTTCCTTCAGCGGGATCGACATCGCCTCTTCAACCACGCAGGGGTTGTTCACATGGCCCGAGATGCCGAACAGCTTGGTGCCCGCGTTGTTCGGACGACCAAAGGACGAGAACCATTCCGCCCCGCGCCGCAGGATGGTGGGCGTCACGGCGATGGATTCGACGTTGTTCACCGTGGTCGGGCAACCATACAGGCCCGCCCCCGCCGGGAACGGCGGCTTCATGCGGGGCATGCCCTTCTTGCCCTCCAGGCTTTCCAGAAGGGCGGTTTCCTCGCCGCAGATATAGGCGCCTGCGCCGTGGTGCAGGTAAATATCGCAGTCATAGCCCGATTTGCAGGCGTTCTTGCCGATCAGACCGGCCTCGTACGCCTCATCAATCGCGGCTTGCAGCGCCTCGCGCTCGCGGATGTATTCGCCGCGGATATAGATATAGCAATTGTTCGCCCCCATGGCGAAGCTGGCAATCAGCGCCCCTTCTACCAGCGTGTGGGGGTCGTGGCGCATGATTTCGCGGTCTTTGCAGGTGCCCGGCTCGGATTCGTCGGCGTTGATCACCAGATAGCTGGGGCGGCCGTCGGATACTTTCGGCATGAAGGACCACTTCATGCCCGTGGGAAAGCCCGCGCCGCCCCGGCCGCGCAGGCCGCTGGCCTTGATGATGTCAACGATCTTGTCGCGCCCAAGGGCAAGCAGACCAGCCGTATTGTCCCAGTGCCCGCGCTTCATCGCGCCCGCAAGCGTGCGGTCGTGCATCCCATACAGGTTGGTGAAGATGCGGTCCTGATCCTTGAGCATTCCTTGCCCCTTCCCTCACGCCCGGCGCTTGCGCCAGATCCGATACGTCAATGCCAGCGCCCAGATAAAGCCCGCCAGCGCCAGCAGATCGGCAAGCAGCGCGAACCTTGGGGGCCACCCCATCTCGCCGCCGACAACCTGCGCCCCCAGCCACAGAACCATGGTTCCCGCCATCACCAGCCCCGCGATGCGGGCCTGACGGGCAGTTGCCATGTCCGGGCCAGGTTTCATTCCCGTTCCCTAGTGATGACCGTGGCCATGATCGTCGCCATGGCTGTCATCCAAAGTCAGTTCTACGCCGCCATTGCCCATCAGCACGCCAAAAACCAGAAAGGTCAGCGCGCCGACGGCCACTGCCGCCGACATGCCGCTGCCCCCAACCGAACGCGCCAGTAGCGCCGCGAACAGGCCCGCGACCAGCGCGGCCAGCCAGCCACCGGCCCAGGGGCCATCGACCGCTTCGTGATGATCATGGTGGTCCATCGGCTACCCCTCAGTAATCGTTGGTCTTGGCGCGACGAAGGAATTCCTCCATCCCGACCTCGCCGATCAGCTTGGCCTGCGCCACCCATTTGTCGCGCGTCACCCGGCCACGGAACCCCTTGAGGTTGCCATCCATCCAGGTGACTTCCGCCTCGCCCCATCCTGCGATCTGGTCGAAATGGAAGATGCCCAGTTCGTGACACAGCTTTTCCAGCGCCGGGCCGATGCCTTCAATCTTTTTCAGATCATCGGCCTTGCCGTCGCGCGCGGCTTTCAGGCCCTGTGGCTTGGCCCCAACCTTGGCCGCATGATCCAGCGCCGCGGTCAGAACCGAAGCCGGTTCAGCAGGTGCAACCGGTGCCACAAACGCGGCGGGTTTGGCCTTGGCCGATTTCGCGGCGGGCTTGGCGGGCGTCGGCGTATCGCCGGTCGCGGTGTTCTGGCCCGGCTGGGCCACGGCGTCACCCTTGGGCTTTGCCACCTTGACCTCGGGCTTGCCCGCAGACAGCTCCTCGGCCACGGCAGGGTCAATGCCCTTGGCAGCCTTGTCGGCGGCGGCAGAGGGCTTGGCCTTGGCGCTCACTTCTTTCACCGTCACGCCCAGCCACGGCGTTGTCAGCGGCACTTCGGTGCCGTCGATCCGCTTGACCGTATCGCCGATGTCCACCGCCAGTTGGGCGCTGGCATTGTATTGCTTCTTGCCGGATTCAAACTCTTTCAGCGTGGTCAGGCCCGAAAGCGGCTCCGCCGCATAGCGCCCGTTCTGCGGCCCCGCCACCGGCACCTCGCCGTTCGAGAACCGCCCGATCAGGGCCCGCAGCTTTTCGGCCGTCAGATCCTCGTAATAATCCTTGCCGATCTGGGCCATGGGCGCGTTGGTGCAGGCGCCAAGGCATTCGACCTCTTCCCAACTGAACTTGCCATCAGCCGACAACTGGTGCGGGGCCGAAGCGACCAGCTCCTTGCAGACCGCAATCAGCTCTTCCGCGCCGCAGATCATGCAGCTTGTCGTGCCGCAAATCTGGATATGCGCAACAGAGCCAACGGGTTGCAACTGGAACATGAAGTAGAAGGTCGCTACCTCCAGCACGCGGATATAGGCCATGCCCAGCATGTTGGCGACATACTCAATCGCCGGGCGGGTCAGCCAGCCATGCTGCTCCTGTGCGCGCCACAAAAGCGGAATCACGGCGGATGCCTGACGCCCCTCGGGGTATTTGGAAATCTGCCCCTTCGCCCAGGCCAGGTTCGCCGGGGTGAATTCAAAGGACGCAGGTTGTTCTTTGTGCAGACGACGCAGCATTAGCGGTCAACCTCCCCGAACACGATGTCCATCGTGCCGATGATGGCGGATACGTCGGCAAGCTGGTGGCCCTTGCAGATGTAGTCCATGGATTGCAGGTGCATATAACCCGGCGCGCGGATCTTGGCGCGGTAGGGTTTGTTGGTGCCATCGGCCTTCAGATAGACACCGAATTCGCCCTTGGGCGCCTCGACCGCGGCGTAAACCTCGCCCGCGGGAACGTGGAAGCCTTCGGTATAAAGTTTGAAGTGATGGATCAGCGCCTCCATCGAGCGTTTCATCTCGCCCCGCTTGGGCGGCGTCAGCTTGCCGCGCGCCAGCACGTCACCCTGCCCTTCGGGCGCGCGCAGTTTGGCGATGGCCTGCTTGATGATCTTCAGGCTTTCGTCCATCTCGGCCATGCGGCAGAGATAGCGGTCATAGCAATCGCCGTTCTTGCCGACCGGAATCTGGAAGTCGAATTCGTCATAGCATTCATAGGGTTGGCTGCGGCGCAAATCCCAGGCAAAGCCCGAACCGCGCACCATCACGCCGGAATAACCCCAGTCTTGAATGTCCTTTTCCGACACAATGCCGATATCGGCGTTGCGCTGCTTGAAGATGCGGTTTTCGGTCAGCAGGCCGTGCAGGTCATGCAGGGTTTTCGGGAACTGGTCGGCCCAGGCGTCAATATCGTCCAACAGTGCGGGCGGCAGATCCTGGTGCACACCACCGGGGCGGAAATAGGCGGCGTGCAGGCGAGCGCCGCAGGCCCGTTCATAGAACACCATCAGCTTTTCACGCTCCTCGAACCCCCACAGCGGAGGGGTCAGCGCGCCCACGTCCATGGCTTGCGTGGTGACGTTCAGCAGGTGGTTCAGGATGCGGCCGATTTCGGAATAAAGCACCCGGATCAGGCTGGCGCGGCGCGGTACAACTGTACCAGTCAGCCGCTCGATCGCCAAGCACCAGGCATGTTCCTGGTTCATCGGCGCCACATAATCCAGCCGGTCGAAATAGGGCAGGTTTTGCAGATAGGTGCGGCTTTCCATCAGCTTTTCGGTGCCGCGATGCAGCAGGCCGATATGCGGGTCGCAGCGTTCGACGATTTCGCCGTCCAGCTCCAGCACCAGACGCAAAACACCATGTGCCGCAGGGTGTTGCGGGCCGAAGTTGATGTTGAAGTTGCGGATGCGCTGCTCTCCGGTCAGCGAATCCTGCGAGCCGTCGTCATAGCTGTTCTGACGAATATCGCCGTCCATCATGCGAAGCCCTCGCTCATGGTTCGTTGCCAGCTTTCTGGCAGATTGGGGAAATTCTGCGCCACGAATTCATATTGCGGGCGCAAGGCACGGCGCATCGCCGCGCGATCTTCTTCCGGCAGATCTACGGGGAGACCTGCGTTGATCTCTTTGCCGAAATCGCCAGCGATATATTTGATGCCCAGAAAGGAGCACAGCCGTTTGACGCCAGCCGGAGTCATCAGGTCTTCCTGAAACATGATCAGGGTTTTTTCGGCCGGAACCGCAGCGCGCAGCTTTTCGATAACCGACTGGTAATCGGAAAAGCGATAGGCGGATTCCTTTTCCTCGGCCCTGCCCTCAAGAAGGTCGGCCAGATGCGCGCGCGATTTCGCCAGATAATCCTCGCCCTCTTTCAGGCGGCTGCGCACATCCATACGCACATGGCTCCACAGCCGGTCAACCGGATCGCGCATCAGATAGACAAACCGGGTTTCCTTGGTCATCGCGGCCATTTCGGCCAGCACCTTGGCCGGGATCAGCGCATAGTTGGGGGTGATGTCGCCCACCAGCTTTTTCAGCCCGACACCCTGGACCAGATAGCGCGAATAACCAAAGCGGTCGTCCTTACGCTGCTTCATCAGCGTCAGGTAGTCGCGCATATCGATGATTTCAGCCGCAATTTCAGCGCGCTTTTTGGGCGCGGCCTCTGCCATTGCCGCCTGCCTGCGGTCAATTACCGTCTCGATGAAATTCAGGAGCCAGGTAAACTTGAGCTCTTGCAGCGTGTCAAAATAGTGCAGTTCTTTGAAGGCGCGGAAGTGGCAATCCGGGTGGCCGGCCAGATAATCATGCAGCCAGGTGGTGCCGCATTTGGGCGCCCCGATGCCAAACATAAGCACCGGCGGCGCCGTGCGGCGCGCCGGGGCAGCCATGGGCCGCCGTGCCGTGTTCGGTACCAGAGCGACCATCGCGGCTCAGGCCTTCTTCTCGTCACCGGGAAGGATGTATTGCGCACCTTCCCACGGGCTCATGAAATCGAACTGGCGATAATCCTGCACCAGCTTGACCGGCTCATACACGACGCGCTTTTCGGCCTCGTCATAGCGAACTTCGGTATAGCCCGTGGTCGGGAAATCCTTGCGAAGCGGATGCCCGCGGAAACCATAGTCCGTCAGGATGCGGCGCAGGTCGGGGTGGCCCGAGAACAGGATGCCGAACATGTCGAACACCTCACGCTCAACCCAGTTGGCCGAGGGATGGATGTTCACCAGCGAGGGCACCATGTCCTCTTCGCCTGCGCCCACGATCACGCGGATGCGGTGGTTCCGGTACATTGACAGCAAGTGATAGACCACATCGAAACGCGGGGCGCGTTCCGGGTGGTCAACTGCGGTGATGTCCACCAGCGTGGAAAACAGGCAGGTCGGATCGGATTTCAGGAACTCGACAAAGGTCAGCAGATGCGACGGCTGCACGGTCACCGTCAGCTCGCCGAACTCCACCTTGGAGGAGATCACGGCATCGGCCTGCTTGGCGGCGAGATAGGCGGCCAGTTCGTTCAGGGCTTCGGACATCGTGTTACCTCAACGAACCAGCGTGCCGGTGCGGCGGATCTTCCGCTGCAACTGCAGGATACCATACAGCAGCGCCTCGGCCGTGGGCGGGCAGCCGGGAACATAGATGTCCACCGGGACGATCCGGTCACAGCCGCGCACCACCGAATAGCTGTAGTGATAATAGCCGCCGCCGTTGGCGCAGGAGCCCATGCTGATCACATAGCGCGGCTCTGGCATCTGGTCATAGACCTTGCGCAGCGCGGGCGCCATCTTGTTGGTCAGCGTGCCGGCAACAATCATCAGGTCGGACTGGCGGGGCGAGGCGCGGGGCGCCGTGCCGAACCGCTCAAGGTCATAGCGCGGCATCGAGGTGTGCATCATCTCCACCGCGCAGCAGGCAAGACCAAAGGTCATCCAGTGCAAGGACCCGTTGCGCGCCCAGTTGATGATGTCTTCCGTTGTGGTCAGCAGGAAGCCCTTGTCCTGCAACTCGCGGTTCAGGGCCTGGGTGGCAACCTCACGGTCGGCCCCCGCCGTATTCGCGCCAGCCATCACGCCCATTCCAGCGCCCCCTTCTTCCATTCATAGGCAAAGCCCACGGTCAAGACGGCCAGGAACACCATCATCGACCAGAAGCCCAGGATCGACACATCCTTGAACGCCACGGCCCAGGGGAACAGGAACGCCACCTCAAGGTCGAAGATGATGAACAGGATCGAGACGAGGTAGAAGCGCACGTCGAACTTCATCCGCGCATCATCGAAGGCGTTGAAGCCGCATTCATAGGCCGAAACCTTTTCCGGGTCGGGGTTGCGCACCGCGATCACGGCGGCGGCCAGGATCAGCACAAGGCCAAGACCGACAGCAATCGCCAGAAGAATAAGGATGGGCAGGTATTCACGCAGGAGGGGATTGTCCACAAGGGGCTCCTTCGGCTGGCGACAAGGCGGGCCGCGGCCCTGTCAGGGGGCCGCCGGGTCATGGTTCCGTTTACTCTGCCCCTTTGGCGGGGTCAACCGAAGCCACAGCGAAAAGCTGCGGTGCAGCGCGCGATTTCGACAATTTGTATGCAACGGTATGCCGATCCACCGCACCACCGCCCGGCGATGCACCAGTGCCGGAAGATGTCTGGTCCGGCAGGGCACCGCGCCTTAGCCTGAAATGCGCCTTACCAGATCGGAACCCTCATGCGCCTGCCTGTCCTGACAGCCCTGCTTTGCGCCCTGACCGCCTGCCCCGCCGCCGCACAGGTCTGCGCCGTGGATATGGCGGCGGTCGATGCCCGTATCGCCGATCTGGAGCCGAACTATGCCGGCAAGACGCCGGAAGTGATGCTGTTCCAGCCCCAGACGGTTTGCGCCGAGCCGCGGAAAGGGCTGCTGAAACTGGTCTGCGATACGGTCGCAACCGGCGATACCAGCCTGTGGCGCATGTTGCGGCTGGACGAGATGGCTTGGGTCTATGCCTATGAAAACGCCACGGCGACCGAGGTGGACGTCTTCAACCCGCCGGTTGACGATACATTCGTCCGCCGCCGCGATGAATGCGCCGATACGGCCTGCCTGTGTGCGGTGCTGATCGAACACACCAATGACAGTCTGGGTGGCACCTCGCCCTATCCGCAGTAATCAGCCGCACCAGCCCTGCCGCAGCCCGCCCTGATACGCCCGGCCAAGGCCATGGGCGATCATGATCCGCGCGACGGGCTGACCGTTGACTGTCATCTCCGCAAGGCGGCGGTTGTAACGATCATGGTCGCGCAGGGTAAGGCGCAACCCCTTGCCGGTCAGCAGGGTCCAGCGCAGAAACCAGGTGGCCTGCTGGGCGCGAGCAAATTCCGACAGACAGCGCGGTGAAAACATCTCTGGCGAATCGTAACCCAGAAGCCGGGCTTTCACATAGCCCTGCCGCGTGCACCACAGATTGACCGTATCCCCATCGACAACCCGCACAATGCGGCATGGGCCTGTTGCGCCGATGGCGGGGCGCAGAACCGAAATCGCGCCGTCCATGCCAAAGGGCACAATCACCAGCCACAGGGCCAGCACCATCGCCAGCCAGCCAAGTGGCCGCGCCCCCGGCACAGCGGGGCCTCGGGTCCGGGGCAAGAAGCGTGTTATCCGGCGCGGGGGCATGGCGATCTGCTAGCGCCCGCCCCGTCACAGCGCAAGCCCGCCTGCGACAGGTTGCCGCCCCTACGCGGATTTGATGCAGATCAAGGATTCCGTCGCGGCGCAGGCAGAATTTGCGCGCACCTAACATACGGAATAATAAGATGAATCCGAAACTGCTTTTTTCCGCTCTTGCCGCCTCTGCCGCCCTGGCCATGCCCGCTGCCGCCCAAGAGGCCGGCACCATCACCCTGGGCATCGGATTCCACGCGGTCGATCCGAAATCCGACAATGGCGTTCTTGCCGGCGCGAATGCGACGGTAGGCACCTCTGCCCGCCCGACGATCACCGCCGAATACTTCCTGCGCGACAATCTGGGCATTGAGCTGCTGGCCGCCCTGCCCTTCAAGCACTCGGTCTCGCTGGGCGGAACCCAGGTTGGCACCGTCAAGCAACTGCCGCCGGTGATCTCGGTGCAATACCACTTTGCCAACAAGACCGCCTTCACGCCCTTCGTCGGCCTGGGCCTGAACTACACCACGTTCTTCCAGGAGGATTCGCCCCTTGGCGATCTGAAGCTGAAAGACTCGTTCGGTCTGGCGGCGCATGTCGGTGTGGACTGGGCAATCAACGAAAAGGCCGCGCTGCGGGTTGATGCCCGCTGGGCCGACATCGACAGCAAGGCCACACTGAACGGCGCCGACATCGGCACGGCCGAGATTGACCCGATGGTCTATGGCGTATCCTACGTCATCAAGTTCTGACAGACTGGCATCGTGGCGGTCGTTCCCTCGCCGCCGCGATGCCCTGCTTAGGATGGGCGGGAATGCCCATCCTATCCCTTTACCCCCCTCTGGCGAAGGCCATCGCCTTCGCCATGCGGTGACAGGCCCGCCCCGCCATCGGCGGGCGCTTCTCGCCCGCCGGGGCAGGCGCTGGCCTCTCGGGGTTTCCGGTGGACAGGACTCAGGTGGAACCCGCACACGCGGGCGGGGAAACGCAGTACGTTTCCTGATCCGCCCGGACAGGCGTTGTCAGAATGCCCTGCCCTAATCTGGCAGCTTCACATTCGCCGCTTCGGTCCGCAAATCCGCCTCGTCCGCCTGGCCCACGGCCAGCACCTCGGCGCGGATGATCCGGGCGATCTGGGCGACGTCATCCACTGAAAATGTCAGCGGCAGCCGCATGTCGATCAGCCCGGCCAGAATGCCGTCGGTCTGCGGCAACGCCTCGCTTGGGGCATAGGCCCAATGGTCATAGCGGCTGGTGAAGGCCACGGGGTCGGGCGCGCCAAACCATTTCAGCTCCACGCCCCGCGCGCCGGTGCGGGCCAGAAAGGCGGCGATGCGGGTGGGCGACCAGCCCGGCAGCAGAAACTGGAAGGACGAAGCGACATAGCTTTCCTCGTCAGGCCGATGGGTCAGGCGCAGGCCCGGCGTACCCAGCAAGCCAGCCTCCATCTCCCGGTAAAGCGCGTTCCAGCGGGCCACCCTTTCGGGCAGGGTCCGCAGTTGCGGCCGCAGGATCGCGGCGCGCAGGTTGTCCATCCGGCCCGAGACATTGGGGGTTTCCAGCCGGATACCGGCAAAGGCACTTTCGGGTGGGGCCGCGCGATGGCGGCCATAAAGCATGTAGCTGCCCGACAGGATGATCGCCCGCGCCATCACCTGATCATCGTCCGAGATCAGAAACCCGCCCTCGCCCGAATTGGCATGTTTGTAGGTCTGCGTCGAATAGCAGGCGATCAGGCCATGGCGACCAGAGGGCACCCCCTTCCACGCCGCCCCCATCGTATGGGCGCAATCCTCGATGATCACCACGCCCAACCGGGCGCACAGTGCGACCAGCGCCTCCATGTCGCACAGGTGCCCGCGCATGTGCGACAGCATCAGGATGCGCGCACCCGTCGCCCTTGCCTGCACCTCAAGATGATGAAGGTCGATCACCAGATCGTCCGTCACCTCGACAAACACCGGCCTGCCGCCCGCCGCCGCGATGGCCCCCGGCACGGGGGCAAGGGTGAAGGCGTTGGTCAGAACCGGCTCGCCCACCTTCAGCCCCACCGCCCGCAAGGCGCAGCCCAGCGCATAGCCGCCCGACGCCACCGCCAGCGCATATTTCGCCCCGGTCAGCGCGGCGAACTCTTCCTCCAGCCGCGCGGCTTCGGCCACCTCGCCGGGGGCGGTGTTGTAACGGTGCAGACGGCCATGGCGCAGCACGGCCAGCGCCGCCTCGATCCCCTCCTCAGGGATCGGTTCCTGCTGGGTAAAGCTGCCGGTAAAGCGTTCGGGTGTCATCATGCCGCTTCGTCGCGCGGGCGCAGCAGAATGTAAAGCACCAGCGCCACACCCATGGTTGCCGCCGCGCACCAGAACGCCACGTCAGGCGAGCGCCAGACCCGCCCCTCGGCCATGAAATGCCCGAAGATCTGCGAAAACACCACCGTTCCGGCCAGCATGGCAATGTTGGTGATGGCCGAGATGCCCCCCTGCAACTCGCCCTGTGCATCCTCGGGCACCACCTTGGACATCATCGCGGTCAGCATCGGATGCACAAAGCCCTCGGGCCCGTGAATGACCATCAGCACCACCACTGCCGCAAGCGAGCCGACCAGCCCATAGCCGACCATGGCGATCATGGCGCAGACCAGCCCCAGCAGCACGGTGCGGCTTTCGCCCAGATGGCGCACGGCGGGGCCGCTGCCCAAGCCCTGAAACGCCGCCATGACAAGGCCGAAAATGGCCAGCGTCAGGCCCACCACCGCCTCGGACCAGCCGAACTTGCCCATGCCCCAGAAGGGCCAGATGGCGGGATAGACCGAAGATGCAAAGAAGAACACGAACATCACCGCGCACAGCGGCAACACCCCGCGATAGGTACGAAACACCCGGAAGGCCCCGAACGGATTGGCGCGCGCCCAGTCGAACGGGCGGCGGCGGTCTTGCGGCAGGGTCTCGGGCAGGACAAACCAGCCATAGGCGAGATTAAGCAACGAGATCGAGGCGGCGACGACAAAGGGCACGCGCGGCCCCAGCTCTCCCAGCAACCCCCCGATCGCTGGCCCGATGACAAAGCCCACACCAAAGGCCGCGCCCATGATGCCGAAGGCGCGCGCCCGCTCCTCCGGTGCGGTGACATCGGCGATATAGGCGTTGGCGATCACCCAGGACGAGCCGCAGAACCCTGCAATCGCCCGGCCGACGAACAGCCAGAACAGGGTCGGCGCCCAGGCGTGCAGCAGGTAATCGACCCCAAGGCCCCCCACCGCCAGCAACAATAGCGGGCGGCGACCGAAACGGTCCGACAGGTTGCCCATCAGGGGCGAGAACAGGAACTGCGTGATGGAAAAGGCAAAGGCCATCCAGCCGCCGATCCGCGTCGCCTCGGCCAGCGTCATATGGCCGACATCCTCGATCAGCACAGGCAGGACGGGGATGATGATGCCAAACCCCACCATATCCAGCAGCACGGTCAGAAGGACAAAAAGGGTGGCGTGGCGCGAAACGGGCGCAGGGGATGAAATGCTTTGTGACATGGGGCGAAGCTAGGGCGGCGGCCCAAGGCTGTCAAACCTGCGGGCGACAGGCGGATGACGGGATTTGTCACTGGCATTCGTGATGCCAGTCGGCAGAATGGGATCATCTGGAACCAAGGAACAAACCGATGAACCTGTTTGGTAAGTTTGCAATTTCTGCCGCCCTTGCCGCCAGCTTTCTGGCCCAGCCCGCCCGCGCCGATCTGGTCATTCAGGGCCGCGCGGCTCAGGCGCTGCATTGCGCCGCGATGCTGTATATGGTGTCGGACAAGCTGTATGAAGCCGGTCTGATCGACTATGGCACCGCCGACCGGGCGCAGACCAATGCGGTTGCCATGCTGGCCTATGTGCCGGGCAGCGATGATCAGAAGGTCAAGGCGATGGGTCAGCGATTTGAAAAGCTGATGCGGACGCGCTCGCTGGAGCAGTTGATGGGCGAATACAACCAGACCAGCGACTGGTGCGTGGCGAATTTCCTGTAACCGCTAGCCCACCAGCCGTTCGGCCAACGCGGGCAGGTCGGCGAAATCCTCCAGCAGCGCCTCGGGGGCAAAGCGGGATACGCCCGTGCCTTCGGGACCGAACGTCACCAGCGCCACGGGAATACCCACGGCAAGGCCTGTCTTGCGGTCGGTGTCGGTATCGCCCACCAGCATCGAACGCGCAACCGTGCCGCCCGCCCGTTCAACAGCGGCAAGATAGGGCGCGGGGTCGGGCTTTCGCGTCGGCAGCGTATCGGCCCCGATCAGCGACCCGAACAGATCGCGGATGCCAAGGCGGGCCACAAGGGTTTCTGCCAGCCCTTCGGGCTTGTTGGTGCAGATGGCGGTGGCGAAACCCGCTTGCCGCAGCGCCATTACCGCCTCGACCGCACCGGGGTAAAGGCGGGTGTGGGTGTCGATATTCTTGGCATAGTGACGCAGCAAATGCGGATACTCGCGGCTGATGTCTGCCTCGGTATAGGCATGGCCCAGCCGGTCGAACCCCAGCCGCAGCATCGCCCGCCCACCATGAAACGCCGTCAACGTATCGCGCCCGTCCAGCAGCGCGCCATGCCCCAGCGCCGTAAAGCAGGCATTCGCCGCCGCCAGAAGGTCGGCAGAGGTATCGGCCAGCGTGCCATCCAGATCAAAGACAACCGTCCGCATACCTTGTAACCTTCCGTGAGGCGGCCGCCCCTTGCGACCCTGCCATTCCCCGGTAAAACGGGCGCAACAGAAAAGAAAGAGGCAGGCATGGCGGTTTCATTGATCATTCTGGCGGCGGGCATGGGCACGCGGATGAACTCTGACCTGCCCAAGGTCTTGCACAAGGTCGCCGGATCGCCGCTGTTGCACCATGCGATGCAGGCGGGCCGAGCGTTGGAGCCGTCTCGTGTGGTCATCGTCACCGGACATGGGGCCGAAGACGTGGCCAAGGCGGCGCTGGCCTTTGACGAAGCGGCTGAGACAGTTGTGCAAGAGCCGCAACTGGGCACCGCCCATGCCGTGGCGCAAGCCGCCCCCCTTCTGGCCGGGGCGCAGGGCGAAGTGATCGTGCTTTACGGCGACACGCCGCTGATTAAGCCCGACACACTGGAGGCGATGCTGGCCGCCCGTCGCGATCATGCGGTCGTGGTGCTGGGGTTTCATGCCGCCGATCCGGGGCGCTATGGGCGGTTGTTGACCCAGGGCGACAGGCTGCTGGCGATCCGGGAATACAAGGACGCGACCGAGGCCGAGCGTGCCGTAACACTTTGTAATTCTGGTGTGATCTGCGCCAGCGCCAAGGTGCTGTTCGATCTGGTCGCCAAGGTGGGCAACGCCAATGCCGCCGGGGAATACTATCTGACCGATGTGGTCGAACTCGCCCGCGCCGAAGGGCTGTCGGCGGGCGTGGTGATCTGTGACGAGGCCGAAACGCTGGGCGTCAACACCCGTCAGCAACTGGCCGAGGCAGAGGCGGCGTTTCAGGCCCGCGCCCGGGCCGAGGCGCTGGAAAATGGCGTTACCCTGACAGCACCGGAAACCGTGTTCTTCGGGCTGGATACCGTGGTGGGCCGCGATGCAATCGTCGGGCCGCATGTGCTGTTCGGGCCGGGGGTGACGATTGAATCCGGGGCCGAGATCAAGGGCTTTTGCCATCTGGAAGGCTGCCATGTGTCGCGCGGCGCCGATGTTGGCCCCTTCGCCCGCCTGCGCCCCGGTGCCGAGCTGGCCGAGGATGTGCATGTCGGCAATTTCGTCGAGATCAAGAATGCCATTCTGGATGAGGGCGTGAAGGTCGGGCACCTGACCTATCTGGGCGATGCCGATGTGGGCGAATTCACCAACATCGGCGCAGGCACCGTGACCTGCAACTATGATGGCGTGATGAAGCACCGCACGACCATCGGCAAACGCGCCTTCATCGGCTCGGATACGATGCTGGTCGCGCCGGTGACGGTGGGGGATGGGGCGATGACGGGCAGCGGATCCGTCATTACCGACAACGTGCCAGCCGAAGCGGTGGCGATTGGTCGTTCACGCCAGGTCAACAAACCGGGCCTTGCGACGAAATTGTTTGAAAAGTTAAAGGCAATCAAAGCCGCAAAGGCAAAAGGGCAGTAAAATGTGCGGAATTGTCGGGGTCTTGGGCAATAACGAAGTTGCCCCGCTGATTGTCGAGGCGCTGAAGCGGCTGGAATATCGCGGTTATGACAGCGCCGGGATTGCCACGGTGAACCGGGGGCGGCTGGACCGCCGCCGCGCCGTGGGCAAGCTGATCAACCTATCAGACCTTTTGGTGCATGACCCGCTGCCAGGCAAGTCTGGCATCGGCCATACCCGCTGGGCCACCCATGGCGCGGCGACCACGGTGAACGCCCACCCGCACCGTTCCGGCCCCGTGGCTGTGGTGCATAACGGCATCATCGAGAACTTCCGCGAGCTGCGCGCGGCTGTTGAGGCGGCGGGGCTGAAGCAGGAATCCGAGACCGACACCGAAACCGTGGCGCTGACCGTCCGGATGCTGATGGATCAGGGCCTTACACCCATCGACGCAGCAAAGGAAACCATCGCCCGCCTGCATGGCGCCTTTGCCCTGTGTTTTCTGTTCGACGGCGAGGAAGACCTGATGATCGCCGCCCGCAAGGGCAGCCCGCTTGCCATCGGACATGGCAATGGCGAGATGTTCGTGGGCTCGGACGCCATCGCGCTGGCGCCGATGACCGACCGCATCACCTATCTGGAGGAAGGTGACTGGGCCGTCATCACCCGCAAGGGCGCCACCATCCATGACGCCGCCGGTCGCCTTGCCAACCGTGCCGAAACCCGCATTCAGATTGACGCGACCCGCATCGAAAAGGCGGGCTACAAGCATTTCATGGCCAAAGAGGTCGCCGAACAGCCCGTGGTCATCGCCGACGCGTTGAAGCATTACGTTCAGGGCGGCGCACTGAACCTGCCCGCGGGGCTGGATTTTTCCACCGTGGACCGGCTGTCGATGGTGGCCTGCGGCACGGCGAGCTATGCGACGGCGGTGGCGAAATACTGGTTCGAGCAACTGGCCCATCTGCCCTGCGACGTCGATATCGCCAGTGAGTTCCGCTACCGCGAGCCTCCCCTGTCAAACAAGGGCTGGGCGCTGTTCGTCAGCCAGTCGGGCGAAACCGCCGACACGCTGGCCGCCCTGCGCCATGCCAAGGAACAGGTGGCCAAGGTGGTGGCGGTGGTGAATGTGCCCACCTCCTCCATCGCGCGGGAAAGCGACCTTGCACTGCCCATTCTGGCGGGGGTCGAGGTGGGCGTGGCCTCGACCAAGGCCTTTACCTGCCAGTTGACCGTGCTGTTCCTGATGGCCTTGAAGGCGGGGCTGGACCGCGGGCGGCTGACCCCGGCGCAGGTGGCAGACCATCTCGCGACCCTCAACACCCTGCCCGGCCTGATGAACCACGCGCTTGGCCTGTCCGCCGACATTGCGGGCATCGCCGAAAAGCTGGCCGAAGCGCAGGACATCCTGTTCCTGGGCCGTGGCCCGATGTTCCCGCTGGCGATGGAAGGCGCACTGAAGCTGAAGGAAATCAGCTATATCCATGCCGAAGGCTATGCCAGTGGCGAGTTGAAGCACGGCCCCATCGCCCTGATCGACGCGCATGTGCCGTTGATCGTGCTGGCCCCGCGCGATCATCTGTTCGAAAAGACCGTCTCGAACATGCAGGAGGTGATGGCACGCCACGGCAAGGTGTTGCTGATCTCGGACGCGCAAGGCGTGGCCGAGGCGGGCAAGGGCTGCTGGAAATGCGTCACCCTGCCCGAAGTCGCGCCGATCCTTGCGCCCATCCTTTACTCGGTGCCTGCCCAGCTTTTGGCCTATCACACAGCAATTGCGAAGGGCACCGATGTGGACCAGCCGCGCAATCTGGCGAAATCGGTGACGGTCGAATAAAGCGCAAGCGGTCCGGTGTGTCGCCGCTTGCCTTGCGCCGCCGCCCCGGATACCAGACGCGCCATATCCGGCAAGTTTCCGCCTGCCGCCAACCGATACGGGACACCCCGCCATGACCCTTCGCGCCGATCGTCGCGACATCCTGCGCTCTGCCCTTGCGGGCGGGGCGTTTTTCCTTTTGCCGCGCCTGGCGGCTGCCCAGACAGCCAACCCCTCATCTGAGGGGGCGACGCCCTTCAGCCTTGATATCCTGAAGGACATGGCGCGCGCCCTGGCCGCCGAACCATATAAGCCTGCCAAGATCGCCGATCCGGAAATTCTGGACGAGATCGACTATGACGCGCACAATCAGGTGCAGTTTCGCCCCGAACACACCCTCTGGCGCGACAAGGGCAGCATGTCGCCGGTGCAGCCGTTCTTTCCCGGCCGCTATTTTCGAGAGCCGGTGCGGATCTTCACGCTGGACAAGGGCATGGCGACCGAATGGCCTTTTGCGCTGGACCTGTTCGACATCCCCAAAGGCAACCCGGCCCGCAAGCTGACCCATACCAAGGGCTTTGCCGGATTCCGCGTGCAGGATGCCAAATCGGGTCGCGACTGGATGGCCTTCCTTGGCGCGTCCTACTGGCGGACCGAAGGTTACAGCGGGCAGTTCGGCCTGTCGGTCCGCGGTCTGGCGATGGATACGGCCATTGCCAACGGGCCGGAAGAGTTCCCGCTGTTCACCCGGTTCTGGCTTGAACCGGCGGAAAATGGCGACATGACGGCCTATGCCCTGCTGGAAAGCCCGCGCGCGACCGGGGCCTATCGCATCACCTCAACGCGCAAGAATGGCGTGATCCAGGAGGTGACGGCCACGATCTTCCTGCGCGGCGATGTCGAACGGCTGGGTATCGCGCCACTGACCTCGATGTTCTGGTTCGGCAAGCACAACCGCAGCATTTCGGTGGACTGGCGCCCCGAGGTGCATGATTCCGACGGGCTGGAAATTCACACCGGCACGGGCGAGCAGATCTGGCGGCCGCTGAATGACCCGCCGCGCAATATGGCCAATACCTTCATGGCCCCCGGCGTCAAAGGCTTTGGCCTGATGCAGCGTGAAAGGAATTTCACGCAATATCAGGATGATGGCGTTTTCTATGAAAAGCGCGCCAGCGCCTGGGTCGAACCTTTGGGCGATTGGGGCAATGGCAGCGTCACATTGGTCGAACTGCGCACCGAGGACGAAACGCACGACAATATCGTGGCCTGCTGGCAACCGGCGGAACCGGCACGGGCGGGCAACCGCTATGACCTGGCCTACCGGCTGTCCTGGGTTCAGGATTGCCCTGTGCCCTCGGGGGTCGCCCGGTTCCTCGCGACCCGGCTGGGCGCGGGCGGTATGCCCGGACAGGACCGCCCGCGCGATGTGGTCAAGGTGGTCTGCGATCTGGACAATCGCGGGCTGGAAGGGCTTGGCCCGACCGACGGGGTAGAGGTGATGGTCACCTCCTCGGCCGGAAAAGCCACAAAAAGCATGGCCTTTCCCGTTGTCGGGCAGAACTACTGGCGCGCCGCCTTCGATCTGGATTTCTCGATGCTGCCCGCCACGGACGACACCCCGATCGACCTGCGCCTGTTCGTCAGCCACAAGGGCGACGCGAAAAGCGAAACGATGCTGCTGCAACTGTTCCCGTCGCAATTGCGGCACATGCTGGCCAATACGCCATGACCGTCACCACAGATAGCGCCCTTTCCGATCTGCGCGCCCTGGCCGATCCGGCCAAGGCGGCGGACATGCTGGCCTATCACAAGGCGGTGCGGCCCTATCTGGGCGTTGCTGTGCCGCAGATCACCGATCTGGCGAACGGCTGGCGGGCAGAGCTGGATGTGCCCGGCCGGGTCGCCCTGGCCGATGCCCTGTGGCAGACCGACATTCACGAGGCGCGGATTGCGGCGGCAAAGCTGCTGACGCAGGCCCGGTTGCGCCCCGATGACGCGGCCTGGGATCTGATCGCCAGTTGGGTGCCCAGCTTCGACGCCTGGGCAATTGCCGATCATGCCTGCGATGCGGGTCAGCGGCGCCTGCTGGCCGATCCTTCGCGGATCGATACGGTAGAGGGCTGGACCACCTCGGACCGGATGTGGACGCGCCGCGCGGCACTGGTCATCACCCTGCCCTGGGCCAAGCTGAATTTCCTGAAACCCGAAGATGCCGCGATCCGCGAGCGTATTCTGGGCTGGGCCGCCGGTTACACCACCGACAAGGATTGGTTCATCCAGAAAGCCATCGGCTGGTGGCTGCGTGACCTCTCGAAACACGATGCAGACCGCGTGCGCCGCTTTCTGGACGAACATGGCACGGCGATGAAGGGATTTGCCCGGTCCGAGGCGACGAAATACCTGAAGTGACGGCTATTCCGCCGTCACCTTGACCTGCGGCAGATCGGTCAGCGACAGGCCCAGCGCACGGTAAGCGGGCAACGACAGAAGCGAGCCGCCCTGCCCCGGCACCAGATCGACCGCGACCGATTTGCCCGATGCCAGCGTGACCCGCCCCTTGCCCGGCGCGGCCACCAGTGGCGTCTTCAGCCAGAATCCCGGCTCGGCCGGGCTGCCCAGCGCCACCGATACGCTGCCCAGCGCGCGCCCTGCGGCGGCAGGGGCGGCCTTGGCCGCAGCCTTCTCGGCGTCGGTCGTCTGATCAAGGCTGGCGGCCGACTGCCCCTGCCCCCCAAGCGGTGCGGTGGCGGGCGGGGGCACCCTGTCGGTGCCGGGGGCCGAATTCGGCACATGCGGCGAAAACAGCCCGCAGGCAGACAGCGACAATACGGCGAGGGCGGGGGAAAGGCGCAAGAGTTTCATACCCAAGACGATAGTCGGACGCAGGCGCTCCTTCAATGGCCGCTTTCGACCTTGCCGCGAAATCGCCGGGTGCCTACATCTTGGGCATGGAAACCGCCCCGCTGATCGACCCCTTTGCCCGTGCCATCCGCTATCTGCGGGTGTCGGTCACCGACCGCTGCGATTTCCGCTGCACCTATTGCATGTCGGAACACATGACCTTTCTGCCCAAGGCCGACCTTCTGTCGCTGGAGGAACTGGACCGGCTGTGTTCGGCCTTTGTGCGGATGGGGGTGGAAAAACTGCGGATCACCGGGGGCGAACCCTTGGTGCGCAAGGGCATCATGACGTTTTTCGAGGCGATGGGCCGGCACCTGCAAACCGGCGCGCTGAAAGAGCTGACGCTGACCACAAATGGCAGCCAGCTTCGCCGCTTTGCCGCCGATCTGGCGGCGGCGGGCGTGCGGCGGGTCAACGTCTCGCTGGACACGCTGGACCCGGCGAAGTTTGCCGAAGTGACGCGCTGGGGCCGCCTGCCGCAAGTGCTGGACGGGATCGCCGCGGCCAAAGAGGCGGGCCTGCGCGTCAAGATCAACGCGGTGGCCTTGAAGGGCGTGAATGAGGATGAGCTGTTCACCCTGGCCGACTGGTGCGCCCGCGACGGCCACGACCTGACCTTTATCGAGGTCATGCCCATGGGCGAAATGGGCGAAGAGATGCGTCTGGACCAGTACTGGAGCCTGAAAGACGTGCGCGCCCGGCTGGAAGACCGCTTTACCCTGCAAGACCTCTCCGAACGCACTGGCGGGCCTGCGCGCTATGTGCGGCTGGTCGAGACCGGGCAGAAGATCGGTTTCATCACGCCCCTGTCGCATAACTTCTGCGAAAGCTGCAACCGGGTGCGGCTGACCTGCACGGGGCAGCTTTACATGTGCCTTGGGCAGGAAGACATGGCCGACCTGCGCGCGCCCCTGCGCGCCAGCGCCGACGATGCGCTGACCGAACAGGCCATCCGCGCCGCCATTGCCCGCAAGCCCAAGGGCCATGATTTCGACTATTCGCGCCAGCATGTGAAGGGCCAGATGAGCCGCCACATGAGCCATACGGGCGGCTGATCTTCTGGCCAAGGCCGGGGGCGCTTCGCCCCCCGGACCCCCAGAGAGTATTTTCAGAAGGGCAAATTGCAGAACGGGTCTCTGACAATTGCCCTTCTTCAAATACTCCCGCCGGAGGCAGCCGACGGCTCCGCCCGCTCAGGCCGCGGGCATCCGCGCCTCGGCCATGCCGGCATACCAGCTTGAGCCGAAGGGGATCGCATTGTCGTCGAAGTTGTAGGCGGGGTGATGCACCATCGCCGTATCGCCGTTGCCAAGGAAGATATAGGCGCCGGGGCGTTCCAGCAGCATGAAGCTGAAATCCTCGGCCCCCATCAGGGCGGGGGTATCGGCATCGACATGGCCCGAGACGGCCTGCGCCACGGCGACGGCGTGATCGGTGTTTTCCGGCGTGTTCACCGTGACGGGATAGCCGCGCGAATAATGCACTTCGGCCCGCGCGCCCAGCGCGAGGGCGGTGCCGGTCACGATGTCATTGATGCGCTGTTCGACGAAATCCTGCACGCCGAAATCCATGGTACGGCAGGTGCCCTTCATCTTCACGACCTGCGGGATGACATTGTGCGCGGTCGAGTCGGTCGCCACCGTGCAGACCGACACCACCACCTGTTTCAGCGGATCGACATTGCGGCTGGCGATGGTTTGCAGGGCCACGATGATATGGGCCGCAACCACGGTGGTATCGACGCATTCGTGTGGCTTCGCGGCATGGCCGCCCTTGCCCGTCACCACGATTTCAAACTGGTCGGCGGCAGCCATGATCGCGCCGGGGCGGATGGCGAAATGGCCCACGGGAATGCCCGGCATGTTGTGCATTCCGTAAACCTCCTGAATGTTCCAGCGGTCCATCATGCCGTCCTGCACCATCTCCTTGCCGCCGCCGCCGCCTTCCTCGGCGGGCTGGAAGATGCACACCACGGTGCCGTCGAAATTCCGCGTCTCGGCAAGATATTTGGCGGCACCCAGCAGCATGGCGGTGTGCCCGTCATGGCCGCAGGCGTGCATCTTGCCGGGGGTTTTCGAGGCATAGGCCACGCCGGTCTGCTCGATGATCGGCAGCGCATCCATATCGGCGCGCAGTCCCACAACCTTGCCCGCCGTATCGGTTTTCCCCTTGATCACCGCCACCACGCCGGTGCGGCCGATGCCCTCGACCACCTCGTCACAGCCGAAACTGCGGCAAAGGTCGGCGACCTTTCCAGCGGTGCGATGCACGTCGAACAACAGCTCTGGGTGTTCATGGAAATCGCGGCGCCAGGCGGTGATCTCGGGCAGCAGTTCTGCAAAGCGGTTCTTGACGGGCATGGGGGCTCTCCTTTGATCAAAGCCTGATCCGAAAGGCGGCGCCCCGCAACCCCCTAGCCAAACTTGCGCGCAGCATCCAGCGCAAGGCCGGTGCCGACCGAGCCGAGCATGTCACCCGTGGCCAGCGGCGCCCCCGGCACCACGCCTTGCACCGTGGCGCGCAAGGCGGGCAACTGGCTGGAGCCGCCGGTCAGAAAGGCGGTGCCGATCTGGCCCGCGCTTACCCCCGCCTGATCCAGCACCCGCAGCAACAGGCTGCGAATGCGGTCCAGCGGCGCCTCGACCGCCGCCTCGAACCCCTCGCGGCGGATCACCGGGTTGGGGCCGCCGGTCAGGTCTGACATCGGCAGCCGCGCGGCCTCGGCCTCCGACAGGGCAATCTTGGCCGCCTCGACCCGCATGGCAAGGGCATGGCCGTGCTGGCCTGCAACCACGCGGATCATGCGGTCAATCCGTTCGGGGTGATCGGCCTCGGCCCGCAGAGCCTTGAGGTCACTGGCCGTGCGCGCGGTGTAAAGCGCGTTGATCCGGTGCCAGGTGGCAAGGTCCAGGTAGTAATGGCGCGGCATGGTGCCGCCGCCGCGCGTGGCCGACAGATAGCCCAGATGCGGCATGGCTTCGGCAAGGCTGAGCAGGCGGTCAAAGTCGGTGCCCCCCACGCGGATGCCGTCATTGGCCAGAATGTCGCCCGCCCGGTCGGGCCGCGCCGCCCGGCCCGGCCCCACCCGCACCACCGACACGTCCGAGGTGCCGCCACCGATGTCCACGATCAGCACCAGTTCCTCGGCGGCCGCCGTGGTTTCGTAATGCAGGGCGGCGGCGATGGGTTCGTATTGAAACGCCACCTCGCGCCAGCCACAGGTGCGGGCAATCTCTGCCAGCGTCGCCTCGGCGGCGGCATCGGCGGCGGCATCGTCATCGACGAAATGCACCGGGCGGCCAAGGACCACGCGGTCCAGCGCCACCGCGGCCTGTTGTGCGTCCCGCAAATGGCCGATGAAGCGCGACAGCACATCCTTGAACGACACCGCCCGACCGCCCACCGCCGTCTTGTCGTTGATAAGGCCCGAGCCGAGGGTGGATTTCAGCCCGCGCATCAGCCGGCCGTCCTCACCCTCCAGATAGGCTGCCACAGCCGCCCGGCCAAACAGGGGCGGCGCGCCTTCGGTTTGCCAGAACACGGCAGAGGGCAAGGTGGGCGAGCCGCCCTCCAGCGCGATCAGCCGCGCGCCACTGGCATCAGCCAGCCCGACGGTGGAGTTCGAGGTGCCAAAGTCGATGCCGCAGGCCTGCATGATCCGCCCCTTCGCCCGGAAAGGCGACGGAGATAGTGGGCCGGGGCGGGGAAGTAAACCCGTTCCCCAGCTTCATCTTGGCATAAATATCCCGGGGGTCCGGGGGCAGCGCCCCCGCCTTTTCAATCTCCGCCGCTTACAGCCCCGTGCCAACCTTCAGCTTTGACCCATCTGTGAACCGTGACAGGCGGAACCGGCCCAGATCATGGCCAACCGCCCGGCCCGCCACCAGATCGGCCACCACACGCCCCATGCCGGGGCCGATGCCAAAGCCGTGGCCGCACATGCCGGTTGCAATCACCAATCCCGGAACAGCGGGGGTGCGGTCAATCACCGGCACGATGTCGGGCATGGTGTCGATCATGCCCGCCCAGGCGTCGGCGATGACCGGACGGCCCAGCGCCGGAAGGGCGGCGGCGAAATCATCCTGCACTTTCGACAGGGTTTTCAGGTTCGGCTTGGGGTTCAGCACGCGGATGCGTTCAAACGGGCTGACCTGATCGGGCGACCAGCGGCGCGGCGTGCCCCAGGCATCAGGGTAATGCGCAGGTGCCACCGGGCGGAAGGTGGTCGAGCGGAAGTCCTGTTTCAGAACAGGCACATATTTGAACATATTCCGGAAGGCGTCGGGGCCGATAAAGAAATCATGCGCCGCCCCCGGCGCGATGGAATAGCCGCCATCCAACCGGCGGCGAAAGGCAAAGCGGTCATCGGCCGCATTCCCGGCATAGACCTGCGGCATCGGCGCCGTGCGGGCGACCGAGGCAAGCACCGCCAGTTGTGGAATGCTGACGCCATGCGCCCGCAGGAACAGCGAGGACCACGCGCCCCCGGCCACCACCACCTGCTCGCAGGAAATGCGCCCCGTTTCGGTAATGACCCCCGCCACCTTGCCGCCCGCAAGGTCCAGCGCACGAACGGCGCAGTTTTCCACGATCACCGCGCCCCGCGCCACCGCCCCTTCGGCAAGCAGCGGCACCGCCTGCCATGGCTCGGCCCGCGCATCCGACGGCGTGACCATCGCGCCAAGCCATGGCTCTGCCCCGCCGGGGATCAGGGCGGCGGTCTCGGCCCGGTCCAGCATTCTTGTATCGACACCATAGGCGCGGGCCTCGGCCTGCCAGGCCTCAAACCCGGCCATCTCTTTTTCGGTCCGCGCCATGTAGGTGACGCCTTCCTGACGAAAGCCAAGGCCGTCGCCCATCTGCTGCACCAACCCCTGCCAGAGGCGCAGGGATTCCATCATGATCGGCAGCTCGGCCATGTCGCGGCCCTGCTGGCGGATCCAGCCCCAATTGCGGCTGGATTGTTCGCCCGCAACCCGGCCCTTTTCGCACAAGACAACGCGAATGCCCTGTTCGGCCAGATGCCACGCCGTCATCACGCCAATGACACCGCCGCCGATCACCACCACATCGGTCTGCGCAGGCGGGGGGCCGGGAAAGCGGATGGGCGAGGCCTCCGAGATCGGGAAACTCATGCCAACTCGTCCAGCAGGGCTTCCATGAACCGCTGCCCGGCCTCGAACTCGGAAACCTCCAGATATTCGTCGGGCTGATGGGCCTGCGCGATGTCGCCCGGCCCGCAGACCACGGCGGAATACCCCGCCTCCTGAAACTGCCCGGCCTCGGTGCCATAGCTGACGACGCCCGCACTGTTCTGGCCGGTCAGCTTGCGCACCAGCGCCTCGGCGGCACCGCCGGGCTCTGGCTTCAGCCCCGGCACGCCGAAAAACCTGGTCAGGGTGATGCCAGCATCAGGATGGATCGCCTGCATCCCCGCCTGGACCCGCGCCGCCGCATCGACAACCGATTGCGCGTGATCTTCCAGCGGCTCATCCGACACCACCCGCATCTCGATGGAAAAATGGCAGTCGGCGGCGGTGATATTGTTCGCCGTGCCGCCCTTGATCTGGCCGACATGCAGGGTGGTAAAGGGCGGATCGAACATCGCGGCCTGCGCCGTGGGGGTTGCCGCCTGAATTTCGGCATTGCGGGTGTTCAGCCAGTGGATCAGTCGCGCCCCCTCCATCACCGCCGACACGCCATAGGGCAGACGCGAGGAATGAACCTCAAACCCCTTCACATGCGCATGAAACCCTGTGCCGCCCTTGTGGCCGTTGATCAGGCCCATGCGGCTGGGTTCCCCGATAAGCGCGACCTCACCCACAGGCAGAACCTGCCGCAGCGTCTGGATCATCGGCGGCGCGCCGGTGCAGCCCAGTTCCTCGTCATAAGACAGCGCCAGTTGCAGCGGGCGCGACACGCCCCTGCCCTGCGCCTGAACCAGCGCCCAGACGGCCAGCGCCACATAGCCCTTCATGTCACAGGTGCCGCGCCCGTAAAGCCGCCCGTCCCGTTCCACCACGGTCCAGGGGTCGCCGGTCCAGTCTTGCCCGTCAACCGGCACCACGTCGGAATGCCCAGACAGCACAACCGCGCCGGGAATCATCGGCCCGGCATGGGCCATCAGCGCGGCCTTGGTCCGATCCTCGTTCCAGTGGCGGTGGCAGGGGATGCCATGGCTGGTCAGATAGGTTTCCAGCCAGTCGATCAGGTCCAGATTCGTGCCCCGGCTGACCGTTGGGAAGCTGACCAGTCGGTCCAGAAGTTGACGCGGCGTCAGATTGTCCATGTGAAACCCCATATCTTGCGGCAGACGGTGGCCTTGGGGCCGGTCCATGTCAACCTCTGGCAGATTGTCGCTCTCACGCGGCAGGTTGCAGTATATTCCGGGTAGAATGGCACCCAAAAACAGGATTGATACATAATCCGAAATCGGAAAGACTTGCCTGATCAGAACCGGGAAAACCCGGCTGAAAGACCAAAAACAACAAGAAAAACAAAGTTCTGGGGAGTGTCATATGGCCGATTTGGCCGCGCCCGTGCTTGACGTGCGGGGGCTGAAGACCGTGTTTCATACCCGTGCGGGCGAAGTTCACGCCGTGAACTCGGTCAGCTTTTCCTTGCGGCCCGGTGAAGTTTTGGGCGTTGTGGGCGAAAGCGGCTCGGGCAAATCCGTTACCATGATGTCGCTGCTGGGGCTGTTGCCCAGCCCCCCGGCCGATGTGCGGGGCGGACAGGTGCTGTTGGGCGGACGCGACCTGCTGAAAATCTCTCCCAAAGAGCTGCAATCGGTTCGGGGCGCCAAGGTCGGCTTTGTCTTTCAAGACCCGATGACCAGCCTGAACCCGGTGTTCAGCGTGGGCAACCAGATCATGGAACCCCTGCGCAAGCATATGGGCATGACAAAGGCCCAGGCAGCCGACCGCGCGGTGGAACTGCTGGAGCTGGTAGGCATTCCCGATGCGCGGCGGCGGCTGAAAAGCTATCCGCACCAGTTTTCCGGCGGGATGCGGCAACGGGTGATGATTGCCATTGCCCTCGCCTGCGACCCCGATGTGCTGATTGCCGATGAGCCGACGACGGCGCTGGACGTGACGATTCAGGCGCAGATTCTGGAACTGGTGAAAGATCTGCGCCAGAAACTTGGCATGGCGATCATCTGGATCACCCATGACCTTGGCGTGATTGCCGCCATCGCCGACCGGGTGATGGTGATGTATGGCGGGCAAGTGGCCGAACATGCCCCGGTCAAGGAACTGTTCGCCAGGCCGCAGCACCCCTATACCCGCGCCCTTCTGCGCACGATCCCGTCAATCTCTGGCGAACGTGCGGCGCGGTTGCAGGTAATAGAGGGACAACCCCCGATCCTGACCGCCGAGCCCGCCTCTTGCCCGTTCCGCGCCCGCTGCATCCACTCGCTGGACCGTTGCGCCCAGGAAAACCCCGCCCGCCATGCGGTGGATGGCAAGCCCCTTGGCACTGGCCATGATGTGGCCTGTTTCTGGTCGCCCGAACTGATGACGGAGGGCGAGGATGCTTGACGCCGGCCCACAGCCTCTGGTTCAGGTCAGCGACCTGAAAATGTATTTCCCCATTCACACCGGCCTGTTGCGCAAGCATACCGGCGATGTAAAGGCGGTGGATGGCGTCAGCTTTTCGATCAATCAGGGCGAGACGCTGGGCCTTGTCGGCGAATCCGGCTGCGGCAAATCCACGGTCGGCCGGGCGCTGCTGCGGCTGTACGAGCCGACGGCGGGCAAGGTGGTGATCGACGGGCAGGACGTGGCCAGCCTGACACCAGAGGCCCTGCGCCAGAAACGGCCCACCATGCAGATGGTGTTTCAAGACCCGCAAGCCAGCCTGAACCCGCGCATGACCGTGGCCGACATCATCGGCGAGCCGCTGCTGGAACATGCCAATCTGGACGAACAGGGCCGCCTGCGCCGGATTTACGAGTTGATGGATCAGGTCGGCCTGAACCGCAGCTTTGCCAACCGCTATCCTTACGCCTTTTCGGGTGGCCAGCGTCAGCGTATCGGCATTGCGCGGGCACTGGCGCTGAACCCGAAATTCATCGTCTGTGATGAGCCGATTGCGGCGCTGGATGTCTCGATCCAGGCGCAGGTGGTGAACCTGTTGGAGGATTTGCAGACCCGGCTGGGCCTGACCTATCTGTTCATCAGCCACGACCTTTCCATGGTGCGCCACATCGCCGACCGGGTGGCGGTGATGTATCTGGGGCGCATCGCCGAACTGTCGCCCCGCGACGCCCTCTATGCCCGCCCGCTGCATCCCTATGCCGAGGCGCTGCTGTCGGCGGTGAACGAGCCCGACCCCAACCGCGCCCGGCGTCAGCGCATCATCCTGAAAGGCGATGTGCCCTCGCCCGCGAACCCGCCCAAGGGATGCAATTTCTGTACCCGGTGCCCCAAGGTCTTTGACCTTTGCCGCACGATAAAGCCCGATCTGATTCAGGCCGAGCCGGGTCGGTTCGTGGCCTGTCACCTTTATTCCAATACCAATGCCGGACCAACCGGCACGCAGGCGCCTATCAGCGATAATCAACAGGGAGTATCACAATGAAACTTAAATCCGCCCTTCTGGGCGCGGCGGCGGCCTTTGCGCTGGCCCCCATGGCCCATGCCGAACGCGGCAGCGACGGCGAAGTGAAAATCCTTTATTACCAAGCGGTTTCGACGCTGAACGCCTATCTGTCCTCGGGCACGAAAGACGTGGAAGCCGGCTCTCTGGTGTTGGAGCCGCTGGCAGGTTTTGACCAGGACGGCAACCTTTACCCGCGTCTGGTCGAAAGCATCCCGACCGTGGAAAATGGCGGCGTTGCCAAGGATCTGACCTCGATCACCTGGAAACTGAAGCCCGGCCTGCTGTGGTCGGACGGCACCCCCCTCACCTCGGCTGACGTGAAATTCTCGTGGGAATACTGCACCGCCGACGGCGGCGGCTGTGCCCAGGCTGCGAAATACGAAGGCGTGAAGTCGATCGACACCCCCGATGACCTGACCGTCGTGGTCAATTTCGAAGCGCCGAAGCCCTATCCCTACCAGCCCTTCACCGGCGGCACCGCGCCGATCCTGCAAAAGGCCCAGTTTGAAAAGTGCCTTGGCGCCGCAGCCTCGACCTGCACCGAGCAGAATTCCAAGCCCATCGGCACCGGCCCCTTCATGGTCACCGACTTCAAGGTGAACGACGTGGTGACGCTGGCCGCCAACCCCAACTATCGTGACCCGGCCAAGCCCGCCTTTGCCACCGTCACGCTGAAGGGCGGCGGCGATGCGCTGGCCGCGGCCTCGGCCGTGATGGAAACCGGCGAGTTCGACTATGCCTGGAACACCCAGATCAACGCCGAGCAGCAGGCCCAGATGGCAGCCGGCGGCAAGGGCAAGTTCGTCAACGCCTTCGGCACGCTGGTCGAGCGGATCGAGATCAACATGACCGACCCGTCCTCGGCCCTGGCCGAAGGCGAGCGTTCGACGATCAAGCACCCCCACCCGATCTTCTCTGATCCGAAGGTGCGGGCGGCCCTGTCGATGGCGATTGACCGTCAGGCGTTGGTCGATGTGGGCTATGGCAGCGCCGCGCGCCCGACCTGCAACCTTGTGCCTGCCCCGGCCTTTCAGGCATCGGACAACACCGGCTGCCTGAAACAGGATATCGAGGGCGCCAAGAAACTGCTGGACGAAGCCGGCTGGACCGACAGCGACGGCGACGGCATCCGCGACAAGGACGGCAAGAAACTGTCGATCCTGTATCAGACCTCGGTAAGCGCAGTGCGTCAGGACTTTCAGGCGCTGGTCAAGGGCTGGTGGAACGAGATCGGCGTCGAGGTCGAACTGAAGTCGATCGATCCCGGCGTTTACTTCGGCGGTGACGCGGCAAGCCCCGACACCTTCCAGAAGTTCTATGCTGACGTCGAAATGTACGCCAACAACTTCGACGGCACCGATGCCGAGCCCTATATGGCCCAGTATCTGTGCAACAAGATCCCCGGCCCGGACAACCAGTGGCAGGGTGAAAACATCAACCGCTTCTGCGACCCGGCCTATGATGCACTGGTCAAGGAGCTGTCCACCACCAACGGCATCGAGGCCCGCGGCGCGCTGGTCAAGAAGCTGAACGACATGCTGACCAAGGACAGCAATGTCGTCATTCCGCTGGCCGACCGTGGCCGCTTCTCGGCCCAGTCGAACGCGCTGGGCGGGTTCGTCATGAACGCGTGGGATGCCGAGTTGTGGAACGCGCAGGACTGGTATCGCGTGAAGTGAACTGACGACGGCGCGGCGGGGGCCTTCCCTGCCGCGTCCTTTCCTTGGCCCCTCCGCGACAGGCAGGCATATGCTGACCTATACGCTCCGGCGATTGCTGACGGCTATCCCGACGCTTTTGCTGATTTCACTGGTGATCTTCCTTCTGGTCGATCTGGCGCCCGGCAGCCCGCTGTCGGAAATTCCGCTGACCGTGCCGCCCGAAGTGCGCGAAAAGATGATGAAGGCGCTGGGGGCGGACCAGCCGGTCATGGTGCGCTATGTGTTGTGGCTGAAACAGTTTTTCTGGGTTGAACCGCAGTATCTGATCGACGGTTGGTTTGGCACCGATTTCGCGCAGGGCGCACAGCGCATCATCTCTTGGCAATCCAAGGTCCCGGCTTTCCAGATCATCGGCGAGCGTCTGCCGCAAACCTTGACCGTAGTGGGAACCGCCTATCTGGTCGGCATCCTGATCGCGCTGCCCATCGGCATCTATTCGGCCTATCGCCAGTATTCCTGGTTCGATCAGGCGGGCACATTTTTCGCCATGGCCGGGTTTTCGGTGCCGACATTCTTCACCGGCAACGTGCTGATCATGATTTTCGCGGTCAAGCTGGGCTGGTTTCCGACGATCTATGACACGCAGTTGCGCGTGACCGATTGGGCCAGTTTTTACAAGATGATCATGCAGATGGCCCTGCCCGTGACGGTGCTGGCCCTGTTCAACGCGGCCGAGATCAGCCGTTATACCCGGTCTTCGGTGCTGGAAAACCTGAACCAGGATTACGTTCGCACCGCACGGGCCAAGGGCATGGGCGAACGGACCGTGTTGCTGAAGCATGTTCTGCGCAACAGCCTGATCCCGGTTGTCACCGTCATCGCGCTGGGGATGCCCACGGTGTTCGGCGGCGCCATCGTCACCGAAAATATCTTCAAGATCAACGGCATCGGGGCCGCGCTGATCGGGGCAATTCATGTCAGCGACCTGCCGCTGATCCAGACCATCACCTTCATCTTTGCCGTGCTGATCGTGCTGTTCAACCTGATCGCCGACATCCTCTATGGCATCCTTGACCCGCGGATTCGCTATGACTGAGCTGAAACTTGCACGCCCGCGCAGCCAGTGGGCCGATGTCTGGGCGCAATTCCGTCACCACAAGGGGGCGATGGCTGCCCTGGTGCTGCTGATCGTGCTGATGGTCTTTGTGCTGATCGGGCCTCTGGTCTGGCGGACTGATCCGAACTTCATCGAGCCGAACACCGCCAAGATGTTCAAGCTGCGCAACCTTGGGCCAAGCTGGGCGCACCCTTTGGGCACCGACCAGTTGGGTCGCGACATGCTGGCACGGATGATGTTCGGCGGGCGGATTTCTCTGGCGGTGGGCGCGGTGGCGATGATGGTGGCGCTGTTCATCGGCACCACGATCGGGGTGCTGGCGGGTTATTTCCGGCGGCTGGATAGCTGGCTGATGCGGCTGACCGACCTGTTTCTGGCTTTGCCGCTGTTGCCCCTGCTGCTGGTGATGATGTTCCTGTTCCGCGATGCGATTTCGGGCGTGCTGGGCCCGCGGCTGGGCACCTTCATCCTGATTGTGACCGCGATTGGCGTGACAAGCTGGATGCAGGCTGCCCGTGTGGTGCGCGGCGAGGTGCTGGCCTTGAAGGAACGCGAGTTTGTGCTGGCCGCAAAATCCATCGGCACCCCTGCCCGGCGGATCATCTTGCGCCATATCCTGACCAACGTGCTGTCGCCGGTGCTGGTGGCGGCGACCTTGGGCATTGCGGCGGCGATCATCACGGAATCGGTGCTGTCTTTCCTGGGTCTGGGCTTTCCGCCCGACTTTCCGACCTGGGGGCGGCTCTTGTTCGATGGCATCGATTCCATCCGTACCTACCCGGAACGTATCGTCTGGCCCGGTATCGCGATTTCGCTGACTGTTCTGGCGGTGAACTATATCGGCGATGGCTTGCGCGATGCGCTGGACCCGCGCATCCGGGGGCGATGATTTGATCAAATTTCTGCCGTTCCCTCTTGACGGACCGGGGGGGCGGCAGGTTAGGCTTGCGACACCAAACCTCGTGGACATCCCATGCTGATCGGCATTCTGCAAACGGGCCTTGCGCCCGACGCCCTTGCGCCCGAAATGGGGGATTACCCCGATATGTTCGCGCGTCTGCTGGACGGCCACGGCTTCACCTTCCGCACCTACAAGGTGGTGGATGGGGAGTTTCCGAAAGGCGTCAAGGATTGCGAAGGCTGGCTGATCACCGGGTCGCGCCATGGCGTCTATGAAGACCATGCCTTCATTCCCCCGCTGGAACAGTTCATCCGCGATGCCTTTGCCGCGCATGTGCCGGTGGTGGGCATCTGCTTTGGCCACCAGATCGTGGCGCAAGCCATGGGCGGCAAGGTCGAACGCTATGGCGAAGGCTGGGCGGTTGGCGCCACCGATTACGACTTTGCCGGTGAGAAGGTGACGCTGAACGCCTGGCACCGCGATCAGGTGGTTCAGGCCCCCGCCGGGGCCAAGGTGATTGCCAGCAATGACTTCTGCGCCAATGCCGCGCTGCTTTATGATGACCGCGCGTTCACGGTGCAGGCCCATCCCGAATTCCGCCCCGAATTCGTGGATGGTCTGATGAAGACACGGGGCAAAGGTCTGGTCCCCGACGAGGTGATGGCGGCCGCCGCGACCCGGCTGGCTGATCCGTTGCAGGACAAGACCATGGCGGGCCGTATCGCCGCCTTTTTCAAGGAACCCCGCGCCTGATGCGCGGGGGAAACCCTAAACAACAGTGTGACTCATGTCCAAATGGACCGACAAGCTGCCAGAGGCGGCAAAAGACTACATCGGCAACCGCCGTGTGGACGAAGTGGAATGCGTGATCGGCGACATCGCCGGCGTGGCGCGCGGCAAGGCGATGCCGGCGGCGAAATTCGCCAAGCAAACCAACTACTTCCTGCCAAATTCCATCTTTCTGCAAACCATCACCGGCGAATGGGCTGATAACCCCTTCGATGCCTTTACCGAACCTGACATGATTCTGGAGCCCGACTGGACGACGGCCACCGCCGCGCCCTGGACGGCGGATGTCACGCTTCAGGTGATCCACGATGCCAAGGACCAGGAGGGCAATCTGGTGCCCTTCTCGCCGCGCAACGTGCTGCGCCGGATCGTCGGGCTTTATGCCGAACAGGGCTGGACACCGGTGGTCGCGCCCGAAATGGAATTCTTCCTGACCGCCCGCAACATCGACCCGAACCAGCCGGTCATTCCGCCAATGGGCCGCACCGGCCGCCGGGCTGCGGGCAAGCAGGCCTATTCGCTGTCGGCGGTGGATGAATATGGCAAGGTCATCGACGACATCTATGATTTCGCCGAAGCCCAGGGCCTGGAAATCGACGGTATCCTGCAAGAAGGCGGCGCTGGCCAGATCGAGCTGAACCTGGCCCACGGCGATCCCGTCCGGCTGGCCGATGATGTGTTCTTCTTCAAGCGCCTGATCCGCGAGGCGGCCCTGCGCCACGATTGTTTCGCCACCTTCATGGCCAAGCCGATTGCCGGAGAGCCGGGTTCGGCCATGCACATCCATACCTCGGTGGTCGATACCAAGACCGGCAAGAACATCTTTGCCGGACCGAAGGGGGTAGAGACCGACGCCTTCCTGAACTTTATCGGCGGCTTGCAAAAGCACCTTGGCGCCGCGGTCGCGCTGTTTGCGCCCTACGTCAACAGCTATCGCCGCTATGTCCCCGATTTTGCCGCCCCCATCAATCTGGAATGGGGCCGCGACAACCGCACCACGGGCCTGCGCATCCCGATTTCGGGCCCTGCCGCGCGGCGGGTGGAAAACCGTCTGCCGGGGATGGATTGCAACCCCTATCTCGGCATCGCCTCCACCCTCGCCTGCGGCTATCTGGGCCTGATGAACAAGACCGCAGCCCGCCCCGAATTCACCGGCTCGGCCTACATTGACAGCGAGGATATTCCCGCCACCATGGGCGACGCGCTGGACCTTCTGGATGAGGACGAGGCGCTGAAAGAGGTGATGGGCAAGGAATTCGTCGCGGTTTACGATTCGGTAAAGCGCAATGAATACAAAGAGTTCCTGCAAGTGATCAGCCCTTGGGAGCGCGAACACCTGCTGCTGAACGTGTAAGCCATGAACCTGCTTCATGCCAATGACCGGACGGGGGAATATCCGCCGTCCTACTATGCCGCCACACGCTGCGATCTGGCCCCCTTCCCCGAACTGAAGGGAGAGGCAAAGGCCGATATCTGCATTGTCGGCGCGGGCTATACCGGCCTGTCGGCGGCGCTGCATCTGGCGCAGCGCGGTTACGATGTGGTGGTGGTCGAAGCGCATCGCGTGGGCTTTGGCGCCTCTGGCCGCAACGGCGGTCAGGTCGGGTCTGGCCAGCGGCAGGATCAGGTCTGGCTGGAAAAGGCAGCGGGGCGCGAAAACGCCCATCGGATGTGGGACATGGCCGAAGAGGCCAAAGCCCTTGTGCGCGGGTTGATCGACACCCATGCAATGCCCGTTACCTGGCACCCCGGCGTCGGCCATGCCTGCTGGACCAGCGGCGAGGTGCGCCACACCCGCGACTATGCCGAAAAGCTGCGCCGTGACTATGGCTATGACCAGTTGGAGCAGTTGGACCGCGACGCCTTTCGCGCAATCGTCGGATCGCCCGCCTATCAGGGCGGCGAGATCGACTGGGGCGCGGGCCATGTGCATCCGTTGAACTATGCCATCGGGCTGGCGCAGGCCGCCAGTGCTGCGGGCGCGCGGATTTATGAACGGTCCGAGGTGCATGAGGTCGTGCCCGGCGCCGCCCCCATCGTGCGCACCGGCCATGGCCGGGTGCTGGCCAAACAGGTGCTGTTGGCGGGCAACGGATACCTTGGCAACCTGTCACGCCCCGTGGCGGCGCGGGTCATGCCGATCAACAATTTCATCCTTGCGACCGAGCCTCTGGGCGACCGGGCTGCGGCAGTTTTGTCAAAGCCCATCGCGGTTTGCGACACGAAGTTCGTGGTGAATTACTGGCGGCTGAGCGAGGATAACCGCCTGTTGTTCGGCGGCGGCGAAAGCTATGGTTACAAGTTCCCCGACCTGATCAAGACGGTCAGGAAGCCGATGCTCGAGGTTTATCCCCAACTTGCCGATGCCCGCATCGACTATGCCTGGGGCGGCACGCTGGCGATTACCGTAAACAGGATGCCCTGTTTCGTTCGGGCGGGGCAGAACGTGCTGTCGGCCTCGGGCTATTCCGGGCATGGCGTGGCGATGGCGACCCTTGCGGGCAAGGTGATGGCCGAGGCGGCGGCGGGCACTGCCGAGCGGTTCGATCTGATGGCCAGCCTGCCGCAGCCGCGTTTTCCCGGTGGCCCCGCCTTCCGCTGGCCGCTGCTGGCGATGGCGATGACGTGGTATTCGATGCGCGACCGGCTGGGGGTTTAGCGCGCGCCGCGCCCTTCTGCCGCAAGGGCTTGACCGGGCGCGACAAGGGGCCGACATCCGGGAGGGAATATTGCGAGGAGACCATGCCCATGGCTCAGCCCCCCGGCAACCCGGCTGAAGACCTTGATCGCGCCACCCATGCCACCATTGCGCGGGCAACGCAGGGCCTTGCCCCCTCGGTCCTGGCCGCGGCCATGGCCGACTGGCTGACGCATCTGGCCGCCGCCCCCGGCCACAGCGCCGATCTGGCACAGGACGCGCTGCGCCAGACCATGGCGCTGGCCGCCGGGGCGCTTGACCCGCAGCCGGTCACCGACCACCGCTTTGCCGATGCAGGCTGGAACGCCCAGCCCTTTGCGCTGTGGCGCGACGGCTGGCTGGCCAGCCGCGACTGGTGGCACCGCGCCACCACCGGCCTGCGCGGGATGGAGGCGCATCATCAGCGCGCGCTGGATTTTGCCAGCCGCCAATGGGTCAATGCGCTGTCGCCCGCCAATACGCTGCTGAACCCCGAGGTGCTGCGCCGCGCCCGTGACACCCTGGGACTTAGCCTGTTCAAGGGCGCGATGAACCTGGCCGAAGATGCCACCCGTGCCCTGACGCGCCAACCCGGTCCCCTGCCGCCCCTGTCGCCGGGCAAGGGGCTGGCCATGACGCCGGGCAAGGTGGTCGCGCGCAATGCTTTGGCTGAACTGATCCGCTATGACCCGGTAACGCCAGAAGTGTACCCCGAGCCGGTGCTGATCGTTCCGGCCTGGATCATGAAGTACTACATTCTGGATCTGTCGCCGCAAAACTCGCTGGTCCGCTGGCTGGTGGCCCAGGGATTCACCGTTTACATGATTTCATGGAAAAACCCCGACGCCAGCCTGCATGACATGGGGATGGAGGATTACCTGTCCCTTGGGCCACTGGCGGCGATCGAGACGATCACGGCGGAAACTGGCGCAAAGCGGGTTCATGCCGCTGGCTATTGCCTGGGCGGCACCCTGATGGCGATTGCGGCGGCCGATATGGCGCGCCGCGGCGACATGCGGCTGGCCAGCCTGACGCTGCTGGCGGCGCAGACCGACTTTGCCGAGGTCGGTCCCCTTGCCCTGTTCATCACCGAGGCGCAGATCACCCTGCTGGAAGATATGATGTGGGCCAGGGGCTATCTTGATTCAAACCAGATGGCAGCCAGCTTTCAGCTTTTGAACAGCGATGACCTGATCTGGGCCAGGGTGGTGCGTGACTATCTGATGGGCGACCGGCAGACGCCGAACGACATGGCTTGCTGGAATGCCGATGGCACGCGGATGCCGTGGCGAATGCACTCGGAATATCTGCGGGGGCTGTATCTGGAAAACCGTCTGGCGCAGGGCAGGCATCTGGTTGATGGCCACCCCGTCGCGCTGGGCGATCTGCGGGTGCCGGTCTTTGCCGTAGGAACCGAAAGCGATACGATCGCGCCCTGGCAATCGGTGTTCAAGATCGGGCGGCTGACCGATACCGAGGTGACCTTCGTCCTTACCTCGGGCGGGCATAATGCGGGCATCGTCTCGGAACCGGGGCATCCGCATCGCCGGTTCCGTCAGGCCACCGCAAGCCGCGACACGGCCTTTGTCGCACCGGAAGACTGGCTTCTGGCCCACGACGCGCAAGAGGGATCGTGGTGGCCGGTCTGGGGGGCATGGCTGGCAGCGCGATCGGGTCCGCCGTGCCCGCCCCCTGCCGCCGTGCCAGGGCTGGCGGCGGCCCCGGGCAGCTATGTGATGCAGAGCTAGGGCTTTACAAGCCGACCGCCCCGCCCGATCCTGCCGCGAAAATCGGAGAATCTCATGCGCCCGGCCCAACGCGTTGCCCTGTGGCAAACTTTTTCCCCAGCGGGCGATGTGCAGTCCGCGCTGGACCAGATCGGCCTACAGTTGCGCGCCGCTGCGGCGGCAGGGGCCGATGTGCTAGTCGGGCCGGAAAGTTTCCTGCCGGGCTATAACCACGACCGGATTGCCGAACTGGCACAGCCGCGTGGCGGGGCCTGGCATCAGGCACTGGCGGCCCTGACGCGGCAGGCGGGCTGCGGGCTGGTTCTGGGCTATGCAGAACGCGACGGGGCGCAGGTATTCAATTCTGCCGTGGCCTTCGGGCCGGATGGCAGCGAACTGGCGCATTACCGCAAGATCCAGCTTTACGGTCCGCGCGAAAAGGCGATTTACGCCCCGGGCGACCGTTATGCCACCTTTGAGTTGAACGGGCGGCGCTGCGGCCTGCTGATCTGCTATGACGTGGAATTTACGGCCCATGTCGCCGCCCTTGCCGCGCGCGGTGTCGAGGCGGTTCTGGTGCCCACGGCGAACATGATGCCCTATACCCATGTGGCCGAGGCGACGGTGCCTTCGATGTCGGCCAACAATGCGGTGGCGATCGTTTATGCCAATTATTGCGGGGTCGAGGGCGATCTGACCTATGCGGGCGGATCGGTCATCACCGGCCCGCATGGCGAGGTGCTGGCCAAGGCTGGCCCCGGCCCGGCGCTGCTGATTGCCGATCTGCCGCCGCGCGATGCCGCACGGATGTACAACATGGCGGCAGATTATCGCCCCGCCAACTAGAAGAGAAAATCGCCGTCCGTCAGCGTCAGGGAAAGGCCGGAGGAGGAGGTAATCTCCAACCGCTCGTCCCCATAGCCGATCACCGCCCCGGTGGGCGTTGAAGTTAGGGTAAGGGCCGCAGCCGAATAGATGCGGCCCCAGCCCGACAAATCAATATGATCAAGGCCTTGCTGGAAATCCTGAATGTAATCCACCTGCCCGTCGCGCACCATCACAAAGGTATCTGCCCCGGGCCCGCCGATCAGGTGGTCGCTGCCTGCGCCGTCATGCAGAAAGTCGTCCCCCGCGCCCGTAGCCAGCGTATCGGCCCCGGCGCTGCCGATCAGGCGGTCATCCGCGCCGGTTCCGGTCAGGGAGCCTGCGCCCTGTATCAGCGGACCCAGCGTCGCAAGATCGATGCCAAAATGCAGGATTAGGTCACCCCGGGCATCGGTGGCAAAGATATTCGCCATGCCCTGATAGACCGCGACAGTAATGCCCGTCACCGCCGCCAGGCCTTGCCCGGCCTCCAGCGACACGCTCATCACCTTTGAAAGTTCACCGCCCGGCAAGACCTCGATCACAGACAGGCCCGCATCGGTGCCGCCCGCCACCAGAAACACCCGGCCCTGCGCCGTGAACTGATCCAGCGCCGCGACATGGGCGAAACGGCTGTCGCGGTCATCGACCAGATGATCGGTCTGAAACAGCACGCCCAGTTGGTTGACCCGCAGCGCCGTCAGTGAGGAGGATCCGGTCGAGGCGACGATGGCAAAGGTCTGGCCGCCGACCTGCACCACCTCTGCCGCCGCCGGGCCGTTGATCGCCAGCCCATCATAGGGGCCCATGGCATCGGTCAGGGAAAGCCCGGCCGCAGTGACCTGATACAGCGTCACGCCGTTTTCGGTGGGCGACAGCGCCAGCAGGAAATCGTTGCCGTCAATGCTTAGCCGCGCCATGTCGCTGACGGTATCGACATGCGACTTCACCTCATCCTGAACCGCGCCGATCAGGCTCAGCACGCCCTTGTCCGACAGACCGAACAGGCGCAACCCCGCGACCCCATGTTGCGACAGAACCGCAAGGTCGCCGCCAGCCCGTTCGATCACCTCCATCGCATTGACGCCGATCAGGATGCCTTCGCTGGTGGTCGCACCAGGACTGCCCGAGAATTTGCCGCTGGTGTTCAGCGTCGTGGTGCGAAGCATGTCGCCTGAGGTGGTGAACAGATAGAACCGTGCCGTTCCGCCCGCATCTTGCACGGCAAGGTCGCTTCCGGGTTGCAGATCCGATCCGCTGGAACCGGCCTGCGCCAGCGTCAACTGGCCGGGCCGGCTGTCGGTGCGGCTGGCAAAAACCAGTCGCAGATAACCGCCGGTCTGCACCACGCCCAGACCTTCGGCGATATACGCGGTGCCCAGTGTCTCGGCGCCATAGGGGGTAAGGATTTGCAATTGCATGGCTGGCATCCGGCATGATCCGGGCACCAGCCTGCCGGTGCAAGGTTAGCAAATCGCGCAGAGGGCGGGGCGAAACCACGGCATCTGCGCCCGATTTTCATAAAACTGCGGGCATCAGAACCAGCGCCCCACGGCCAGCACGCGCATGGTATCAGCGCGGCGGGCATCGGCCTTGTCGCGGGTGCTGAGGGTGGCGGCGCTTGCCGTCGGCACTGCATCCAGCATGACACAGGACAGCACCGTGGCCTGCGACGTGCCGGTAACGCTGGGCACCGCGACGAAGGCGGCGGGAAAGGTCCATGTCACGGCTGCCGTTGTGGAGCCGGTCAGGGAATGGGTGCAGATCTGGGTGCCGTCGGCATAGCGGACATAGTCACCATTCGCGCCGGTGCCACGCTGGATCACCGCGCCGGTCGGCACGCCTGCGGTCTGGCTGACGGTGCCCAGAATATTGCCGGGACGGTAAAGCGTGGCATCCAGTTGCTGCCAGCCCGCCCCCACCTTGAGCACACGGCCCGCGGTGGCATCGGTCGCACTGGACACCACAGCCGTCCCGGTCAGCGGCAGGTCGATCTGGCAGGCGGTCGTGCCCAGCAGAACCCGCGCCACGCCTGCGGTGGCAAGCCCGATCTGATCTGCGGCGGCACGGTAGGCGCCCGTCGCGGTAGAGGCGTCAAAGCTGACGCTGGGCGCGGCTGCCGTCCCGTTCGGCAACCGCGCCCCCCCCGGCAACCGCACCCTGCCCGTGGTGCGGTCGGCCACGACAGCATCGAACCAGGTAGAGCCATCGGCCGAAACCTTGACCGTGAAATCATCGCTGCCCGCCAGACCCATTTCGGCGCGCCCCGAAAAGCCGGTCTGATAGAGCAGGCTGGCGGTATCGGCGGCGGCGTTCTTGTTCACCTTGACCTGATGGCCCGCGCCCGCATGGGTCAGCAGCGTCGCAGGCGATGAAACCGCCAGCCGGTTGGTGCCATCGGGCGTGGTAGAGACGCCGATCTGGGTCACGCTCAACGCCTGTTCGGCCTGCGAAACCCAGGCCGTGCCGGTCCAGGTGGCGGCTGTGTTTTCGGCCACGATCCAGGCACGAAAGCCGGGGTTGGGCACGACAAAGCGCCAGGCCCCGTCTTGCCGCAGTGCAATGCGCCCCACCTGCCCCGCCCAGTCGCCGGTGGCGCCGGTGGCCACGATATAGCGGTCCGCCTCTGCCGGAGAGCCGGGCGGCGTGCCAAGGGCGCGGCTGATGACGGCCAGATGCACCAGCGCATCCAGCAGCAGCACCGCCTCGTTATGGGTAACGTGCTTTTGCGCCTGCGACGGCATGATCAACGGCAGGGCAAGGATGGGTGTGTCGTCGGGCATCGGGAACCTCCGGCATGTGCTGGGGGCGGACGCTAGGCACGCGGGGTTAATCCGGGGCGAGTGCTGCGTTCGCTGGCACCGGATGGGGCGCAACACCGCAGGCGCGGATCATGCCTCCAGGGCCAGCCCCAGCGCCAGCGCCCACATCGTCAGGCCGACCAGAACCTCCAGCACCACCCAGGCGCGGGGGCGGGCAAAAACCGGAGCCAACAGCCGCGCTCCGAACCCCAGCACCGAAAAGAACACAAGCGAAGCAGTAGCCGCCCCGATGCCAAAGGCGCCCCTGTGCGGATCGTATTGCGCCGCGATCGAGCCCAGCAACACAACCGTATCCAGATAGACATGCGGGTTGGCCCAGGTCAGCGTCAGGCAGGTTGCCAGAACCCGGCCCAAGGGCGCCGAGGCCCCGGCAGCAGGCATCAAGGCCTCGCCTCCCTTGGCCGCAGCACGAAACCGCAGCGCGCCATAGGTCAGCAGAAACGCCACCCCCGCCCAGCGCATCGCCGTTCCCAGCCAGGGCAGACGGGCCGAGGCAAGGCCGAACCCCGTCACCCCCGCCGCGATCAGCAGAGCATCGGATAGCGCACAGACCGCCACCACCGCCAGAACATGCTCTCGCCGGATGCCTTGGCGCAACACAAAGGCATTCTGCGCCCCGATGGCCAGGATCAGGCTAAGAGATACGAGAAAGCCCGCGACGGCGGCATTAAGCATGGGACAGCGCCCCCATCCCCGGTTCCGCATCGGCGGCGGGCCGGGATATGTGGTCGTGGCAAGACAGTGCGGTGGCGATGGCCGCGAACCTATATCCCCGGCTGATGCCAGGCAACTTCGGCGCCCGCCCATCCAGCGTTTTCAAATCCGTCTCGCCCGCCATCGCATCCTCCCGCTTTCGGTCGTGATAGCTTGGCTTCGGCCGAAACTCTACTTAATCTACTTTTACATGATTAAGAGAAACTAATCCAATGATTGACCCCAACCAGCTTGCCGCCCTGGCCGCCGTTCATCGGCGCGGATCGTTCGACCTTGCGGCGGCGGCGCTGGGGGTGACGGCTTCGGCGATCTCGCAACGCGTCAAGGCGCTGGAGGAGCAGACGGGCACCCTTCTGATCCGCCGCGCGCAGCCCTGCACCGCGACGGTGGCGGGGCTGCGGTTGATCCGGCACCATGATGAGGTGTCCCTGCTGGAACAGGCCCTGCACGCCGACCTGCCGCAACTGGGCGCGGGGCCGTTGACCCTGCGCATCGCGGTGAATGCCGACAGTCTGGCGACCTGGGTGCTGCCCGCGCTGGCCGAATGCGAGGGGTTCCTGTTCGATCTGGTGATTGACGATCAGGATGTCAGCCAGGACTGGCTGCGCCGGGGCGAGGTGGTAGCCGCAATCACCAGCCACGCGACGGCACCGTCAGGCTGCGACAGCCTGCCCTTGGGCGCTCTGCGGTATCTGGCCACCGCCTCGCCCGCCTATCTGGCGCGCTGGATGCCGGATGGACCGACGGCCAGGGCGCTGGCACAGGCACCGGGCCTAACCTATTCCGACAAGGACAAGTTGCAGGAATGCTGGTTGGCGCGACAGATCTACGGCACGCGCGTGGCGTTTCCGACCCATCGGCTGGCCAGTTCGCACGGGTTTGTCGAGGCTTGCCTGCTGGGTCTTGGCTGGGCGATGAACCCCGAGGGGCTGACCCGCCCGCATCTGGATACTGGCCGTCTGGTGGAACTTGTGCCCGGCGCGTCGCTGGATGTTCCCCTGCACTGGCAATTCACCCGCCTTGCAGCCCCCGCGCTGGCCCCCCTGACCCGCGCCATCCGTACCCATGCCCGGCGGTCACTGGTATCCGAATAAGGGCACAGCACACGACCGTGGGGCGATTTGACCGCCGCGCAAAGAAAAGGCCCCCGAAGGGGCCGGTTCAAACCTTGCGGAACCTGTGGTCACAACTGCGCAGCCACGTCCTCGGGCACGTCAAAATTGTGGGTCACGGTCTGCACGTCGTCATCCTCTTCCAGAAGGTCGATCAGCCGCATCAGCTTTTGTGCGGTTTCCAGATCAACCTCGGTCAGGGTCTGGGGTTTCCAGATCAGCTTGGCCTCGGTCGATTCCCCCAGCGCCTTTTCCAGCGCATCAGATACCGAGGACAGGTCTTCGACCTTGCAATAGATCCAGTGACCCTCGTCATCCGATTCCACGTCATCTGCGCCCGCTTCCAGCGCAGCCATCATCACGTCATCGGCGCTGCCCGCCGAGACCGGATAGGAAATCTCGCCCAGACGATCAAAGCTGTGGGAAACCGAGCCGGTCTGCCCCATGTTGCCGCCGCCCTTGGTGAAATAGCTGCGCACATTGCTGGCGGTGCGGTTCAGGTTGTCGGTCAGCGCCTCGACGATGATGGCGATGCCACCAGCCCCGTAACCCTCATAGCGGATTTCCACATAATCCGCGGCATCGCCCATCTGCGATTTCTTGATCGCGCGGTCGATCACGTCCTTGGGCATCGAAACCGCCTTGGCGGCCTTGACCGCAAGGCGCAGGCGCGGGTTCTTGTCGGGGTCAGCATCGCCCATCTTGGCAGCGACGGTGATTTCCTTCGACAGCTTCGAGAACATTTTCGAGCGGATCGCATCCTGCTTGCCCTTGCGGTGCTGGATGTTTGCCCATTTCGAATGGCCTGCCATGACCCTTGAACCCCTGATCCTTTGGTGATGGCGTCCTCTACACTACGGGGCAAGGCGGCGGCAAGCCCCCCTCACCCCGGCCCTCTCCCCCAAGGGGAGAGAGTCAGGGTGGGGGCGTCCCTTCAGGGATAAAGCGGCCAGATCAGCGGAATCAGCGCGGAACACAGCAGCCAGGTGATGATGTTCAAAGGCACGCCGATCCTGGTAAAGTCCAGGAACTTATATCCGCCCGGCCCATAGACCATCATGTTGGTCTGATAGCCGACGGGCGTGCCAAAGGCGAGCGTGGCCGAAAACATCACCGCCACCACGAAAGGCCGCGGATCAACCCCCAACCCATGCGCCAGTTGAATTGCGATGGGGGTGTAGATCACCGCAACCGCGTTGTTCGACAGGAATTCGGTCAGGATCAACCCCAACAGATAGACCGCCAGAATCATGGCAAAGGGCGACAGCCCCTCCATCCATGGCTTGACTGCGGCAACGATCATGGCGACCGCGCCAGAGCGGTCCAGCCCCTCGCCCACGGCAAGCATGGCGAAGATCATCGCCATCAACCGGCCATCAACGAAATCAAAGGCCTCGTCGGCATCGACACAACGCGCCAGCAGGATGATCACCACACCGATGAAGGCCAGCGCCAGAATCGGCGCCACATCCAGCGACGACAGGATGACGACCATGGCCAGAACGCCAATCGCGATGGGTGCCTTGGCGCGGCGATAGGCACGGGCCTTGGGGTGGCTGACATCGACCATCGCCATGTCTTCGGCCAGACGCTTGATATCCTCGGCCCGGCCCTCCAGCAGCAGCGTATCGCCAACCTGCACCTCCAGCTCGTCAAGCTGGCGACCGATGTTCTGGCTGCGCCGGTGGGCGGCCAGAACATAGATGCCATAACGGCGGCGCAGGCGCATCTCACCCAAGCTGCGGCCGATCATATGGCAGCCGGGCGTGATCAGCACCTCCACCGTCTCGGTTTCCACCGAAGACAGCTTGTCGGCCATGCGCATGTCGGTGCGGCTTTGCATGTCAAGAATCTCGGTCATCTCGGTGCGCAGGACAACGCGGTCACCGCCTTGCAGCACCACACCCTCCATCGCGCGGCGCAACGACAGATCACCGCGCAGCACGTCAATCACCCTGACACCCGCACGCTTGAACTGCGGCACCTCGTTCACCGGCTTGCCAACCAGAACCGAATCTTCAGGGATTGCCACTTCGGTGAAATATTTCATCCGCTTGCGGTCGCCCAGCAGCGACGCCATCGACTGGCGCACCGGCAACAACCGGTTGCCGAACAGCGCCAGATAAAGGCCGCCCGCCAGTGTGACAGCCAGACCAAGGGGTGCCACCTCGAACAGGGTGAAATGGGCCAGCCCCTCATCCTTTGCCACCCCATCGACCAGAATGTTGGTCGAGGTGCCGATCAGCGTCATCATCCCGCCCAGCACCGTCATGTGGCTAAGCGGGATCAACAGCTTTGACGGTGCCGTGCCGATACGCGCGGCGATCTGGATGACAACGGGGATCAACACGGCCACCAGCGGCGTGTTGTTCATGAAGGCAGAGGCGACCGCGACAAAGCTGAACAGCACGGCAATCGTGGTGCGCGGCCGGCTCCCGGCATGTCGCTCGGCAATGCCGATCAGCATTTCCACCGCCCCGGTCCTGACCAGTCCGCCCATGATCAGGAACATCATGGCGATGGTCCAGGGGGCAGAGTTCGACAGAACCTCGGTCGCGGCCTTGACCGGCAGGATGCCGATCACCAACATCAGCGCGGCGCCCCCCATGGCGACCACCTCGACCGGATAGGTTTCGCGCAGGAACAGGGTGAACATACCCGCCAGAATGACCAGCGCAACGATGGTCTGCGTGGTCTGGTCCAGATCAAGTCCCAGCATGTAACCCCCAGATCGTTTCGCGGCATATACCCGCCTGAACACGACAAAGGGAAGAAAATTCTACAGAACCGGTCGTGATAGATGGTTCAAGCCTGTCGTCCGCGCGGACGCACCAGAAACAGCCCGCCGATCATCAGCAGGGCGGCAATCCAGATGCCGCTTGTCAGGCGTTCGCCCAGGATCAGCATGGCCCAGAACACGCCCGCGACGGTGACGACATAGCTGGTCTGGCTGGCAAAAACCGCCCCCGCCCGCGCGGCGAGCCAGACATAGGTGGCATAAAGCACCGAATGCAGCGCGGAAGACGCGACCAGCGCCCATTCCGCCCGCCCCAACGGCAGGGGCGGTGTGAACCATTGCCCGGTAGCCAGCGCCAGAGGCACGCACAGGACAAGCCCGGCAATCGAAGCGCCCAGCATCGCCTGCACCGCATCCATCGTGCCAATGCCGGTGCGGGCGACATAGGTCGCCTCGATGGCATAGAACAGCGGCCCCACCATGGCGACCGGCAACCAGGCGGCCATCGCCGGTTCGGGCAGCGCGGCACCGGGCAGCGCAATCACCCCCACACCGGCCAGCCCCAGCGCCAACCCGCCCAGCCGCGACAGCGAGAAACGGTCCATCCCCAGCGCGAGTGCCATGGGAAAGGCGATCAGCGGAATCGAGGCGATGATGATCGACATGATCCCCGCAGGCAGATGCGTGACCGACAGGTAGAAGGTATAGTTCGGCACCAAGGTGCCCAGAACGGCCACCACCACATAGAACCTCAGGGCCGACGGGGTCAGTGGCAGGCGCTTGCCCCGCAGCAGCGTCAAGGCGCCCAGCACCAGCACACAGACCACCAACTGCCACAGAATCAACCCGAACGGCTTGTGCCCGGTCGAGGCTGCAATCTTGCCAAGGGGTTGCGTGCAGCCCCAGCCGATGCCCAGTGTGACCAGCGTGATCAGATACAGCCGCTGCATTATGGCCCGGCCTGCTCCAGCCGCCCGCCCTTACGCACGGCGCGGATGCGCGTTGCCTTGCCGGTGCGGTCATCGGTTTCAACATAAACGCCCGCCAGCGTGGCCTCGCCATTCGCAGGCTCGAACCGCCCGCTGGCCATGCCGGTGATAAAGCGGCGCAGTGGCTCCAGCTTTTCCATGCCGATGACGCTGTTGTAATCGCCGCACATCCCGGCATCCGAGAGGTAAGCGGTGCCGCCCGGCAGGATCATGTGGTCGGCAGTCGGCACATGGGTGTGGGTGCCGACCACAAGGCTGGCCTGCCCGTCGCACCAATGGCCCATCGCCATCTTTTCGCTGGTCGCCTCGCAATGCACATCAACGATGGCGGCCTGCACGGCGGCCCCCAGACGGTGGGTTTTCAGCACCGTCTCAATCGCGCTGAACGGGTCGTCGAACGGGCGCTTCATGAACACCTGCCCCAAGACCTGCGCCACCAGAACCTTGCGGCCCCCCGGTGCGTCGAACGCCCGCGCGCCCTTGCCCGGCGCCACCTTGGAAAAGTTCAAGGGGCGGATGATCCGCGGCTCGCTTTCGGCGAATTGCAGCATGTCCTTCTGGTCAAAGGCATGGTCGCCCAGCGTGATCACATCGGCGCCCGCCTGCAACAACACGCGCGCATGTTCCGCCGTCAGCCCCGCGCCCTGACTGGCATTCTCGCCATTGACCACGACGAAATCGAGGCCCCAATCGGCACGCAGCTTTGGCAGCCGCTCGGCCACCGCCGCGCGCCCTGCCCGCCCCATCACATCGCCAAGAAATAACAGTTTCATGGGTCCGTCCTAGGGCCGCCCGCCCGCACCCGCAAGCCTGCCCGCGACACCCGCGCCGCAAATTCACGCTTCGCCCTTTTCCGCGTGACCGGGCCACCCTAGCTTGTCGTCATGACCGCACTTCCCCCGCCCCTTTCCCGCTGGTTTGCCGACAAGGGCTGGCAATTGCACCCGCATCAGCAGGCAATGCTGGAGCGGGCACAGGAAACCTCGACCCTGCTGATCGCACCAACCGGGGGCGGCAAGACACTGGCGGGTTTTCTGCCGACATTTGCCGAACTGGGGGCCGCGCCGCCCAACGGCCTGCATACGCTCTATATCTCCCCGCTAAAGGCCCTGACCGCCGACATCCGCCGCAACCTGCGGGCGCCCATCGAAGGCGCAGGGTTGGCCATCCGGGTCGAGGACCGCACCGGCGACACCAGCTATACCCAGCGCCGCCGCCAGCGCGCCGATCCGCCGCATATCCTGCTGACCACGCCGGAAAGTCTGGCGCTGCTGTTGTCCTACGAGGATGCGCCGCGCATCTTTGCCGGGTTGCAGCGGGTGATCATCGACGAATTGCACGCGCTGGCGGAATCAAAGCGGGGCGACCAGTTGATGCTGTGCCTTGCACGCCTGTACAACCTGTCGCCCGGCCTGCGCCGCGTGGGCCTGTCGGCCACGGTCGAAGATCCGCCCGCGCTGGCGGCCTATCTGGGGAAAGACACCGGTGTCCTGCTGGCCGATCCCGGCCCCGACCCCGATATTTCCATGCTGGAAACCGACCAGCCGCCCCCATGGTCGGGCGGTGGCGGGCGCTATGCCATTCCCGACATTCTGGATCAGGTGCGCCGCCACAAGACAACGCTGATCTTTCACAACACCCGCGCGCAGGCCGAAATCTTCTTTCATCATCTGTGGTTGCAGAACGAAGATGACCTGCCCATCGGCATCCATCACGGCAGTCTTTCCCGCGAAGCCCGCGAGCGGGTGGAGGCGGCATTGGCGGCGGGCAGCTTACGCGCCGTGGTCTGCACCGGCTCGCTGGACCTTGGGCTGGATTGGGGCGATGTGGACCTTGTAATCCAGGTCGGGGCACCAAAGAACGTCAAGCGGCTGATCCAGCGCATTGGGCGGGCGAACCATCGCTACAACGCGCCGTCCAAGGCCCTTCTGGTGCCCGCCAACCGCTTTGAGGTGGTCGAATGCCGCGCCGCGCTGCAAGCCGCCAAGGACCATGATCTTGACGGCGAACCCCGCGGCCCCGGCCCGCGCGATGTGCTGTGCCAGCATATCCTGATGACCGCCTGCACCGCCCCTTTCGATGCCGATGCGCTGTTCGCGGAGGTCACGACCGCCGGCCCCTATGCCGACCTGACGCGCGCCCAGTTCGACGCCTGCCTAGACTTCGCGGCCACAGGCGGCTATGCCTTGCGGGCCTACGACAAATGGCAGCGCCTTCTTCATCGCAATGGCAAATGGCAGCTCCGCGACCCGCGCAGCGCCGCCGTGATCCGCCAGAACCTTGGCACCATCATCGACACCGAAACGCTCAAGGTCCGCCTGCGCGGCCGCCCCACCCCCTTGGGCGAGGTCGAGGAAGCCTTTGCCGCCACCCTGACCCCCGGTGATACCTTTCTGATCGGCGGCGAGATTGTGCGCTATGAGGGGCTGAACGAACTGACAGTCGAAGTGACACGCCAGCCGGGGCGGGAGCCGAAGGTGGCTGTGTTTAATGGAACAAAATTTGCCACATCCACCCTGCTTTCGGACAGAATACTTGCACTATTAGAACAATCGCGCTGGCCTGACCTGCCGCAACACACCGCCGACTGGCTGAGCCTGCAACGAGACGTCAGCCGCTTGCCCCAGCGTGATCGCCTGCTTCTGGAAAGCTTCCCGCATGAAGGACGCGAACATCTGTGCATCTATGGCTTTGCCGGTCGCAATGCCCAGCAAACGCTTGGCCTTCTGCTGACCAAGCGGATGGAGGAACAAGGGCTGGCCCCCCTTGGCTTTGTCGCCACCGACTACGCCACCCTGATCTGGGGGCTGGACCCGGTGACCGATGCCGCCCCGCTGTTCGACCTGCCCGCCCTGCGGCAGGGGCTGGACGGCTGGTTGCAGGGCAATGCGGTGATGAAACGCACCTTCCGCAATGTGGCAATCATCGCTGGCCTGATCGAGCGCACCCATCAGGGCCGCCGCAAATCCGGGCGGCAGGCCACGTTTTCGTCGGACATCCTGTATGACACCTTGCGCCGCTATGACCCCGACCACCTGATGTTGCAGATCACGCGCGAGGAAACGATGCGCGGCATGGTCGATTTCGGCCGGATCGAAGCGATGCTGGCCCGCATCGGCCCCCGGATCGACCTTGTAAGGCTGGACCGCGTTACCCCGCTTGCCGCGCCGCTGTTTCTGGAACCGGGCAAGATTCCGGTGCTGGGCTCGGGCCGAGAGCGGCTGGCCGAAGCCGAAGCTCGGGCCCTGCTGCGCGCGGCAGGCCTTGACTGAGGCCCGGCTAGACGCCAGACCCTGCGCCATGCCCCACGCCTTCCGCCTTGGTCCCGCAGAATTGCAGGCACGCCCGTCCGGCGCGCTGTTCTGGCCTGCCGAGAGTTTGCTCTGCATCTCGGACCTGCACCTTGGCAAATCGGAACGGCTGGCCCGACGCGGCGGCAGCCTGCTGCCCCCCTATGAAACCCGCGCCACGCTGGAGCGGCTGGACGCCGAGCTGGAGGCGACCGGCGCGCGGCAGGTGGTGTGCCTTGGCGACAGCTTTGACGATCTTGCGGCGGCAGAGGCGCTGGATCAGGCCGACCGCCTGTGGCTGACACGGATGATGGCTGGCAGGATGTGGCACTGGATCGAGGGCAACCACGATCCCGGCCCTGTGGACCTTGGTGGCAGCCTGCGGGCCGAGCTTTATCTTGCCCCCCTGACCTTTCGCCATCAGGGCGGCGGCGCTGGCCTTGAGGTGTCGGGGCATTTTCACCCCAAGCTGCGCCTCGCCGGGCAGAGCCGCCGTTGTTTCCTGACAGACGGCCAGCGGCTGATCCTGCCCGCTTTCGGGGCCTATACCGGCGGGCTGCGGGTAGAGGATGCCGCATTGCAGGCCCTGCTGGCCCCGAATGCCCGTGCGATCGTGACCGGCGCGCGATGTCTGGTCGTGCCTATGCCGCGCTGCTGACGGCCGTATCTAGCGCAGGGGCAAGGCCAAGCCTGTCTTCTACCTTGGCCCGGTTGGCCCGGCTGACCGGAATGCGCTGCCCACCCTTCATCCGCAAGAACAATCGCGGGCCATCGCGGTCACCCCCCTCAACCGCGGCCCAGGCAATCCAATGAGAGCGATGGACCTGATCGCCCTCGATCGGCTCTGCCTCCGAAATCGCATCGCCCAGCCGCATCAGCAAACTGGCGCTGCCCGCGCTGGTCACCACCTCGACGTGATGGTTGTTCACCGTGATCGACCAAAGATCGCCCTGCATCTCTGGCCCAAGCCGACGCAACAGCCGCAATTCCGGCAGATATGACGTTGCGTCGCTTTCGGTCTCGGGGCTGTCCTCGACCAGCGCAGCCAAAGGCTGGACCGACTGCCGCAACAGGATCATCCCCATTGAGATCGAGCTTATAAGCAGAATGATCTCCGTCAGGCCGGGTGTGCTGGCGCGCCGGTCAAGGAAAGCCAACTTGGCAGCCAGATAGAACGGCGGACACAGCACGACGCAGATCAGTGCCGTGGTCAGCAGAAAGCCGAAAACCGTATCCTTCAGGCCAAGGCCCCCGCAAACAAAGGCCCGGACAACGGTTGCCAGACCGACGCACAGGGCCAGAACCGGCAGCCAATAGACCAGACGGCCCAGCAGGCTGACGGAGCCATAGGTGCCAAAAGGTCCGGTCGTGGCGAACACGCCAGAGCAAATCACCCAGATGATATAAGGCGTCTTAGACTGTAGGTCCGATTTCAATTCGGCCACAAAGCCTGCCATTCGCCCACCAATCAGAAGACTACATATTCAAGGGGCTAAAGGAATTGCCCGGGGCTTTCAACCCCGGGGAAAGGTCACGCGGTCAGGCCTTCGGGTTCGGCCAGCCCATTGGCGCGGCAACAGGCAGTCAGCGTATTGGCCAGAAGGCAGGCGATGGTCATTGGCCCTACCCCGCCCGGAACCGGGGTGATAGCGCCCGCAACCTTGGCGGCACTTTCGTAATGCACGTCGCCCACCAGCTTGGCCTTGCCATCGCGCTCGATGCGGTTGATGCCCACGTCGATCACGGTCGCGCCCGGTTTCACCATGTCGCCGGTGATCATCTCGGGCCGGCCCACGGCCGCCACGAGGATGTCGGCCCGCCTGCACACCTCGGCCAGGTCCCTGGTGCGGCTGTGCGCGATGGTCACGGTGCAGCTATCGCCCAACAAAAGCTGCGCCATCGGCTTGCCGACGATGTTCGACCGGCCCACCACGACAGCATTCAACCCCGCGAGGCTGCCATGATGGTCGCGCAGCATCATGAGGCAGCCCAGGGGCGTGCAAGGCACCATGCTCTTCTGCCCCGTGCCCAACAGGCCCACGTTCGAGATGTGGAACCCGTCCACGTCCTTGGCCGGATCGATCGCATTGATCACAAGGTCGCTGTTCAGATGCTTGGGCAGCGGCAGTTGCACCAGAATGCCATGTACCTTCGGATCGGCGTTCAACGCCGCGATCAACGCCAGCAGGTCCGCCTCGCTGGTATCTGCCGACAGGCGATGTTCAAAGCTGGCCATGCCAACCTCAATCGTCGAGGCGTGCTTGTTCCTTACATAAACCTGGCTGGCCGGGTCTTCGCCCACCAGCACAACGGCCAGACCGGGCTGGATGCCCTGCTCTTCGCGCAGCCGCGCCACATGGGCCGCCACCTGCGCCCGTACATTCGCCGCAAAGGCCTTGCCGTCGATCACCTTGGTCATGTCTTGCTCCTTACACCGCGACCGCAAAGGCGCTGCGGTAATGTTCCATCTGCATCCGGGTCGCCAGAACCGCGTTCTTCATCAGGATGGCGACCGTGACGGGCCCCACTCCGCCGGGAACCGGCGTGATCCAGCCCGCCACCTCGGCGCAACTGGCGAAATCGGCGTCGCCCACCGTTTTGCCCTCAACCCGGTTGATGCCGATGTCGATCAGCGCCGCCCCCGGTTTCAGCATTTCGCCTGTCACCAGCCCCGGCTTGCCCACGGCCACAAACACCGCATCGGCCCGGCGCGAATGCACCGAAACCTGCCGTGTCATGTGGTGGCACACCGTCACCGTCGCCCCCAAGCCCATCATCAGAAAGGCGATCGGCTTGCCCACAATCTCGCTGTGGCCGATCACGCAAACATCCAGCCCCTCGACCTTCAGGGGCAGCGATTTCAGAATCTCCACCGCCGCCACCGCCGTGCAGGGGCCAAGCGTCAGGTCGTTGTAAACGATATTCCCGATGGAGGACGGGTGCATCCCCTCCACATCCTTGAGCGGATGCACCGCCTTTTGCAGCGTTTTCACCGGGATATGCGCGGGCAAGGGGCGCTGGATGATGATCCCGTTCACCCGCGGGTCGGCGTTCAGCCCGGCCAGAACGCCGGTCAACTGCTCCAGCGAAATCTCGTTGGGGTAATTGCGCGCCTCGAACTCCACGCCCGCAGCCTGCGCCTGCTTTTGCTGATTGCGGACATACAATTCCGCCGCCGCCACATCGCCGACCGAGATCGACACCAGCCGCGGTTGCCATCCCGCATCGGTCAGCGCCCGCGCTTCGGCCAGCGTTTCGGTCATCATACGGCCCGCTATGGCGCGTCCGTCAATCTGGGTGGCGGTCATCCTTCGTCCCCGATCAGCGGGCCGAAAGATCAGCCCTTGCGCAGACTGTCCGGCCCAAGGTGGTTTTCCTCGCGCGCGATGGACCAGTCGATCAACCGCCGCCACAGCTTTTCCACCAGTTCGGGCGGCAGCCCATAGGTGGCGGCATGGCGACGGACATTCTGGACCACCTCTTCCACGCGGGCATCGATCCGGGCGGGCAAATCTGCCCCCACCTTGATCTGGGCCGCGCGGTCGATATAGCCCGTGCGTTCCGCAAACAGGCGGACAAGTTCCTCGTCCACCCGGTCAATTTCGGCCCGGATATGGGCCATCGTCTCGCAGTCGGCAGGTTGGCGCATCTGGCACTCCGTCTCGTCTCCGGTCACTCCTTAAAGCCCCGTCTCAAGCTCGAAAACCCCTGCAACTTCCCCTTCTGCAAATATCCCGCGGGGGGTGCGGGGGGCGCGAAGCCCCCCGCCCTTTTTCAAGGATCAGAACAGCCCCTCGACATGGCCCTGATCGTTCAGCCGGATCACTTCGGCCGATGGAACCTTGGGCAGGCCCGGCATCGTCATGATTTCACCGCAGATCGCCACGATGAACCCGGCACCCGCCGACAGGCGCACTTCGCGCACCGGCACGGTGTGGCCGGTCGGCGCGCCGCGCACCGTCGGGTCGGTGGTAAAGCTGTACTGGGTCTTGGCGACACAGATCGGCAGGTTGCCATAGCCCGCCGCTTCCCAAGCCTTGAGCTGATCGCGGATCGACTTGTCGGCAATCACGTCGTCGGCGTGATAGATGCGCTTGGCGATGGTTTGCAGCTTTTGGAACAGCGGCATGTCATCGGGGTAAAGCGGGGCAAAGTTCGCAGCACCCGATTCCGCCAGTTGCACGACCTTGTTGGCCAGATCCTCGATGCCCGCGCTGCCTTGGGCCCAATGCTTGCACAGGATCGCCTCTGCGCCCTGCTCGGCGACATAGGCCTTCACGGCGGCAATCTCGGCATCGGTGTCGCTGTAGAAGTGGTTGATCGCCACGACCACCGGCACGCCGAACGACTTCACGTTGCCGATGTGACGGCCCAAGTTCGGGCAGCCCTTCTTCACCGCTTCGACGTTTTCGGCACCCAGATCGGCCTTGGCAACGCCGCCGTTCATCTTCATCGCGCGCACGGTGGCCACGATCACGGCAGCAGCAGGCTTGAGGCCCGCCTTGCGGCACTTGATGTCAAAGAACTTTTCGGCACCAAGGTCGGCGCCGAAACCCGCTTCGGTCACCACATACTCACCCAGCTTCAACGCGGTCTTGGTCGCGATGACGCTGTTGCAGCCATGGGCGATGTTGGCGAACGGACCGCCATGCACGAAGGCCGGGTTATTTTCCAGCGTCTGCACCAGGTTCGGCTGCATCGCGTCCTTCAAGAGAACGGTCATCGCACCGTCGGCCTTGATGTCGCGGGCATAGATCGGGGTCTTTTCGCGGGTATAGGCCACCACGATGTCGCCCAGACGCTTTTGCAGATCTTCCAGATCCTTCGACAGGCACAGGATCGCCATGACTTCCGAAGCCACGGTGATGTCAAAGCCGGTCTGGCGCGGGAATCCGTTCGACACGCCGCCAAGCGACACCACGATGTCGCGCAGCGCGCGGTCGTTCATGTCCATCACACGACGCCACACCACGCGGCGCTCGTCGATCTTCAGCTCATTGCCCCAGTAGATGTGGTTGTCGATCATCGCCGACAGCAGGTTGTGGGCGCTGGTGATGGCGTGGAAGTCACCCGTGAAGTGCAGGTTCATCTCTTCCATCGGCACGACTTGCGCCATGCCGCCACCCGCAGCACCGCCCTTCATGCCGAAGTTCGGGCCAAGGCTGGCCTCGCGGATGCAGATGACCGCCTTCTTGCCGATGCGGTTCAGCCCGTCGCCCAGACCCACGGTGGTGGTGGTCTTGCCCTCGCCCGCAGGGGTCGGGTTGATTGCGGTGACAAGGATCAGCTTGCCGTCCTGCTTGCCCTCAAGCGAGCGGATGAAATCCTGGCTGACCTTGGCCTTGTCATGGCCATAAGGCAGCAGATGCTCGGCCGGAATGCCCAGCTTGGCCCCGATCTCCATGATCGGCTTTTTCTTCGCCTCGCGGGCGATTTCGATGTCGGTCTTGAAGGCCATGGGCTCCCCCCCTCGGTCACTGGTCCGTTGCGAGGTGATAGCTGTCCGGGCCACCATGGCAGAGTGAAATTGCGACAGTTTGCCAGCCAATTTCGTCCTGCGGCGTTTCCGATCAGAAACCATGGAATGCAGGCCGGGAATATTTCACATCCAGAACGAAAATTCCGGCTCAATCCGGGGCGCGCGCCTCGTCCAGATAGTCCCACACGCGCTGATCTGGCACATGCAGGAGAATCTTTTCACCCACAAGAAAATTCCCCTCGCGCTCAACCCAGGCGGTCAACCCACGGCGATGATGCGCCGCCGGTTTGAACCTTGCGCCGAAACCGGCATGGCGATTTTCAATCGGACGGGCGGGCAAGGTGCAGGGACGGTTCTGCATGTCCACAACCAATGTAGCGCCACCTTCGCCCTGCAACCGTGACGAGGGCGGCAGGTGGCTGAAATCGGGAATACCGGCGATGACCATCGTGGCGCCCAGCAGCGCAGGGTCCAAAGCGTCCAGCCCCATGGTGGCGGCGGTCCGTTCCAGTTCCTCCTGCGACAGGATCGAAAACTGGCGCGTGTTCCTGATTTCGGTGTTGCGCGGGTATTGCCCCAGAACCCGGCTGCAAGACGGTCGGGTCAGCCCGCCATGCGCCTCGCCCTCCGGGCCGGCAAAGCTGGCTGACAGGCTGTTCACCGCCACGCTTTCCAACTGGGCATCCCGGTCAGGCACAATGCCAAGCCAGGTGATGATTCCGATGAACCGGGTGGGTTTCAGGGCTGCCATGAAATTTCTATCATACTCTGCATTTGTTCTTTGATATAAGCGGTCCCCGCCACAAACCATCCCAAAGGAACTCTAGCTAGCTCCGAAAAATTTCCTCATGCCAAGTCCAAAACCGAACGCCCATTTCGTCGAACGAACTGCCGTCGTTCCGACTTTCCCAAACATCCAGTGGGAACTTCATGCCACCTTTACCTCGTCCACCAGAAGCGAAGACTCTGTTCCCGCTCATGATAGCTGCTGCTTCTATAACCGCAGCTTCAGCAATAAACTGCACAAATTCCTCGTCCTCGCATGACATCTCACCTTCAAGAAGATACCCATGGCGCCTTCGGTAGTCTCCTGCCCCAATGTGGGTATGAATAGTGTTGGTAGCTAAAACGATCTCGACTTCGTCGAACCACACAACCAGTTTGCCAACAAACTCTGATGGCGCGAGCCATGTGTAATAAATGTTGGCCGAAGGAGTGATTTCATAAGTCGCCTTTTCAAGAGGCAAGATACCTGCGGCAGCAAGGGCAAAAGCGCCTTCGATCATCTTCGACTTCGCCAACCGATCTTCCAAGTAAGCTTCGTCAAGTATCATCGCGTCACAGTTGGAAAATTTCTGCGGTTTACACCGACTTTACCGAACTAGTCGGTGTCGGAATTATCGAACGTTGTTTTGAATACAAGAAACACCCGGCGGAACGGCATCAGAGCCGCGCCATCTGGCAACAGGGGATAGGCCGCGCCCAACGCCTCGTCATAGGCGGTGGTGAAACTGGCCGCCTCTTGCTCGGACAGCTTGTCCAGAAAGGGCCGCATTGCGGTCGATCCGGTAAAGGCCCGCACCGGATGGCCCTGGGCTACCGGGTCCAGCCGCTGGACATATTCGGTTTCCCATGCCTGCACTTCACCCAGCGGGGCCAGCGCCTGCCAGTAGTCGGTGGCCGTGGCGACAGGTGCCTTCCACAGGCGGAAATCGAACCTGTCGGGAAACATCGTCTGTGCGATGTCGCGCAGGAAACGGTGCGACGGGGCGGCGTGCTGGCGCGGCATCTGCGCCGCCAACACCCCGCCCAAGGGCAGAAACCCCACGAGACGCGGCAACAGCGATGGATGATCGGGCAGCCATTGCAGCGCCGCGTTGGAAAAGATCAGAGCGGGTGAAGCGTCGGGCCGCCATTGGGCAATATCGGCCTTCAGCTTGACGTCATACCCCTGCGCCTGATCCAGCATTGCGGGTGAAGCATCGACCCCGATCAGCCGACGGCCGGAAAACCGTTCGGCCAATGCCCCGGCCACCGCTCCGTCGCCGCAGCCCAGATCGACCACATCGCCATCAGGCAGGTCACCCACCTGCGCCAAAAGGTCCAGCGCCGGACGCAAACGCAAACCCCGGAACCTTGCGTAGGCCCCGGGGTTCCAATCTTGTTTGACCGTCAGGCTCACGCCGAGGGTTCCGGTTCCGGGTTGGCCTTGGGCTTGCGGCTGCGCGTCTTGGGCACGGCAAGCAGGCCCGGCGTGGAATCCTTAGGGCCATCGTCATCGCCGCCTTCAAGGGGTTCGCCCGCCATGACCTTGCGGATCTGGTCTCCCGAAAGGGTTTCATACTCCAGAAGGCCCTTGGCCAGACGCTCGAACTCTTCCTCGTAATCGGTCAGCACCTTCATCGCGCGGGCATAGCCTTCGTCGATGATCGCCTTCACCTCATCCTCGATGATGCGCTTGGTTTCGGCCGAGACGCTGAAGCCGCCGGTATTGCCCTGATATCCCTCATGCGCCTCGGAATAGTCGATATTGCCGATCTTGTCCGACATGCCCCAGCGCATCACCATGGCGCGCGCCACGGCCGAGACGTTCTGGATATCGCCACTGGCGCCCGAGGAAACGCGGTCTTCGCCCCATTTCTTGATCTCGGCGGCCTTGCCGGCCATGCCCATCGCGATGCGATCCTTCATCTGGTCCTTGTGCCAGGAATGGCGGTCCATTTCGGGCAGGCTCATCACCATGCCAAGGGCAGCACCGCGCGGCATGATGGTGGCCTTGTGAACCGGGTCGCATTTCGGCAGCTTGATGCCCACCATGGCGTGACCGGCCTCGTGATAGGCGGTCATCTCCTTGTCTTCCTGCGACATGACCATGCTGCGGCGCTCTGGCCCCATCAGAACCTTGTCCTTGGCGTTTTCGATATCGTCCATCGTGACAAAGCGGCGCCCGACACGGGCCGCCATCAGCGCGGCCTCGTTCACCAGGTTCGCCAGGTCGGCGCCCGAAAAGCCGGGGGTGCCGCGCGCGATGATGCGCAGGTCCACATCGGGACCCAGCGGCACCTTGCGGGCGTGCACTGCCAGAATTTTCTCGCGGCCCTTGATGTCGGGGTTGCCGACGGTGATCTGGCGGTCAAACCGGCCGGGGCGCAGCAGCGCCGGGTCCAGCACGTCCTTGCGGTTGGTGGCCGCGACGATGATGACACCTTCGTTCGCCTCAAAACCGTCCATCTCGACCAGAAGCTGGT
>DDEX01000072.1:59607-59739 GCA_002336845.1 Rhodobacteraceae bacterium UBA1943
CAGAGCCAGAGATGGTGAAGAACGGCACCCCCGCCTCACCGGCAATGGCGCGGGCGAGCAGTGTCTTACCCGTGCCCGGGGGGCCGACCAGCAGCGCACCTTTGGGAATCTTGCCGCCCAGACGGCTGAACT
>DDEX01000112.1 GCA_002336845.1 Rhodobacteraceae bacterium UBA1943
TGGCATCGCCATGGGCTTTGCCCGGTTGCAGGGTGCGCGCACCTCGCTGGTGGTCGATGCTGCGGCGCCCCCGGGGGGCCGCGCCAGCCATGATGCCCATGCCTCGACCCTTGGCTTCGAGCTCACATCGGGTCGCCGCCCCTTGGTGGTGTCTTGCGGATCGGGTCGCAGCTTTGGTGCCGAATGGCGGCAGGCGGGGCGGGCAACGGCCTCGCATTCCACTCTTGCGCTTGATGGCTTTTCTTCGTCCCGCCTTGATGCGCGCGAGCAAGCACTGGCCGACCGCGCCAATGTCACGCTGTTTCGGCAGGGCGATGACGCGACCGGCGTTCACCTGCATCTGGCGCATGACGGCTGGGTCGCCACCCACGGCCTGACACACCGGCGCGACCTGCACCTTTCCGCCAACGGCCGCACCCTGACCGGGGCCGATACGCTGATTGCCGAAGGCCATGCCAACAACCTGCGCTTTGAGCGGCTGCTGACGCGCGGCGGGCTGACCGGCGTCGCCTTTGCCTTGCGGTTTCATCTGCACCCCGATGTGGATGCCACGCTGGATATGGGCGGGGCCGCCGTGTCGCTGGTTCTGAAAAGCAGCGAGATCTGGGTGTTCCGCCATGACGGCCACGCCCGCCTGTCGCTGGAACCTTCCGTTTACCTTGAGGCCGGTCGGCTGAAGCCCAGGCCCTCGCGGCAAATCGTCCTTTCCGGCCGCGCCATCGGGATCGAGACGCGGCTGGGCTGGACCTTGGCCAAGGCACAGGATACTCCGCTGGCCATCCGCGACCTTGACCGGGACGATCTGCCAGTTCCGCTTTGATCTTGTCCCCCTCTAGCCTGAGGAACCGCCCATGACCGACCTCGTAGCCATCCGCCGCGCATTGATTTCCGTTTCCGACAAGACCGGGATGCTGGACCTTGCCCGCGCCCTGCACGCGCATGGGGTGGAGCTTTTGTCCACCGGCGGCACCTCGGGGATGATCCGCGATGCGGGTCTGCCGGTGCGCGATGTGTCGGATGTGACGGGATTCCCCGAGATGATGGACGGTCGGGTCAAGACCCTGCACCCCAAGGTGCATGGCGGCCTGCTGGCGCTGCGCAACAATGCCGAACATGTGGCGGCGATGACCACCCACGGGATCGAGGCGATCGACCTGCTGGTCGTCAACCTCTACCCGTTCGAGGCAACGGTGGCCAAGGGCGCCGACTATGACACCTGCATCGAGAATATCGACATCGGTGGCCCGGCGATGATTCGCGCCGCCTCGAAGAACCATGCCTTCGTGGCGGTCGTCACCGACCCCGCCGATTATTCCGACCTGCTGGCACAGCTTGATGCCAACAAGGGCGCGACGACCCTGACCTTCCGTCAGCACCTTGCGCTGACCGCCTATTCGCGCACCGCCGCCTATGACACGGCCGTTTCCACCTGGCTGGCGGGTGCGATCGGCGAGACGACGCCCCGTTACCGCAGCTTTGCGGGCAAGCTGGCGCAACCCTTGCGCTATGGCGAAAACCCGCACCAGTCGGCAGCCTTCTATACCGATGGGTCCAACCGCCCCGGCGTTGCGACGGCAAAACAGTGGCAGGGCAAGGAACTGTCCTACAACAACATCAACGACACCGATGCGGCCTTTGAACTGGTCGCCGAATTTTCGGCTGGCCCGGCTTGCGCCATCATCAAGCACGCCAATCCCTGCGGCGTGGGGCAAGGCAAGACGCTGACCGAGGCTTATCTTCGCGCCTATCAGTGCGACCAAACCAGTGCCTTTGGCGGCATCGTCGCCCTGAACCAGCCGCTTGATGCCGCGACGGCGGAAGAGATCGTGAAAATCTTCACCGAAGTCGTCATCGCGCCGGGTGCCAGCGACGAGGCTAGGGCCATCTTTGCCGCCAAGAAAAACCTGCGCCTGCTGACCACCGATGCCTTGCCCGATGCAAAAAAGGGCAATCTGGCCTTCCGCCAGGTTGCAGGCGGATTCCTCGTGCAGGATTCGGACGTGGACACGATTACCGCTGCAGACCTGAAGGTGGTGACGAAACGCGCGCCGACCGAGGCCGAACTGGCCGACCTCTTGTTCGCGTGGAAAGTGGCCAAGCATGTGAAATCCAACGCCATCGTCTATGTGAAGGACGGCGCCACCGTGGGCGTCGGCGCGGGTCAGATGAGCCGGGTGGACAGCACCCGCATCGCTGCGCGCAAGGCCGAGGATATGGCCGATGTGCTGGGCCTGCCCCAATCGCCCACCATTGGCTCGGTCGTCGCCTCGGATGCCTTCTTCCCCTTCCCCGATGGCCTGCTGACGGCGGCGGCGGCGGGCGCAACCGCCGTGATTCAGCCCGGCGGTTCCATGAATGATCAGGCCGTGATCGACGCCGCCGATGCCGAAGGGCTGGCGATGGTCTTTACCGGCCAGCGCCATTTCCGGCACTGATCATGCGGCGGCTGGCTCTTTCTGCCCTGATCACCCTTGCGCTGGACCAGGCATCCAAGCTGGGGGTTATCCATCTTGTTGGGCTGCGCGAACGCGGCGAGGTCAATGTGATCGACCCCCTGCTCAACTTTCGCTGGGCCGAGAATCGGGGCATGAACTTCGGCCTGTTCTACAGCGAAGCCGATCTGGGCCGTTGGCTGCTGGTCGCGCTGGCGCTGCTCATTTCGGGCTGGGTCATTCATTGGGTGCGCCAGAACCAGTTTGGTACATGGGCACAGGTTTCGGCGGGCGTGCTGGTTGGCGGTGCCATCGGCAATGTGATCGACCGACTGGCATATGGATATGTCGCTGATTTCCTCAATATGTCCTGCTGCGGGATCGAAAACCCGTTCTCGTTCAATGTGGCCGATGTGGCAATTTTCGCGGGCGCACTCGGTCTGGTGCTGTTTACGGGGGCATCCGGCGGGAACAAAGCCGCCAAGGCGGGCCCCAAGCGCCGAAAGACCCCGTGACGCGGGTTTCCCGATAGGCTAAGACGGCGGAAAGCTAAGGCGGAGGCAGACATGACGGCGGCACGGGTGGTTCTCGCAATCGCGGGCGCGGCGCTTCTGTCTGTGGCGGGCTGCGGCTCGTCGGACAAGATGCCCCGGTTGATGAACGTCCGCTCCGATTCCCCCGGCCCTGACGAATTTTCGATCGTGCCGCCAAAGGCTCTGGCCATGCCCGAAGATCTGGCCGACCTGCCCGCACCCACGCCGGGTGGCAGCAACCGTACCGATGCCAACCCCGATGCCGATGCAATCGTCGCCCTTGGCGGCAAGCCGGGGGCTGCGGGCGGGGTTCCGGCTGCCGACGGCGCCCTGGTCAGCCGTGCGGGCCGCTACGGTGTCAATGGCAACATCCGGCCGACGCTGGCCTCGGAAGATCTCGACTTCCGGCGCAAGAACAACGGTCGCGTGCTGCAACGGTTGTTCAGCGTGAACGTCTATTACAACGCCTATGGCAAGATGGAGCTGGACCAGCACGCCGAGCTGCTGCGCTGGCGCAAGGCGGGGGCCAAGACCCCCTCGGCCCCACCCCGTCAGCCCGGCGAAGAATAATCACATTCGCGTCGGCCCCTCCTGCCGGGGCTTGCGCCCATCCCCTTGACGGGTAGCTTGGCCGCCGATGCCAGTAACCCGTCCGAGGATGCCGATGTTGCGAAGCCTGACTGCCGGATGCCTTGCCCTTGCAACCCTTGGCACCCCGGCGCTTGCCGATGCCGTGACCACCTATCACCTGAAGAACGGCCTCGACATCGTGGTGATCGAGGATCATCGCGCCCCGGTCGTCACGCAGATGGTTTGGTATCGCATCGGCGCAGCCGATGAACCCCCGGGCCACTCTGGTATTGCACATTTTCTGGAACACCTGATGTTCCAGGGCACCGCCACCATGAAGGCGGGCGAGTTTTCTGCCACGGTCGAGCAGAACGGCGGCAATGACAACGCCTTTACCACCTCGGACTATACCGCCTATTTCCAGCGCATCGCCGCCGACCGGCTGGAGCTTGTCATGAAGATGGAGGCCGACCGGATGCGCAACCTCCAACTGACCGAAGACGATGTGACCACTGAACGCCAGGTCATTCTGGAAGAGCGCGGCCAGCGCACCGACAGCGACCCAGGCGCGCTGTTCACCGAACAGCGCAGTGCAGCGCAATACCTGAACCATCCCTACGGCATCCCGGTGATCGGCTGGCGGCACGAGATGGAAAAACTGTCGCGGCAGGATGCGCTGGATTTCTACAAGGCCAATTACGCACCCAACAACGCCATTCTGGTGGTGGCAGGCGATGTAAAGCCGAACGATGTGCTGCATCTGGCGGAAAAGACCTATGGCCCGCTGGAGCCCTCCAAGGACATCAAGCCCCGCTCCCGCCCGCAAGAGCCGCCACAACTGGCAGAACGCCGGTTGACCATGGCGGATGAACGGGTATCCGAACCCTATCTGGTGCGGACCTACCTTGCGCCCGAGCGCAATGCGGGCGATCAGAAAACCGCCGCCGCGCTGACCATTCTGGCCGAATTGCTGGGGGGAAACCCGACCAGCTCTGTCCTGGCCAAATCCCTGCAATTCCAGCAGAAAAAGGTTGTCTGGTCCGCGGCATTCTATGATGGCGCGGCCGTCGATCCCACGACATTTGGCCTTTACCTTACCCCGGTGCCCGGCGTTGACCTTGCCGATGCCGAAAAGGCGATGGATGAGGTTCTGGCCAAATTCCTGAAAGACGGGCCCGACCCGGCCGATTTCGACCGCATCAAGACCCAGATCCGCGCCCAGGAAATCTATGCCAAGGACAGCGCCGAGGGGCAGGCCAACGAATACGGCCAGGCGCTTGCCATCGGCCTGACGGTCAAGGACGTGCAGGACTGGCCCAAGATCCTGCAAGAAGTGACGGTGGACGATGTGATGAAAGCCGCGCGCGACGTGTTGAACCGCGACCACGCCGTCACCGGCTGGCTAGTGCCCAAGGCCAAGGAGGCCGCGCAATGATCTCCCTCCTCCGGGCCGCCGTTGCCCTTTTCGTCTTTGCCCTGCCGCTCAACGCTGAAACCGCCATTCAGCAGGTCACCTCGCCCGGTGGCATCAAGGCCTGGCTGGTCGAGGATCATTCGATCCCCTTCACCGCGCTGGAACTGCGCTTCAAGGGCGGCACCTCGCTGGACGCTCCGGACAAGCGCGGGGCGGTCAACCTGATGACCGCGACGTTGGAGGAAGGGGCGGGCGCGATGGATGCCCAGGGCTTTGCCGCCGCTCGCGACGGGCTGGCTGCGAAGATCGGCTTCGGTTCGGATGCCGATGGTGTCTCGGTCTCGGCCCAGTTCCTGACCGAAAAGCGCGACGCTTCCGTCACCCTGATCCGCGAGGCGCTGGTGAACCCGCGCTTCGATCAGGACGCGGTGGACCGCGTGAAGGGGCAGGTTCTGGCCAACCTGCGGGCCTCTGCCGAAGACCCGGGCAAGATCGCGGGCGACCTTCTCTCGGCCCGCAGCTTTGGCACCCATCCCTACGGCAGCAACGGCGACGGCACGATTGACAGCGTGACCGCCCTGACCCGCGACGATGTGGTCGCCGCCTGGAAGGCCGCGATTGCCCGCGACCGCATTTACGTTTCTGCTGCGGGCGACATTACGCCCGAAGAGCTCGGCAAGCTGCTTGACCGGCTTTTGGCCGATCTGCCCGCGACTGGCGCGCCCCAGCCCGGCGATGCCACCTTCAACGACAAGGGCGGGGTCAAGCTGCAACCCTTCCCGGGCCCAACCTCGGTGGTTCTGTTTCAGCAAGGCGGCATCAAGTTCACCGACCCCGATTATTTTGCCGCTGTTCTGCTGAACGAAATCCTTGGCGGCGGTCGGTTTTCAGCTCGCCTGATGACCGAGGTGCGCGAAAAACGCGGGCTGACCTACGGCGTCGGCACCTCGCTTGCCAGCTATGATCATGCCCAGACCCTTGTAGGCCAGTTTCAGGCCTCGAATGAAAAGGTGGCAGAGGCGATCAAGGTCATTCAGGACCAATGGGCCGAGGTGGCAAAGAATGGCGTCACCGAGGATGAGCTGGACCGCGCCAAAACCTATATGACCGGCGCCTATCCCTTGCGGTTTGACGGCAACTCCAACATCGCCTCGATTCTGGTCGGAATGCAGATGATGGGCCTGTCGCCCGACTATCCGCGCACCCGCAATGACCGGGTGAATGCGGTGACGCTGGACGATGTAAAACGTGTCGCCGCCAGGCTGATCAAGCCTGATAACCTGTTCTTCGTCGTGGTAGGCAGCCCCACCAATCTGAAAACCACCGAATAGGCGTGTACGGGCACGAAGCAGGAACCATCCCTTCCCCGAATCTGTGGCACCTGCTAGAAATGGTGGCATGACTCTTCATGCCACCCATATCTCGACAACTGACCGTCCAGACCCTCGTCCCGTGATCCGCCCGCTGGATGAGGCCGCGATCAATCGCATCGCGGCGGGCGAGGTGGTGGAGCGTCCCGCATCGGCGGTGAAAGAGCTGGTGGAAAACGCGCTGGATGCCGGGGCGCGACGGATTGCGGTTGATTACTCTGCTGGCGGCAAGGTTCTGATCCGCGTCACCGATGACGGCTGCGGCATGACCGCCACCGATCTACCGCTGGCAGTCGCCCGCCATGCCACGTCAAAGATCGACGGTAGTGACCTGCTCAACATCCACAGCTTTGGCTTTCGCGGAGAGGCGCTGGCCTCGCTCGGTTCCGTTGGGCGCCTGACCCTCACCTCCCGCGCCGAGGGGCACGAGGCGGCGCAGATCACCGTCACCGGCGGGCGCGAAGGCCCGGTCAAGCCTGCCGCCCTGTCGCGCGGGACCGTGATCGAGCTGCGCGACCTCTTTTTCGCCACGCCTGCCCGCCTGAAGTTCCTGCGCACCGACCGGGCTGAGGCGGGCGCGATTGCCGAGGTCGTCCGCCGTCTGGCGATGGCAGAGCCGATGGTCGGTTTTACCCTGTCAGAAGTGGCTGAGGGCGAGGCACCGCGCACCATCTTTCGCGCCGACCCGCAATCGGGCGATTTTTTCGACGCGCTGCATGGCCGGCTGACGCAGATGCTGGGCGCCGATTTCACCACCAACGCGCTAAAGATCGACATCGAGCGCGAGGGCCTGCACCTTTCCGGCTATGCCGCCCTGCCGACCTATTCGCGCGGCTCTTCGGTTCAGCAATTCGCCTTCGTGAACGGCCGCCCCGTGCTGGACCGGATGCTTCTGGGTGCGCTGCGGGTGGCCTATTTCGACTTTCTGTCGCGCGACCGGCACCCCGCCGCCGTCCTCAACATCACCTGCGATCCTGAGCGTGTGGATGTGAACGTCCACCCTGCCAAGGCAGAGGTGCGCTTTCGCGAACCCGAGGCGGTGCGCAGCCTGATCATCACCGGCCTGC
>DDEX01000107.1 GCA_002336845.1 Rhodobacteraceae bacterium UBA1943
CTGGCGCCTTCCTAGCGGGCTTCGCCGCCGATGAAAACCCCCTAGGGCGCATCGCAGGGCCAGACAGCCGTCTTCTGGTCGATAAAGGGGCTGCGCATCGCGCTGCCAACGTCGATACCCATGCGCCCGGCCAGCCCGCCATTGATCTCCAGCACCAGGGCGACGCCCTCGCCGCCATCAATCGGGGTTTCATCTTCCGGCACGGCGTTGGCGTGAACACGGGTCACCGTGCCCGTCTGATCCAGAAAGATCATATCCAGAGGAATCAATGTGTTCTTCATCCAGAATCCCGCATGTTTGGGCCGGGGAAAGACGAACAGCATCCCCGCAGACTGCGACATCTTTTCACGAAACATCAGGCCCTTGGCCTGAAGGTCGGGCCGATCGGCGATCTCAACCGTGAAACGCGCCGCCCCGCCCTTGCCTTTCAGATCAACCCGATCCGGCGAGCAGCCTGCCCCAGATTCTGCCCCGGCCTGTCCGGCCAGCAACACCAGCCCGGCAATTAGACCGAGCGTACCGCAGCGTCCCATGATATCACCTGCACCGCCATGCGCCCACGCTTGCCCTCGATGACGCGCAGGCACACCGCCTCGCCCGCCTGCAAATCGGCAAAACCGGAATGGCGCAATACCTCGATATGAACGAACACATCTTCAGGCCGCCCGAAGACATTGGCAAAGCCAAAGCCCTTGCCCTTGTCGAACCACTTCACCCGCGCCGGTTCCAGCGGCAGGTCGGCGAAATCGGCCAGGGATTGCACGGCCTCATCCAGCACCGGCAAGGTTCCCACGGCGGGCGGCTCGATCTGCAACACCTCAACGGCCTGAACCCCGCGCTGGGTCCGTTGAACCCGCACGGTGATGCCTGCACCGTCGGCGACAGAGCTTTGGCCGAAATTCCTAAGAACATTCGCATGAAGCAAAATATCTGTCGCGGCATCCTCTGCCACGATGAAGCCAAATCCCTTGGCCGGATCAAACCACTTCACCCGGCCATGCACTTCCTGCGTGACCTCGTCTTCCTGCGTCATTGTCGAGCCGTTCCCCAGATATAGCCCGCGCAAGATGTGCAGCCTTTCTTGGGCAAGATGCAAGCCAAAAGTGCAGCGTTTAGGCACACTTCCATTCGCGCAACGTGAATGCCTAGGGGTTAAGCCGGTTGATTTCCCAACCATCACCTATGGTTGCACGGCGCCAGCGAAAACGGTCATGCAGGCGAAAAGCCCCATCCGCCCAGAACTCGATTTCCAGCGGCGCTATGCGAAAGCCGCCCCAGAACGGCGGGCGCGGCGGGTTCAGCCCCTTTTCCGCCGTGACCTTGGCCACCTCGGCCATCAGGGCGCCGCGCGACGACAGCGGTTGCGACTGCTGGCTTGCCCAGGCGCCAAGGCGAGATTTCAGGCTGCGGCTGGCGTAATAGGCATCGGCCTGCGGCCCCTCTTCCCGGCTGACCAGGCCCCGCACCCGAATCTGGCGCCGCAGGGATTTCCAGTGCATGACGAAGGCGGCCTTGCCGGCGCTTTCGACTTCCTGCGCCTTGGCACTGCCGTAGTTCGTGTAGAAAACAAACGCCCCCCCGCCCTGGGCATCGGCCTCGATTTCCTTCAACAGGACCATGCGCGCATTGGGCAGCCCCGAGGCGTCCACGGTGGCCAGCGCAATGGCGTTCGGGTCATTGACCTCGATCTTTTCCGCCTCTGCCAGCCACCCCCGCGCGATTTGAAACGGGTTATCGCCCGCAAAGATCCCGGTCCTGTCCCCAGTCCTGTCCATAGTGCTTTCCCTTCCCGCGGCCAAATGCGCCGCCCTTGATGCCCGGCCAAAGCTGGCCTACACACCGAGAACAATCAGAACGGGCGAGGGGCACCGAATGTCAACCGGACTCATGGCAGGAAAGCGCGGTCTCATCATGGGGCTGGCCAACGACAAATCCATTGCCTGGGGCATCACCCAGCAGCTTGCCGCCCACGGCGCCGAGATCGCCTTTTCCTATCAGGGCGACGCGCTGAAAAAGCGGGTCGAGCCGCTGATCGCATCTATCGGCATGTCCGAGATGGTGGAATGCGACGTATCGTCCGAAGAATCGATGGACGCGCTGTTCGCGCAGCTTGCCGCCAAATGGGGCAAGATCGACTTTCTGGTCCATGCCATCGGGTTCTCAGACAAGAACGAGCTGCGTGGCCGCTATGTCGATACCAGCCGCCAGAATTTCCTGATGACGATGGACATTTCGGTCTATTCCTTCACCGCGGTCTGCCAGCGCGCCGCCGCGATGATGAATGAAGGCGGCAGCCTGCTGACGCTCACCTATTACGGCGCCGAAAAGGTCATGCCGCATTACAACGTGATGGGCGTGGCCAAGGCGGGGCTAGAGGCCTCGATCATGTATCTGGCCGAGGATCTGGGAAAGGACGGCATCCGCGTGAACGCGATTTCCGCCGGNNGCCGGCCCGATCAAGACGCTGGCCGCCAGCGGCATCGGCGATTTCCGCTATATCTTGAAATGGAACGAGCTGAACTCTCCCCTGCGGCGCAACGTGACGCAAGAAGAAGTCGGCAAGGCCGCGCTGTTCCTTTTGTCCGATCTGGGATCGGGAACCACTGGCGAAAACCTGCATGTCGATTGTGGCTATCATGTCGTCGGCATGAAATCGGTCGATGCGCCCGACATTGATGTGGTGACGGGCCGCAACGGGAGAAGCGGCGAATGACACTGACCGCTTTTCTTGCCGTCGCATTCCTGCATCTGATGGCGGCAATCAGCCCCGGCCCTGCGGTGCTGATGTCGGCCAGAACCGGGGTAACCGAAGGGCTGCGCACCGGGTTCTTTCTGGCTTGCGGCATCGGCATTGGCGGCGTGATCTGGGCCACGGCGGCGCTGTTCGGTTTGAACCTGGTGTTTCAGGCCGCGCCGGCGCTGCTGTGGGCGTTGAAGATCGTGGGGGGTATGTACCTGATCTGGATGGCCTGGGGCATGTGGCAAGGCGCAGACCAGCCGCTGGACATGGGCGAGACCGGGCGCCTGCCCCGTTCGGCTGCATCGGCGTTCCGGCTGGGGCTGATCACGCAACTGGCGAACCCGAAGCCCGCCGTCCTGTTCTCGGCCATTTTTGTTGGCACCGTTCCGCCCGATACGCCGCTGTGGGTCTATGGCGCGCTGCTGGCCGTGGTGTTCCTGAACGAAACCGTGTGGAACACCCTTGTCGCGCGCATCTTTTCCTTTGACCGGTCGAAGGCCGCCTATATCAGCCTGAAATCCATCATCGACCGCAGCTTCGGCGGGCTTCTGGCTCTGCTGGGCGTAAAGATCGCCGCCACCTGAGAGGACACCATGACCGACCGCCTGCCCCACGAAAAAGGCTTTCACGTCAGTTGGGACCAGATTCACCGCGACGCCCGGGCGCTGGCCTGGCGGCTGGACGGCAAGGGGCCGGGCGAAGGCGGGGCGTGGAAAGCGGTGGTTGGCATCACCCGCGGCGGCCTTGTGCCCGCCATGATCGTCAGCCGCGAGCTGGACATCCGGGTCGTCGATACGATCTCGGTAAAATCCTACCACTCTGGCGGCGGCAAGGCCGACCAGCGCCGCGAGGCGCAGGTTGTCAAGGCGCCGAACGCCGAGCTGATGGGTGACGGGTCGGGCATCCTGATCGTTGACGATCTTGTGGACAGCGGCAAGACGCTGGAGCTGATCCGCGGCCTTTATCCCAAGGCGCATTTCGCCTGTGTCTATGCCAAGCCCGAAGGCGAGAAACAGGCCGATACCTACATCACCAGCGTCAGCCAGGACACATGGATCTTTTTCCCGTGGGACATGGCGTTGCAATATGTGCAGCCATTCCGGGGCAAGGACTGACCCGAATGAACCCCCATCCCCGGCTGTGGCACTGGCTGTTCGAGGCCGGGGTAACGGTGAAGGCCACCCTTGGCGGGCTGGAGGCGCTGTCGGGCATCGGCCTGTTGCTGACGCCCAACGCGCTGGTGCTGCGGATGGTCAGCTGGCTGACCCATTTCCAGATTGCCGACGATCCAAGCGACCGCCTGGCCAGCTATGCCCAGAATCTTGCTGCCATCTTTCCGGTTGGCGTGCAGCATTTCTACGGCGTCTATCTGTTCTTTCATGGCGGGCTGAAGCTGGGAATCATGCTGCTGTTGTGGATGCGCAAGCTGTGGGCCTATCCCGTGGCCATGGCCGTTCTGGCGCTTTTCGCGCTGTATGAGGGCGAAGAGTGGCTGCGCGACGGCTCGCCCTTTTTGGCCATGCTCTGCGTGTTCGATCTGTTCATGATCGGTCTTGTCTGGAAGGAATGGCGCGCGCTGAAACCCGCCACCGCATAGGAGACTGCGATGATCCACCCGCTGAACCCCGCCATGGCCGGAACCGAACCGCCCCCGGTGATGGAGGCGCGGAGATGGTTGCAGGGGGTGACCTTCCCGCCGGAACGCCCGCTGATCAACGTCAGCCAGGCAGCCCCGGTGGACAGCCCGCCCCTTGGTTTGCGGCAGGCGCTGGCAGATGCCGCGCTGAACGATCCGCAGGCGCATCTTTACGGCCCGGTTCTGGGCCTGCCCGCCCTGCGCGCAGAAATTGCCGCGCAATGGTCGGCAGCCTATGGCGGCAGGGTCCGCGATACGCAGGTGGCAATCACCCAAGGCTGCAATCAGGCATTTTGCGCGGTGATGGCCACCTTGGCTGGTGCCGGGGATGAGGTGATCCTGCCGACGCCGTGGTATTTCAACCATAAAATGTGGCTGGACATGCAGGGCGTTCACGCGGTTCCCCTGCCCGCAGGCCCCGGCCTGATCCCCGAGGCCGAGGCGGCGGCGCGACTGATCACCGACCGCACCCGAGCCATCGTGCTGGTTTCGCCCAACAACCCCGGCGGGGCGGAATACCCTGCCGAAACGCTGGCCGCCTTCCGCGATCTGGCCCGCGCGCGCGGGCTGGCGCTGATCGTGGATGAAACCTACCGCGATTTCGACAGCCGGACAGGCCGCCCTCATGATCTGTTCACCGACCCGGACTGGGCCGACAATTTCATCCACCTTTACAGCTTTTCAAAAGCTTACCGCCTGACCGGCCACCGCGTTGGCGCGATTGTGGCGGGTGAGGCGCGGCTGGCCGAGGTGGAAAAGTTCCTTGACACCGTTGCCATCTGCCCCAGCCAGCTCGGCCAGATCGGCGCCCTGTGGGGAATGCGCAACCTGTCGCAATGGGTGGCGGGCGAGCGCGATGAAATCCTTGCCCGTCGCGCCGCGATGGTCGGCGGCTTCGGCGCGCTGGAGGGCTGGAAGCTTTTGGGCTGCGGCGCCTATTTCGCCTATGTCGAACACCCCTTTGCAATGGCCTCTGACGCCCTGTGCAAACGGCTGGTGCAGGATGCGGGCCTTCTTATGCTGCCCGGCACCATGTTCCAGCCCGACAGCCACCCCGAGGGGGCCCGGCAAATCCGCATTGCCTTTGCCAATGTCGATGCGGCAGGGATCGCGGAAATGTTCCGACGGCTGACGGCGTTCCGTACCTGAAGCCAATATCTCCTGCCTTGCCCCCCTGCCGCCCGTCGCTTAGACAGTCGGGCAAAGCGCGTGACCCCGAGGACCCAGATGGCCAAAGCCGCAAAGCATGTTGACGACGACGAGGCGCCGAAGAAAAGCAAGAAGGGCAACCATGTCCTGTCGCTTGTCCTTCTGGCAATGATCGTCGGCGGTCTTGGCGGCTATGGCGTCACCAACTTTGGCGGCGGTGTGACCAAGATCGGTTCGGTCGGCGACCGCGAAATTTCGGTCAACGACTATGCCCGCGCCATGCGCGCCGAGGCCAACCAGTTGTCCAAGCAGTTCGGCGCCCAACTGACGATGGAGCAGGTGCGCGCCTTCGGCCTTGACCAGAAGGTTCTGCAATCTCTGGTCGGCGCCGCCGCGCTGGACAATGAGGCCGACCGTATCGGCCTTTCGGTCGGCGACGATGTACTGAAAAGCCAGCTTTCCACCAATCAGTCGTTTCAGGGCGTCACCGGCACCTTTGACCCCCAGACCTACCGCGACGTTTTGCAGCGCAACAACCTGACCGAGACCGAATATGAAAAGGGCCTGCGTTCCGATCTGGCGCGCGGCCTGCTGCAAGGGGCTGTTACCGGCGGGGTGGTGACGCCCCAGCCTCTGACCGATGTCATTTTCGCCTGGGCCGGGGAAAAGCGCGGCTTTACGCTGCTGCGGCTGACCGAGGCGGGCCTGCCCAGCCCCCTGCCCGCCCCGACGGATGCGGAAATCAAGGCGTGGTATGACGCCCATCAAGCAGATTACACCCGCCCCGAGGCCAAGCGCATCACCTATGCCGCCCTTTTGCCCAAGGACCTCGCAGGCAAGATCACCGTTTCGGACGACGATCTGAAGAAGGCCTATGAGGCGAAGAAGGACGACTATGTTGTCCCCGAAAAGCGCCTGGTCGAACGGCTGGCCTTTGCCACCGAGGAAGAGGCGAAAGCCGCGAAAGACCGGCTGGACAAGGGCGAGGCCACGTTCGAGGGGCTGGTCGCCGACCGCAAGCTGCAACTGACCGATGTGGACCTTGGCGATGTGTCCAAGGCCGAACTGGGCGCTGCGGGCGATGGCGTTTTCGCGCTGGCCGAGCCGGGCGTCGTCGGGCCGTTGCCTTCGGCCCTTGGCCCGGCGCTGTTCCGCATGAACGGCATTCTGGCGGCGCAGGAAAAGACCTTTGACCAAGCCAAGCCCGAACTGCTGGCAGCAGCGCAGGACGAGGCCGCCCGCAAGCAGGTTGCCGCCAAGTCCGAAGCCATTGACGATGCGCTGGCTGGTGGCGCCACCTTGCAGGACCTGGCCAAGGAACAGGGCATGGTGATTGCCACCACCGACTATGCCCCCGCCGCCGCCGACAACGACCCGATTACCCAGGATCCCGCCTTCCAAAAGGCGGCTGATGCCGTGGCCGAAGGCGATTTCCCCGAGGCGATTGTCACCGCTGATGGCGGCATCATCGCCTTGCAGATGGATGAAATGGTCCCAGCCGCCCCCCGCCCGCTGGATCAGGTGAAAGACAAGGTCGCCGCCGCCGTCAAGACCGACGCGCTGGCCAAGGCTTTGGCTGCGCAAGCCGAGGCGGTTCTGGCGGCGGTCAAGGGCGGCGCCTCGCTGGCTTCGCAAGGCATCGCCGAACGCAGTGCCCCCATCGACCGTCAGGGCAGCGTGGAGGGCGCGCCGCCCGCCCTGGTCGAAACCCTGTTCAAACTGAAACCCGGCGAAGTGCAACTGGTGCAGGACAAGGATTTCGCCGCCCTGATCCAGTTGAACGACGTGGTTGCCGCCGACCCTGCCGGGCAGGACGGCAAGGCCCTGCAAGAGGCGATCCAGATCAACGCCGCCAAGGCGATCTCCTCCGACATCCTGTCGCTTTACACCCAGTCGCTGACCACCGAGGCCGGGATCACGCTGGATCAGTCGGCGATCAACGCCGTCAACACCCAGCTTGGCAACTAAGACCCAAGGACCAAGACGATGACCCTGTTTCCCGATTTCGCCGCCTTTGAACGGGGCTGGGCCGCAGGGCAGAACCAACTGGTCTATGCCCGGCTTGCCGCCGACCTTGATACGCCCGTCTCGCTGATGCTGAAACTGGCCGAGGCGCGGACCGATACCTTCATGCTGGAATCGGTGACGGGTGGTGAGGTGCGGGGCCGTTACTCCATCGTCGGCATGAAGCCCGACCTGATCTGGCAGTGCCACGGCAAGACCAGCCGCATCAACCGCGAGGCGCGGTTCGACCCGCAGTCCTACACCGACCTGCCGGGCCAACCGCTGGACACGCTGCGCGCGCTGATCGCCGAAAGCCGGATCGAGATGCCTGACGGTGTGCCAGCCGTGGCGGCGGGCCTGTTCGGCTATCTGGGTTATGACATGATCCGGCTGGTCGAACATCTGCCGAACGTCAACCCCGACCCGCTGGGCTTGCCCGATGCGCAACTGATCCGCCCCTCGGTCATTGCGGTGCTGGATGGCGTGAAGGGCGAGGTTACGGTCTGTGCCCCGGCATGGGTCACGCAAGGCCAATCTGCCCGCGCCGCCTATGCCCAGGCGGCCGAGCGGGTGATGGACGCCCTTCGCGACCTTGACCGCGCGCCCCCTGCCCAACGCGACCTTGGCGAAGGCGCCGAAAATGCCGTGGGAGAGCCGGTCTCGAACTTTACCCATGACGGCTATAAGCAAGCGGTTGAAAAGGCCAAGGATTACATCCGCGCAGGCGACATATTCCAGGTGGTGCCCAGCCAACGCTGGACCCAAAGGTTCGAACTGCCGCCCTTCGCGCTTTACCGCAGCCTGCGGCGCACGAACCCCTCGCCCTTCATGTTCTTTTTCAACTTCGGCGGCTTTCAGGTCATCGGGGCCAGCCCAGAAATCCTGGTGCGCCTGCGCGACGGCGAAGTGACGATCCGCCCCATCGCCGGCACCCGCAAGCGGGGTGCTTCTGAGGCTGAGGACAAGGCGCTGGAGGCCGACCTGCTGTCGGATCAAAAGGAGCTGGCCGAACATCTGATGCTGCTGGACCTTGGCCGCAACGACGTGGGCCGGGTGGCGAAGGTCGGCACCGTAAAGCCGACCGAAAAGTTCATCATCGAACGCTATTCCCACGTCATGCACATCGTCAGCAACGTGGTCGGCGAAATCCGTGACGATCAGGATGCCCTGTCGGCGCTGCTTGCGGGCCTACCCGCAGGCACGGTTTCCGGCGCGCCCAAGGTGCGGGCGATGGAGATCATCGACGAACTGGAGCCAGAAAAGCGCGGCGTCTATGGTGGCGGGGTCGGCTATTTCGCCGCCAATGGCGAGATGGATTTCTGCATCGCGCTGCGCACCGCTGTGCTGAAGGACCAGAAACTTTACATCCAGTCCGGCGGCGGCGTCGTCTATGACAGCGATCCCGAGGCCGAGTTTCAGGAAACCGTCAACAAGTCCAACGCGCTGCGCCGCGCGGCGGCCGATGCGGGCCTGTTTACGCGGCGCGGCAACGGCTGAGCCGCAGGCAGCGGGGGTTTCACACCCCCGCACCCCCGTGGGATATTTATGCCAAGATGAAAAAGGAGCATCCGCCCCTTCATCTTGGCATAAATATCCTCGGGGGTGAATTGGCCCGCAAGGGCCAAGAGGGGGCAGAAGGCCCCCTTTACTGCGCCACCATCACCGCCGAGGCCGGGGCCAGCGTCACCGACGACGCCCGCCCCTCTATCGACCATTCCATGATCGCCGCCACGGTTTCTGGCCGGGTCGAGCCGACCACCGTCACCCGCCCCTCTTGCGCCGCCTTGAAGGCCGCCCGGTCCAGATAGCGGCGGATCATCGGCGCCTCCTCGCCCTGACCGTCAAGATCGCGGAACACCTTGGCGGCAGGCAAGGCATCGCGGCGCGCAACCTGATCCGCCGCGTTCAGCCCCCGATCATAGGTGATCAGGCCGCGCCCGTCGGCTTTGAGGATCGCCACGATCTGGGTCGCCAGAGCGCGGTCATCCTGAAATCCGCGGGCGGCAAGGTCGATCGCTGCGACGCTTTCGGGCAAGCTGGCTGACATCGCCTGAAAGCTCTGCTCGACATCCGTCGCCTGCGCCCCTTCCGGCAGGCCAGAGACCAGCATCACCACCTCTTTTCCACCCGCCCGGTAGGTTGCCGCCGCCTCTTGCGCATTGGGGGCCAGCGGATTGATGGCGAAGGTCACTGGAAAGGGAAGGGCAGCCAGCCGGGCGCGGTCAAGTTCAGGGCTGCCATCATCTGTCAGAACCAGGGCGAACAGCGGCTTGCCCGAGGTATTTTCAAATGCGGCGGCGTAGCGTTTGATCGGCGGCAAGGATTCGGGCGCAAGATTCTCCGGTTGCGCCGCATCTTTGGCGGCGGGTTCCGGCGTTGCGCCAATGGTGGGCAACCTGCCGACCGTCACCCCGTCGGCGGCCTTTGGCAGGCCGGGCGCGGGATCAAGCTTTGTGGCACTGTCGGGTTGCAGCAGCTTGGGCTTTTCGGTAGCCGCCTCCTGCGCGGGTTCCGGCGCAGGCTCGGGGATGGGCGCAACATCCGCCGGGGCCGGCGCAGGTGCGGGCTCGGTTCCCGGCTCCAGCAGCCGGTCGGTCGGCTGACCAGGGGCGGGGGCGGGCAGCTCTG
>DDEX01000100.1:0-51822 GCA_002336845.1 Rhodobacteraceae bacterium UBA1943
GATGTTTGTATCAATCTGGCCCACGGCGGCCAGCACCGACAGGCCAAGGCCCAGCCCCAGCACCACCTGAACCGTGCCCGCCCGTGGCCCGCCAATCGCCGCCAGCGCCAGCCGCAGGGTCGGCCGGCCGTGCAACGCAGGCCGCCGCGCCAAATGGCGCGCGAGGCGCATCAGCCCAACGGCCGCGAGTGCCAATAGCCCCAAGGCCGCCAGAACCCCGCTGGCCACGCCCAGCGCCAGCTTCCAGGCGCCGGATAGAACCGCGGCCCCGCCGATCAGAAGCAGCACCAGCAGGATGACCAGAATGATATGGCGCGCCGCAGGCCAGCCGCCAATCCCACCGCGATACAGCGCCGCCGCCCGTATGCGTGCCGCGCGGGCAAGGGGCCACAGCGCGAAGAGGAAGGCCGAGGTCAGGCCGTAGAACACCGCCTCGAACACCGGGCGGGGATAGAGCGCAAGGGTTACCGGAAAGGGCAGGGCGGCGGTGATCTGGCGCGCAAAGACCAGCGGCAAGCCGACCCCAAGGATCAAGCCCAACCCCACGCCCGCGCCCGCCAATACCGCGACCTGCAACAGCGAGGCGCGGAAGATCATCTGCCCGTCTGCCCCCAGCGTGCGCAGGGTCGCCAGCGTGGAAATCCGCGCCTCCAGCCAGGCCCGAACTGCCGATGCGATGCCGATGCCACCCACTGCCATGCCCGAAAGACCCACAAGGATCAGGAAGGCACCGACCTGATCGACAAACCGCTCTACCCCCGGCGCGGCCCGGCGCCGGTCGGTCCAGCGAAGGCCGGTTTCGCGGAACTTCGCCTCGGCTTCGGCCTTCAGCCGGGACAGGTCGGCCTTGGGTGGCAGGATCATCCGGTAAGAGGTGTCGAACAGCGTGCCCGGCTGCAAAAGGCCCGACTGTGCCAGATCGGCCGTCCTCACCAGCGTGCGCGGTGCCATCTGAAAGCCGCCGGTGGCGCTGTCAGGCTCGCGTGCCAGAAGGGCGGTCAGTACGAAATCCTGCGTGCCAAGGCGAAAGCTGTCGCCCGGTTTCAGCCCCATCTGGTCCGCCAGCAGGGGCTCCATCACCGCGCCGGGCAGGCCATCCTTGCCCGCAAGCGCCTGTGGCAACGTCAGGTCGCCCGACAGATCGACCTTGCCCAGCAGCGGATAGGACGCATCCACCGCCTTGACCTGCGTCAGCACCTGATCCTCGTCCGCGACGGCCATCGAGCGGAACTCGACCACCTCCGAGGTTTTGGTGGCGATGCCCGCCATCCACGCCTTTTCGGCGTCAGAGGCAAAGCGATAGGTAAATTCTGCCTGCGCATCGCCACCCAGGATGACGGCGCCCTGTTCGGTCAACCCCGCCTCGATGGCCGCGCGCACCATGCCGACGGCGGCAATCGCGGCCACCCCAAGCGCGAGGCAGATCAGGAAGATGCGAAACCCCGCGATGCCGCCGCGCAATTCGCGCCGGGCGATGTTGGCGGCGACGGCCCAGTTCATGCCGCCTGTCCTTCAATCCGGCCATCCGCCAGCCGGATGATCCGGTCGCAGCGCGCTGCCAGTTCGGGGGCGTGTGTGACCATCACCAAGGTCGCGCCATGCCGGTCACGCAAGGAAAACAGCAGGTCCATGATCGCGGCGCCATTGGCACTGTCGAGGTTGCCGGTGGGCTCATCTGCCAAAAGCACGGCAGGCCGGGGAGCGGCGGCGCGGGCAAGGGCCACGCGCTGTTGTTCGCCCCCCGAAAGCTGGGCGGGATAGTGGCCCATGCGGTGCGACAGGCCCACTGCCTCCATCTCTGCCGCCGCGCGGGCAAAGGCATCCCGAGCGCCTGCAATCTCCATCGGCAGGGCCACGTTTTCCAGCGCCGTCATCGTGGGAATAAGGTGGAAATTCTGGAACACCACCCCCATGCGGCCCCGCCGGAACTGCGCCAGCGCATCCTCGTCCATGGCGCCCAGATCCTGCCCCAGTGCGCTGACGCGGCCTGCCGTCGCCCGCTCAAGGCCCCCCATCAGCATAAGAAGCGAGGATTTGCCGGAACCTGACGGTCCGATCAAACCCAGGGTCTCGCCGGGGGTGACAGTCAGCGAAATTGCCCTAAGTATCTCGACAGGCCCGGCATTGCCGCGCAGTGTCAGGCCTACATTTTCCAGCCGCAGGACGGGTTCTGCCATGTTTCACCTTTCGATGCCGCGTTTCAGATATGTCTCGCGGCATGGGGTCCGCAATGTCTGCATGGCCTTGGCGCTGATCTTTTCTGCACCTGCATGGGCAGAGCCGGTGAAGGTGGTGGCCTTGGGCGACAGTCTGACGGCGGGCTATGGCCTTGCCCCCGAAGACGGATTCGTTCCGCAGTTGCAGGGCTGGCTTGCGGCGCAGGGGCGTGAGGTGACGGTGGTGAACGCCGGTGTCTCGGGCGACACCACGGCGGGGGGCCTGTCGCGGCTGGATTGGAGCCTGACGCCCGGCACGCAGGCCGTGATCGTGGAGCTTGGCGGCAATGACATGCTGCGCGGCCTGCCGCCCGAGGAAGTGCGGGCAAACCTTGAGGCAATCCTGAAGGGTGTGCAGGCGCGCGGCCTGCCGGTGCTGCTGGTGGGAATGCAGGCGCCAGGCAACTACGGCGCCGATTACAAGACCGCCTTCGATGAGGTCTATCCCGATCTGGCGGTGAAATATGATGCGGTTCTGGTGCCGTCGTTCTTTGCGCCGCTGTTGGAAGCGGGCGATCTCGCTGTCGCGCGATCCATGATGCAGGCAGATGGCATTCACCCCAATGCCACAGGCGTGAAGCAGATCGTCGCCGGGCTGGGGCCGAAGGTGCTGGAGCTTCTCGACAGGGTGCAGACCGGCAAGCCCTGATGGATGCGACGGCGCGTTGACGCTGCCGGGCATCTGCCCCTCTGGTCTTTCCTGTAGGAGAAAGGCATCTTCCGCCCGTTTCGGAGTTGCTTCTCATGTCCCTTCACGACGATCTCGTCGCTCTGCTCGGTCCGGCCCATGTGCTGACCGACGATGACCTTGCCCGTTACCGCGCCGAATGGTCGGGCCATTACGCGCCCGATCCCGCCATCGTCGCCCGCCCCGCGAATACGCAAGAGGTGGCGGAGGTGGTCAAGATTGCGGCCCGGCACGGTGTGCCGGTGGTGCCGGTTTCTGGGCTGACAGGGCTTGTCGGTGGCGCGATGACAAAGGGCGGGCTTATGGTTTCGGTTGAACGCCTGAACCGCATCCGCGAGATTCGGCCCGAGGCGCGGACGGTGATTGTCGAGGCCGGCGTGGTGCTGTCGCGGCTGCATGATGCCGCGGCGGAGCATGGCCTCTATTTTCCGCTATGGTTCGGCGCGCGCGGTTCCGCGATGATCGGCGGGGTTCTGTCCACCAATGCGGGCGGATCGAACGTGCTGCGCTATGGCTCCACCCGTGCCTTGTGCCTTGGGCTGGAGGTGGTGCTGCCCGACGGCCGGGTGCTGAACCTGATGAGCGAGCTGCACAAGGACAACTCGGGCTATGACCTGAAGCAACTGTTCATCGGGGCTGAGGGCACGCTGGGTATCATCACCGCGGCGGTGATGAAGCTGGTGCCCGCACCCCGCGCCTATGCCACGGCCACGCTGGCCGCGCGGTCCCTGCCCGATGCGCTGGTGCTGCTGAACCGGCTGCGCGCAGCGACAGGCGGACTGGTCGAGGCGTTCGAGTACATGCCCGCCACCTATATGCAGCGCCTGTCCGAGGCGCGACCCGATGTGGCGCTGCCCTTTGGCGGCGTGCGGTATGAGACGAACATTCTTGTCGAGGTGGCGGCGACCGCACCACGCGATGCCGATATGACCGAAGACGGCACCGTGCCCCTGACGGCGCTGCTGGAAGAGACCCTTGGCCAGTTGATCGAGGAAGGCGCGGTGCTGGATGCCGAGATCGCGCAGAACGAGGCGCAGCGGCTGGCCATGTGGCACCGGCGCGAGCTTGCCGCCGAAATCACCATGGCGCGCCAGCCGACGATTGATACCGACATCGCGCTGCCGCTGCATCTGGTGCCCGATTTCTTTGCACAGATCGAGGCGCGCCTGCCATCGCTTGATGCTGGCTGCGAGACGCTATCGGTGGCCCATCTGGGCGATGGCAACATCCATTACACGGTTTTCCCGACCCGAGACGATCCGGCGCTTTATGACGCTGTGATTGAGGCTGTCGAGGATGTGGTGCAGGATCTGCACGGCAGTTTCTCGGCCGAACATGGGGTGGGGCTATCGAAGTTGGCCACGATGAAGCGGCGGAAAGACCCGGTTGCTTTGGCCGTGATGCAGGCAATCAAACAGGCGATTGATCCCGAGGGGCGGATGAACCCCGGCAAGGTCATCCCTGAATGAGCCCGCTTGCCCAGATTGCCCGCCAGCCCGTGCTGCGGATGCTGGCGCTGATGCTGGTCTTGCAGGGGGCCCACAGCGCGGCGATCTATCCTTATCTGTCGCGGATCGCCATTCATGAGGTCGGCCTGTCGGACAACGGTCTGGCGTTGCTGATGACGTTTTCCTCGGGCTTTTCGGTGGCGGCCTCGGTGCTGATCGGGGTGATCGGCGATCAGCGGGCAAACCGCAAGACGCTGGTCATCGTCACGTCGGGCGCGGCGCTGATCGGCAATCTGGCCATGCTGTTCTGGCCCGGCGTGATCAGCCTGATCGTGGCGCATGGCGTGATGTTTCCGCTGGCATGGAGCCTGCTGGGCCAGTCTTTCGCGCTGGCCGGTCTGGTCATGGCGGGTCAGCCGGGGCGCGACGGGGTGCAGGCGGTCATTCGGGCAGGGCTGTCTGCGGGGTTTCTGGCGCTGCTCGTCTGGTTCACCTTTGCCTTCGCCGACAGGTTCGTGCCCGGCCAGATTTATCTGGCGGGGTCGATTTTCAGCGCGGGACTGCTGGCAGTTGCGGTGTTGATGTGGCCGCGCGATGGCCGGGGAACGTGGAACCACGCGCCTTCGGGCCTGAACCTGATCCAGAGTTTCGCCGAGATCGCACGCCCGGCGATTGTGCTGCGGATGGGGTTGCTGGGGGTTATCCTGTCGATCGGGGCGCTGTACATGGTGCTGGTTTCGCTGATCTTTCAGGCCAGCCCCGGGCGGTCGGCTGGCGACGTCGCGCTGTATGTCGGCATGGTCGCGGGGTGGGAGGTGCCTTTCATGCTGGCGCTGTCGCGGCTGGCGGGGCGGGTCAGGCGGGCGACCCAGATTGCCATCGGTGCGGCAATTTACACCGGGCATCTGGCCTTGATGCCGGTCTTGGTAGGACACTGGACAATCTGGCTTTTGCCGCTTTTGGCGGGCATGGGAGGGGCCACGATCCTGACGCTGCCGATCGGCTATTATCAGGACCTGACACACGGGCGCACCGGGGCGGCGGCGGCCCTGTTCGCATTGCAAAAGCTGGTCAGCGACGTTTGTGCGGCGGCAATCTTCGCGGTTGGCATGGCGGTTGGCGGCTATGGGACGACCGCTCTGATCGGATCGGTCGTGACGCTGCTGGCGGCGCTGGGCCTTTATCTGGCAGACCGGCGCAATGATGTGGCCTTTGCCGTGCCAGTTCGCCCGGTTCAGCCCTAGGCCTCACCCCTGTGGTGTCATCGCCTTGCGCTGGCGTGCGCGTTCCAGCCCAAGCCGCCGTTCGCGCCAGATGATCAGAAGGCCCGCGGTGACAACCAGCGCCGCGCCGCCCAGAACGGTCGGCGTGGGCACCTCGGCAAAGACGAACCAGCCGATCAGCAGCGCAAAGATCATCGAGGCATAGTCGAAGGGCGCGACCAGAGAGGCATCGGCCTCGCGGTAACTGGCGGTCAGCAATATCTGCCCCGCGCCGCCCAAAAGGCCCGCCCCCACCAGCAGCGCCGCCTCTGCCGGCGTGGGCATGACCCAGCCGAAGGGAATGGTGATCAGCGACAGGCAGGTGGCAGTGACCGAGAACCAGAACACGATGACCGGCGTGCGCTCGGTCGCGACCAGCTTGCGCACCGTTACCTGCGCCAGCGCGGCAAAGATAGCACCCCCCAGCACCACGACGGCGCCGAAGGCCTCTGCCGTGCCGGCAGCGCCCTTGGTCACGGTCAGGCGGGGCGACAGCACGATCAGCACGCCGATCATACCAAGGATGACGGTCGAGATGCGGAATAGCCGCACTTCCTCGCCCAGAAACATCGCGGCAAAGATCACGGTCAGCAGGGGGGCGGCATAGCCGATGGCCGTCACCTCGGGCAGCGGCAGATAGGCAAGGCCGGAAAAACCCAACCCCATGGCCAGCGTGCCCATCAGCCCGCGCCAGACATGGCCCCACGGATTGGCCGTGCCCACACCGTGCCGCAGATCGCCCACCACCGCCAGCCAGGTCACGATGACCGGAATGGCGAAGAACGAACGGAAAAACACCGCCTCGCCCCCCGGCACATGGCCGGAGGTGGCCTTGATCATCGCCGACATGACGATGAAGATCAGGACCGAGCCGAGTTTGAAGGCGATGCCGCGCAGCGGGCGCATGTGGATTCCTTTTGCGCGCCGGGTTTGCGCCAGTAAGGTGCCGGGCGCAAGCGGGGTTTTGGCAGGGCAGGCCCGACTTTTTATGGTGATCGGACAGGGATGCGCCGCTTTTGGAACCCGGTTTGGGATTGTTCAAAGCCCGCGCTCAAATAGAACCGCAGTGTCTCGGCCTTGTCCGATCCCGTTAAAAGCATGACCTTATAGCACCCTGCGTCCCACGCCGCCGCCACCGCCCTATCCAGAATCTGCGTGCCGTAGCCGCGCCTGCTATAAAGTCGGTGGGTAACGACATTTTCGATCAGCCCATAAGGGCTGCCGCCGCGCGTCAGATTCGGCACCACGACCAGACTGCACGACGCGACAACGGCGCTGCCAAGTCTGGCAATGAAAATGCTGCTGCTTTCATAGGCCAAGAAGCGGCCAAGAATATCGCTGGGCACGTCCAGATTCGGGCGTGCATCATCCGGGACAAGATGTTGATATCTGTATCTGTCGCCAGACCAACAGGGCAAAGGTATCGGGCGGTGGATTGTTAAAACGATCAAGGCAAGGCCCTTGGGCTTGGTCTGCCGATCCGCCTGATGGCGCTGCACGACAGCGCGGCAAATGCGTTTTACCTGGGCGCCGGTTTTCGGGCCAACGGGTCTGAAGGCTTTGACATCCATTACGAGTGGCAGCCGTAACGCCCGCCCCTTGCGCTTCCACGCCCCTTGCGCTTCCCTGATCGCGAAGGAGACTGCCATGCCCGACATCCGCGCCCGCGCCCCACTGTCCGACCGTATTGCCCAAGGTCGGGGGCAGGAGCCCGCCGATCTGGTGCTGAAAGGCGCGCGCGTGTTCGACCTGATTTCTGGCGAATTGGTGGAAACCGATGTGGCGATCTGCGGCGATACCATCGTCGGCATCTTCGGCAGTTATAGGGGCCACCGAGAGGTCGATGTGGCGGGCAAGGTGCTGGTGCCTGGCTTCATCGACACCCATCTGCATATCGAAAGCTCGCTGATAACGCCGTTCGAGTTTGACCGCTGCGTCACCCCGCGCGGGGTGACGACGGCGATCTGTGATCCGCATGAGATTGCCAATGTCTGCGGGCTGACCGGCATAAACTACTTTCTGGAGGCTTCGACCCGCACGCTGATGGACATTCGGGTGCAGCTTTCAAGTTGCGTGCCCTCGACCCATATGGAGACCACTGGCGCGCGGTTGGAGGCGGCGGATCTGATTCCTCTGATGGATCACCCCCGCAACATCGGGCTGGCCGAATTCATGAATTATCCCGGCGTCCTGATGCAGGATGCGGGCTGCATGGCAAAGCTGGAGGCGTGGAACGGGCGGCATATCGACGGACATGCGCCGCTGCTGCGGGGGCTGGACCTGAATGGTTATCTCTCCGCAGGCATCCGCACCGAGCATGAGGCGACGGGCTATGACGAAGGGCTTGAAAAGCTGCGCAAGGGGATGCGGGTGCTGATCCGAGAGGGCTCGGTGTCGAAAGACCTGCACGCGCTGGTGGGGCTGCTGACCGAGCGGCACTCGCCCTATCTGTGCCTGTGTACCGATGACCGGAACCCCTTGGATATTGCCGAGCACGGGCATCTGGACTGGATCATCCGCACTGCGATTGGCTTGGGCGCGCCGCCGCTGGCGGTGTATCGCGCGGCCAGCCTGTCGGCGGCAGAGGCCTTCGGGCTGAAGGATCGCGGCCTGATCGCGCCGGGGCGACGGGCGGATATTGCGGTGATCGACGGGCTGGAGGGCTGCCATGTGTCGGCGGTTTACGCGGGTGGCGTGGAGGTGACCGAGGCCGCCTTTGCCGCCCGCGACACCATTCCCCCCGTGGCGCGCCATTCGGTCAAGGCGCGGGCGGTGACGGCGGACAGCTTCCGCACCGGCGGCAATCGGGTGGAGACGCCGGTGATCGGGATTCTGCCGGGCAAGATCATTACCGAACATCTGACCTATGACATCGCGCCCGTGGATGGCGACAAGCGCCCCGATCTGGCGCGCGACCTGATCAAGATTGCGGTGGTCGAACGCCACGGGGTGAACGGCAACATCGCTACCGGGTTCGTGAAGGGCTTTGGCCTGAAACGCGGCGCGATTGCCTCGACCGTTTGCCATGACCATCACAACATCGCGGTGGTCGGGGCTGATGCGGGAGACATGGCGTTGGCGGCGAACCGGCTGGGGCAGATTGAGGGCGGCTTTGTCGTGGTGGAAGGGGGCAAGGTGTTGGCCGAATTGGCGCTGCCGGTTGCGGGGCTGATGAGCCTGAAATCCTTTGAAGAGGTGCATCAGGAGCTGATCGCGCTGCGGGCGGCGGCGAAATCGCTGGGTGTGGTGCTGGAAGAGCCGTTCCTGCAACTGGCCTTCCTTGCGCTGCCAGTGATCCCGCATCTGAAGATCACCGATCACGGCATGGTCGATGTCGATCGGTTCGAGGTTATTCCGTAGGGCGGGGCCATGGTGCGTGGAATCACGCACCAATCCATCGCATCATTGCGAAACGAAAAGGGCCGTCCGTATGGGCGGCCCTTTGGTTGTTCGGAAAGGATCAAGCCCTGATCAGACCCAACGCCTCCAGCTTCAAGATCACCTCATGCGCGCAGGCATCCACATCGGTGCCGGTGGTGTCGATGCGCAGTTCGGGTTTCTCCGGGGCCTCGTAGGGGTCGGAAATGCCGGTGAATTCCTTGATCTTGCCTTCACGGGCCAGCTTGTACAGGCCCTTGCGGTCGCGCTTTTCGCATTCCTCGATGCTGGTCGCCACATGCACCTCGATGAAGGCGCCATAGGCTTCGATCATCTCGCGTACGGCGCGGCGGGTCGCGGTATAGGGCGCGATGGGCGCACAAAGGGCGATGCCGCCGTTCTTGGTGATCTCGGATGCGACATAGCCGATGCGCTTGATGTTGATGTCGCGGTGTTCCTTGGAAAAGCCCAGTTCCGACGACAGATGCTTGCGCACCACATCGCCATCCAGCAGGGTGACCGGGCGCCCGCCCATCTCCATCAACTTGACCATCAGCGCATTGGCGATGGTCGATTTGCCCGAACCCGAAAAGCCGGTGAAGAAGACGGTAAAGCCCTGCTTGTCACGCGCCGGAGAGGTCTTGCGCAGTTGCGTCACCACCTCGGGGAACGAGAACCATTCCGGGATGTCCAGACCCTCACGCAGGCGGCGGCGCAGTTCGGTGCCGGAAATATCCAGCACGGTCGATCCTTCGGGAATTTCGTTCGCAGGGAAATACTGCGCCTTTTCCTGCACATAGACCATGTGCTTGAAATCCACCATGGTCACGCCGATTTCGGCCTCGTGCTTCTTGAACAGTTCTTGCGCGTCATAGGGGCCGTAGAAATCCTGACCGGCGCTGTTCTTGCCGGGGCCGGCATGGTCGCGGCCGACGATGAAGTGGGTGACGCCATGGTTCTTGCGGATCAGCCCGTGCCACACCGCCTCACGCGGGCCAGCCATTCGCATCGCCAGATTGAGCAGGCTCATCGTGGTGGTCGAGGCCGGATATTTGTCGATCACCGCCTCATAGCAGCGCACGCGGGTGAAATGGTCCACATCGCCCGGTTTGGTCATGCCGACGACCGGGTGGATCAGCAGGTTCGCCTGTGCCTCGCGCGCGGCGCGGAAGGTCAGTTCCTGATGGGCGCGGTGCAGGGGGTTGCGGGTCTGGAAGGCAACGACCTTTTTCCAGCCCAGCTTGCGGAAATAGGCGCGCAATTCGTTCGGCGTGTCACGGCGGGCCTTGAAGTCGTAATGCACCGGCTGCTGGATGCCAGTGATCGGGCCGCCCAGATAAACCTTGCCCGCAACATTGTGCAGGTAGTTCACCGCCGGATGGGCGAGGTCGTCGGCGCCAAACACCTTTGCCGCCTCATTCGCCTTGTTCGGCACCCATTTGTCGGTGACCGACAGGATCGCCAGAATGACACCCTCGGCATCGCGCAGCGCAATATCCTGACCAGGCTCGATCTTGTCGGCAAAGGCCTCGTTCACATCCAGCGTGATGGGCATCGGCCACAGGGTGCCGTCGGCCAGGCGCATGTTCTCGACCACGCCGTTGTAATCTTCTTCCGACAGGAAGCCCTTGAGCGGGTTGAACCCGCCATTCATCAAAAGCTCCAGGTCGCAGACCTGGCGTGCCGTCATGTCCCAGGATGGCAGGTTGCCGGCCTCGGCCTTCAGTTTCTGGGCGGATTCAGCGGAAACATAAAGTTCCGGGATCGGGGTGTGGTTGGAAGGGGCCATGGCCTTGCTCGCTTGCTGCCTGATAGGGGCGGGGGTCGCCGTTTGGCGCGGAATTAGCGGCGGATTGGGGCGAGATTCAAGCGAAACAGCGCGGTTTCGATGGGAAAAGGCTGTTTTCCGGCAAGGGCGGCGGCGCGTGGATTGGCGTCGCGCCGATGAGGGATGCGGCGCGAAAATGTTCCGCCAGCCGTGCAGAATGCGGAAAAGCGCGCCGTCGGGCAGAAGCCAATGGGTGGGGGAGGGCGAGAGGCGAGACTGGCGGAGGCAAGGGGCGCTCTGTCGGTCTCGCCTGAAAAGTATCACCCAAGGCGATCCCCCGGGTGAAACCGATAAATCGTCAGCACAGAAAGATGGAAACCAATACACGGCCGACTGGCCAGAAAGGAAGGTGGCGCTGGTCAGCTTTTGTTGCGAACCGCAACACGCTGACCGCGCGCCTTGGCACCATGGTACGCCATGGCGCCTGCCAACAGGGCAGAGGTACAAACAAGCACAGCCACGAGGGACAGAACTGTGAAACCAGAAACCATTTTTGAAACCTCCCTCGCGTAGGCCCTATATGGCAGGAACCCGATCCACGCACTATTCTGCGGGTTGAGGATGCAATGTTTCCCGGTTGTGAACACGGATTCCTGGATGCATTAAATTTTATTATATTTTCCAGTGTCTTGTCAGACAGGGGTGGGAAACACCTATCCGAAAGGACATGTCCGATTTTTCGCCGGTTTTGCCGCCAAATCCAGGCGCGCCTCAGCCCTGCTCCGCCAGCCAGCGTTCGGCGTCTAGCGCCGCCATGCAGCCCATGCCCGCCGAGGTGACCGCCTGACGGTAAACATGGTCGGTCAGGTCGCCCGCCGCAAAGACGCCGGCGATGGCGGTGCGGGTGGTGCCGGGCTCGACCGCGACATAGCCGCCGGAATGCAAGGGCAACTGGTCCTTGACCAGCTCGCTGGCCGGGGCATGGCCGATGGCGACGAAGAAGCCGGCGCAGGGAATATCCTGCAGTTCTCCGGTCTGCACGTTGCGGGCGCGGACGGCGGTGACGCCAAGCGGGGCCTCGGTGCCCAGAACCTCGGTCACTTCGCTGTTCCAGACGACCTGAACCTTGGGGTTCTTGAACAGTCGGTCCTGCATGATCTTTTCGGCGCGGAAACTGTCGCGGCGGTGGATCAAGGTGACCTTGGTGGCGAAATTGGTCAGGAACAGCGCCTCCTCGACCGCGGTATTGCCGCCGCCGATCACCACAACCTCTTTGCCGCGATAGAAAAAGCCGTCGCAGGTGGCGCAGGCAGAGACGCCGAAGCCTTTGAATTTCTCCTCGGACGGCAGGCCAAGCCATTTGGCCTGCGCGCCGGTGGCGAGGATGACGGCATCGGCGGTATAGGTGGTGCCGCTGTCGGCACGGGCGGTGAACGGACGCGCGCCAAGATCAAGCGCGGTGATATAGTCCGAGATCACCTCGGCCCCCATCGCCCTGGCGTGTTCTTCCATGTTCACCATCAGGTCCGGGCCCTGGATGTGGGTCTGGCCTGGCCAGTTCTCCACCTCGGTGGTGATGGTCAGTTGTCCGCCGGGTTGCAGGCCTTGCACCAGAATGGGGTTCAGCATGGCGCGGGCGGCATAGACCGCCGCGGTATAGCCCGCCGGGCCGGAGCCGATGATCAGAACATTGGTGTGCCGCGTCTCGCCCATGATGCCCTCTGCCGGATTCGTCCTGCCCGATATAGGCGGTGAAACCAAGGCGCGAAAGGCCCCGAAAAAATTGCCTTTATCGCGTCAGTTCCCGCAAGAGCGCGAAAAATCCGGGCAGTTTCCTGCAATATTATTGCGCACGTCACTTTGCTGGCCTATCAACCGCCCAAAATGGAGTCACCCATGGCCGTGTCGAAGCTGGACCCGATTGATCGCCGTATCCTGGCAGAGTTGCAGGCCGACGGGCGCATGACGAATGTGGAGCTGGCCAGCCGCGTCGGCATTTCGGCCCCGCCCTGCCTGCGCCGCGTGCGCACGCTGGAAGAGCAGGGCTATATCAAGGGCTATCATGCCGATGTGGATGCCCGTGAACTGGGGTTCGAGGTGCGGGTGTTTGCTATGGTGCGGCTGCGTAGCCAGGCCGAGGTGGACCTGTCGGCGTTCGAGCGGCGCTGCAAGGATTGGCCCCTGGTGCGAGAGTGCCACATGCTGAACGGCGAGATCGACTTCATCCTCAAATGCGTGGCGCCCGATCTGTCGAGTTTCCAGCATTTCCTGACCGATCAGTTGACGGCGGCCGACAACGTGGCATCGGTCAAGACCAGTCTTGTGATCCGCTGCGCCAAGGACGAGCCAGGGCTGCCGTTCGACGTTCTGGAAGAGCGGCTGGCGAAGAACGCCTGACCGAAGGCCGGGGGGCCTGCCCCCCGGACCCCCCGGGATATTTATGAACAGATGAGGATCAGTCTTCGGGCGGGTCGGTAAGTTCGGTTTCCAGAAAGCGTTCGAAGGCGTCAAGGTCCACCGGCTCGAACTGCCCGAACCCCTGCATCCAGACCGAGGCGGCGCGGAAAGCGTCGGGTTCCAGTTTGCACCAGATCACGCGGCCGCGCTTTTCGCGGGTGATCAGGTGGGCGTCGGCCAGCACCTGAAGATGTTTCGAAATGGCGGCCAGGCTCATCTGGAAGGGCTCCGCCACATCGGTGACGGCCATGTCGTCTTCCAGCAACATCGACAGGATGGCCCTGCGGGTAGGGTCTGCCAGAGCGGCAAAGACGGGGCTGAGGGCATCTGTCATGGCGGTATGTGGCCGCGAATGCGACCGATCGTCAACCGTTTGGTTGAATATGCCGGGTGGCGGATTTGCGCCGAAATTCAGGCGACCGTGTCGAGGATCATTTGGAAAGTTGTTTTATTTCAATTGGTTGAAATTGGACGCCATGCTTGACTCACAATCCCGTGCTGCGTAGGTTCGCCGCGACTGTTCCGGGGGCCACCTGATGCCTGAAACGCCCGATCCTGACCGCCTGCGCGCACTTGAGGCGAAGCTGGCGGCGGCCAAGGCGGCAAGGGCCGAACCAACGGAAACGGCGAAGGGATTTTCGCAGGGCGAAGTGGCCTGGCGGATGGTGTCCGAGCTGGTTGCCGGAATGGTGATCGGGCTCGGGCTCGGTTTCGGGTTGGACCATGTGTTCGGCACGCGCCCCATCTTCCTGGTGATTTTTGTCTTGCTGGGCTTTGTGGCGGGTATCCGCACGGTGATCGGCACCGCGCGCGACATGCAGGCCAGGGCCGAGGCGCAACGACAGGGGCAGGGCGACCTGCCGCAACCGAAGGATGACAGACGTGGCTGAAGGCGGCTTTGCAATTCACCCGATGGACCAGTTCGTCGTGAAACGCTGGTTCTGCCACGATGAACCGGCGACGCCGCTGATCAACGAATGCACCCAGAACATCCATTGGTATGACATCACCAATGTCACCGTGTGGCTGGCTGTGGCTGTGCTGGCGATCACGTTGTTGATGGTTGTCGGCTCTCGCGGCCGTGCCGTCATTCCGACCCGCCTGCAATCGGTCGGCGAGGTGATTTACGGCTTCATCCACAAGATGGTTGAGGATGTGGCGGGCCATGACGGGGTGAAATACTTCCCCTTCGTGATGACGCTGTTCCTGTTCATCCTGTTTTCCAACCTTCTGGGCCTGTTGCCCAAGTCGTTCACCACCACGAGCCATGTTGCCGTGACCGTGACGCTGGCGCTGATCGTGTTCCTGTTCGTGACCCTGCTGGGCCTGGCGCGCAAGGGTATCGGGTTCCTCGGGATGTTCTGGGTTTCCTCGGCGCCGCTCGCGCTGCGCCCGGTGCTGGCGATCATCGAGGTGATTTCCTACTTCGTGCGGCCTGTCAGCCACTCGATCCGTCTTGCCGGCAACCTGATGGCGGGCCACGCCGTCATGAAGGTGTTCGCGGGCTTTGCCTCGATGGCGGCCATCTCGCCCGTCGCGATTGGCGCCGTTTCTGCAATCTATGGGCTGGAGCTGCTGGTGGCAGTGGTTCAGGCCTATGTCTTCACCATCCTGACCTGCGTCTATCTGAAGGACGCGGTGGGCGACGCCCACCACTAAGGCCAGGTTTCAATCTCAGCCATTCCAACCAAGGAGACACCATCATGGAAGGCGAAGTCGCTCAACTGGCCCTTATGGGCAAATACATCGGTGCCGGCCTGGCCGCTATCGGTCTTGGCGGCGCTGGCATCGGCGTTGGCAACATTGCCGGCAACTTCCTGGCCGGCGCCCTGCGCAACCCCTCGGCTGCGCCGTCGCAAACCGCCAACCTGTTCGTTGGCATCGCGTTTGCCGAAGCTCTGGGCATCTTCTCGTTCCTGATCGCCCTGCTGCTGATGTTCGCAGTCTGATCCTGACGCGTCAAACTTCTCGGCCGGAGGGGCGTGCTTTCCCGCCGGCCAAGTGTTTCAAGACCGTGAGGACATGACATGGCGACCGAAGCGCATGACGCGGCACCGGCCTGGCACGCCACCGGGATGCCGCAGCTTGATATCACGACCTGGGCAAACCAGATCTTCTGGCTGGCTGTTGCGCTTGTCGTGATCTTTCTTGTGCTGTGGCGCGTGGCCCTGCCCCGGATCGGGGCGGTTCTGGCCGAACGCCGTGGCACAATCACCAACGACCTTGCTGCGGCAGAAGAGCTGAAGCAAAAGGCTGTTGCGGCCGAAAAGGCCTATAATGACGCGCTGGCGGCTGCCCGTGCCGAAGCTGGCCGCATCGTGGCCAAGGCCAAGGCGGACATTCAGGGTGACCTGAACGCCGCTATTGCCAAGGCCGATGCCGAAATTGCCGCGAAAACGGCAGAATCGGAAAAGGCGCTGGCCGAGATTCGTGCCGGGGCAGAGCAGGCCGTGTCTGCGGTGGCGCTGGAAACGGCGGATGCCGTGGTTACCGCGCTGGGCGGTCAGGCCGATCCGGCGGCAGTCAAGGCTGCGGTCGCGGCCGCGTTGAAAGGGTAAGCCATGAAGAAACTCTGCTTTACCCTTGCAGCCCTGACAGCGACGCCCGCGATGGCGGCCTCTGGTCCGTTCTTTTCTTTGCACAACACCGATTTCGTGGTGTCGGTGGCGTTCATCCTGTTCGTGGCGATCCTGCTGATCGCCAAGGTTCCGGCCAAGATTGCCGGGTTGCTTGATGGTCGCGCTGCGACGATCAAGGCCGAACTGGAAGAGGCCAAGGCCCTGCGCGATGAGGCGCGTGCTTTGCTGGCTTCCTATGAAAAGAAGCACAAAGAGGTGCAGGAACAGGCTGACCGCATCGTGGCTGCCGCGAAGGACGAGGCAAGCGTTGCGGCCCAGAAGGCCAAGGACGATTTGAAGCTCTCGATCGCCCGCCGTCTGGCTGCCGCGCAAGACCAGATCACTTCGGCCGAAGCGGCCGCGGTGCGCAAGGTTCGCGAACATGCGGTCGATGTGGCCGTGGCAGCAGCGTCCAGCGTTCTGGCCAAGCAGAAGACCGCCGCCAGCGCCGCTGCCTCGATTGACGAGGCGATTGCGCAGGTGGAGACCAAGCTGCACTGACCTGTCGGTGAAAATCATGCAAAGGCCCGGGGTGCATTCTCCGGGCCTTTTGCTTTTCGCGTGTTGGATCGGCAGGCATTCAGCGCGGTTTGGCGGCCTTGGGGCCTTTGCGCCTTACCGGGTGTTTTCGTGTTCCAGCCGCTGGCGGGCAATGGTCTCGTTGCGCTCGGCACGGATCTGGTCGGTCATGGATTCGCGCACATAGTCCATATGCACCTCGACCGCCGCTCGCGTGGCGGCAGGGTTGCGCGATTGCAGACCCGCGTTTATGGCGCGGTGCTGGTCCAGCAACTGATCACGCGTGATGCGGTTCTTGAACATCATCTGGCGGTTATAAAAGACGCCGCCGCGCAGCAGGTCGTACATGGAGCGCATCATGTGCAGCATGACGACATTATGGCTGGCCTCGATGATCGCCATATGAAAACTGGCGTCCAGTTCGGCTTCGTCGGTCGGGTCACGCTTGAGGTGGGCAGCCTCCATCTTGGCAAAGATTGTGCCAATCACCTGCAAGTCAGTGTCCGAACCCAGACGTGCCGCGCGTTCGGCAGCCAGCCCCTCCATATCGCGGCGAAAGTCGATATAGTCGAACACCGCCTCGTCATGACTGGCAAAAAGCTGGACCAAGGCAGTAGAAAAGGCCGACCCAAGAACATCGCCGACGAAGATGCCAGAGTTGGGCCGACTGGTCAGCAGACCACGTTCTTGCAGGTCGGCAACCGCTTCGCGCAGGCTGGGGCGTGAGACGCCAAGTTTCTCGGACAACTCGCGTTCCGAGGGAAGGCGCTCGCCGGGTCGCAGAATGCCACGCAAAATCAGAAGTTCGATCTGGCGAACTACGCTGTGAGACAGTTTCTCGGCTTCGATCTTGTGGAAAGGCATGATGTTCCCCGCGATTGGTCGAAGAATATGACCAATTTTGGGGACGCTTCAATGCGAAAGGGCCGGGAAACCCGGCCCTTTGCCCAAAATTCCGGCGAATGCCTTACTTGTAGGGGCGGATGATGATTTCCACCCGACGGTTCTGGGCGCGGCCCGCTTCGGTGGCATTCGAGGCGACAGGCTGGGTCTTGCCCTTGCCGATGACCTGGATGCGTGAGGACGGAACACCCGAATAGGACAGGATATTGGCCACCGACGAGGCGCGGCGCTGCGACAGATCCATGTTGTAGGCGTCCGATCCGGTGCTGTCGGTGTGGCCGACAACCTGGATGGTGCTGTTGGGGTACTTTACCAGGCTGGCCCCAACGGCCTGAACATCGCGGGTCAGGTCGGGGCGCAGGCTGGCGCTGTCGGTGGCGAACAGCACGTCTTGCGGCATGTTCACAACCAGATAGTCGCCATAGTTGGTCACGGTGATGTTTGGGTTCGACAGGCTGCCGCGCAGTTCGGCGGCTTGCCGGTCCAGATTCTGGCCAATCAGGGCCCCGGCCCCGGCCCCCAGCGCGCCACCGATCAGCGCACCTTTCAGCTTGTCATCGTCACTGATCGCGGCACCGCCAAGCGCACCGACCAGACCGCCAATCACGGCGCCGTTCTTGGTGCGGGCGTTGGGATCGCCCGAGGTGTTCGGATCAACACAGCCAGCCAGCAGGACAACACCGGACATGGTGGCAAGAAGGGGAGTCTTGAAGCTCATGTTACGCCTCGAAATATGACAGGGCTGATGTGCCCTCGGTCCCCTGAATAGCAGCATTTCGCCTACAGCGACAGTGACTTGCCCTTGCGGCGCAAGTTTCCGCGCATCACGAAACCGGGATCGCGTCGGCCCTTGCGGCCTCCCATGCCAGAATGGCGCGCTTGACCGGCAAGCCCCAGTGATAGCCGCCAAGCCCGCCATCGCGGCGCAGTGCCCGGTGGCAGGGGATCAGGAAACTGATCGGGTTGCGCCCCACGGCGGTGCCCACGGCACGCATGGCATTAGGGTGACCCACCGCGCCCGCAATTTCGGAATAGGTGGTGACATGGCCTGAGGGTACGCGCATCAACGCCTCCCACACCTTGATCTGAAACGGTGCGCCGATCAGATGCAGCGGAGCGGGGCTGTCGGGATCGGCCCCAAAGGCCGCCAGCACCCAAGGGCGCAGCGCCCCGGCGTTTTCCACAAACCGCGCCTTGGGCCAGCGGCGGGTAAGATCTGCCATCGCCGCCTCAGCGCCCATCTCACCGGCAAAGCCCATGCCGCATATGCCCTTGCCGGTGCCCATCACGATGGCGGGGCCGAAGGGGCTGTCAAACCAGCCCCAGTCGATCTCCAGCCCCTCGCCACCCTTGGCATAGTCACCGGGGCTCATCGCCTCCCATCTCAGGAACAGATCATGCAGACGCCCCCCGCCCGAAAGGCCCGCCTCCAGCGAGGTTTCCAGCACCGTGAAGCGGTCCGCCAGCAGGCGGCGGGCATGGTCCAGTGTCAGGTATTGCTGATACCGCTTGGGCGAGATGCCGACCCAGGCAGAGAAAACCCGCTGGAAGTGGCTGGGCGACATGCCCATCTGTGCGGCAAGATCATCCAGCGACAGGCCTGACCCGCCCTGATCAATGATCTTCAGCGCACGGGCGATGACGTTGTAATGATAGCTGGGCGATTGGTCGGTCATGGCGATCTCCTTGAGGGCAAAATAGGGCGCACCTGTCATTGGTGCGACCCGATTCCTGCGCGAAAGCTGTGCTTGCCCAAGGGGCGCGGCCCGGTGCATACCGCTGCCATGGCACGCCAGCTTGATTATCCCGCGATGCACCGCATCTTTTCGCGTTTCCGCGAGGCGAACCCGGAGCCGAAGGGAGAGCTGGAGCATGTGAACGCCTTTACCCTGCTGGTGGCCGTCGCCCTGTCGGCGCAGGCGACCGATGCGGGGGTGAACAAGGCGACGCGCGGGCTGTTTCCCGTTGCCGATACGCCCGAAAAGATGCTGGCCTTGGGCGAAGAACGGCTGATCGAGCATATCAAGACCATCGGTCTGTTCCGCAACAAGGCCAGGAACGTCATCCGCCTTAGCCAGATGCTGATCGACAATTTTGGCGGCGAGGTGCCGTCCTCGCGCGCCGCCTTGCAATCCTTGCCCGGTGTGGGGCGGAAGACGGCGAATGTGGTTCTGAATATGTGGTTCCACCTGCCTGCGCAGGCGGTCGATACCCATATTTTCCGGCTGGGCAACCGCAGCGGCATCGCACCGGGCAAGGACGAGGCCGTGGTCGAGCGCGCCATCGAAGATAATGTTCCCGCCGAGTTCCAGTTGCACGCTCATCACTGGATGATCCTGCACGGACGCTATATCTGCACCGCCAGAAAACCCCGCTGCGCCGATTGCATCATCGCCGCAGACTGTCAGTACGAGGAAAAGACCGCATGAAGCGTTATCAGGTTGTGGGCATCGGCAACGCCATCGTCGATGTGTTCTCGTCCGCCGACGACAGCTTTCTGGAGCTGATGGGGATCGAGAAGGGCATCATGCAACTGGTCGAGCGTGAGCGGGGTGAGCTGCTTTATGCCGCGATGAAAGACCGTGTGCAGGCGCCGGGCGGGTCGGTTGCCAATACGCTGGCGGGTCTGGGCAATCTGGGCCTGACCACCGCCTTTATCGGGCGGGTGCATGATGACGCGTTGGGCCGGTTCTATGCCCGCACCATGGCCGATGAGGGCACCGATTTCGTCAATCCGCCGGTGCCGGGCGGGGAATTGCCGACCTCTCGCTCCATGATCTTTGTCGCACCCGATGGCGAGCGGTCGATGAACACCTATCTGGGGATTTCGTCCGAGCTGGGGCCGGAGGATGTATCCGACGACGTGGCGGGCCGGGCCGAGGTGTTGTTTCTTGAGGGCTACCTTTACGACAAACCCAAGGGCAAACAGGCGTTTGAACGGGCGGCCAAGCTGTGCCAGCAGGGCGGCGGCAAGGCGGGCATCGCGCTGTCTGATCCGTTCTGCGTGGACCGTCACCGCGACGGGTTCCGCCATCTGGTGCGGGAACTGGATTATGTGATCGGCAACGAACACGAATGGTCCAGCCTTTATCAATGCGATCTGGATCAGGCCCTGAAACAGGCGGTGGCCGATTGCGGGCTGGTGGTCTGCACCCGTTCTGGCGATGAGGTCGTCCTGATGATGGGCGAAGAACGGGCCGTGGTTCCGGTGCGCCGCGTGGTGCCGGTCGATGCCACCGGCGCGGGCGACCAGTTCGCCGCCGGTTTCCTTTATGGCATGGCGACGGGACAGACGCTGGCCACATCGGGCCGGATGGGGTGTGTTGCCGCGGCTGAGGTCATCAGTCATTTCGGCGCCCGGCCCGAGGCGGACCTGAAGGCCTTGTTCCGCAAGGAAGGGCTGATCTAGGGCTAAAGGTCGGGCAGAGTGCCAGTGCTGGCTGTCATTTCATAGATATCGCCCTTGCGGCTATAGGTCTGGCGAAACTGGCTGGTGCCGGTGAACTCGACCTCGAACGACTGATCCTTGACGATGTTGACGATCTTGCCTTCGATCTCCTGCGGTTTTGCGCCGGTGTCTCCCGCAGAGCCGTCGCTGTAGGAGGACCGGAAGATCACCAGGGGCTGCGGTCCTTTCGGCGTCAGTTCGACAAGTTGGATATATTCGCTGAAATAGCCCTGATTGCCCTCGAGCGTGCGGGCAATCACCACAGGCCAGCGCGTCAGCGTCTCATCCACCTCCCAGCTTGGCGGATTGCCCATCGTGCCACCGCCGATCGCATCAGGCCAACTGCCCGTGACGCGAAAGCCGTGGCCCTCTGCCACCAGATAATGCACCCCCAGAGCCCCGAAGGTCAGTGGCGAAGGCATGTCGGCCGCGCCGGGGCTGAGCAGCACCAGACCGAAGGGCGCCGAAATCAGGGCGCCGGGGGTGAAATGCAGCACGGTGCCGTCTTCGGTTTCAACCTCGGGGCCGCTGGCACCAAAGGCCGCAAGAAACGCATCGGCAAGTTGCGGTTCCGCCTCTCCGGCCCCGCCCAGCAGCAGAACCAGTGCCGAAGCCGCTGCCCATTGTTTAATGCCGTATGCCATTTGCCCCTCTTGCATTCTGCCCCGCATCTGCCTGTGGCCCTGTCGGTGGGTGGTTGTCACCATCGCGCGGCGCACTGGTGCATCACTTCGGCTTGAGCTTGCCGCCCCCGCTGCCCATTCTGGCGCAAAGAAATGCAAAGGGCCGTCATGTTGCGTAGGCTGTTCCTTCTTTCCGCGCTGGCGCTGACCGGATCGCCTGCATTTGCCGATCCGGCGGCGCTGGCCGAGTTCAAGGCGCTGTTCGCCGCGGATGGCGTTCTGCAACTGTGGGGGCAGGACGACAAAGGCTATTCCGGTGGCTGGGTATGCCCCGATTTTGCGGTGGCGCGCACGGTGGTGGCTTTGCTGCAACCCGGCGATGACCCAAAGGCCAAGGATCTTGCCTTTGCCCGGATTCGCACCAAGGCGGGCTGTAGCGCCGCGAAGGGGCAATTTCAGGTGACTGACGCCGCCTCTGACCTTGCGATGGTCAACTGGGGATATGAGGCGGAAGATGCCTGGCAGGCGCTGCAAGCCACCGACAGCGCCGGTCGGGTGGTTGGTCTGGTGTTCAACGCCAGCCCCTATGCCCCCTGAAACGCTGCGTCGGGCCGCTTTTGCGCCCCCTGGCTGTCGGCGGCGGGCTAGACCCCGTGCGCCCCGGCCCTAGCCTGTGCCCAAATCCCTCTGACCGCAGGCGCATGTTCCAATGACCTCTTCCAACCGCTCTGGCAGCTATGGCATCCAGAATCTGCCGCGCATTTCGCACGGGCAGGGCAGCTATCTTTATGACGTTACGGGCAAAAGGTATCTGGATGGTTCCGGCGGCCCGGCCGTCTATTGCCTTGGCCATGCCCACCCCGAAGTGACCGAGGCGGTCAAGGCCCAGATGGACCGCATCGCCCATGCCTATCGCTATCTGTTCACCTCTGATGCCGCCGATGAATTGGCAGAGATCATGGCGCGCAACACCGGCCTGCCGCATTCGGTGATGGTTTCCTCGGGGTCCGAGGCGGTGGAAAGTTGCCTGAAGATCGCGCTGCAATACCAGACGGCGATTGGCCAGAAATCGCGCCGCCGCTTTATCGCGCGCCGCCGGTCCTGGCATGGCAACACGCTGGGCGCGCTGTCGGTGTCCGAGTTCAAATCGCGCCGCGATGCGTTTGAGGGCAGCCTGTTGGATGTTTCGCACCTGTCGCCCGCCAACACCTACCGGATGCCCGAAGGCATCGCGGATGAGGCGGCGCTGGTGGCGTATCTTGCGGCGGAGCTGGAGGAGGAAATTCTGCGGGTCGGGCCGGACAAGGTGGCCGCCTTCATCTTTGAGCCCGTCGTGGGGGCTGCGGGCGGCGTGGTGCCCGCGCCCAAGGGCTATGCCAAGGCCATGCAGGCCGTGTGCCAGCGCCACGGTGTTCTGGTGATCGGCGATGAGGTGATGTGCGGATCGGGCCGCACCGGCACATGGATGGCGCTGGATCAGGATGGCATCACGCCCGACATCCTGTCGGTCGCCAAGGGGCTGGCGGCAGGCTATGTGCCCTTGGGCGCGGCACTTTACTCGGCCAAGGTCGGGGACGCGCTGACAGCGGCCCATGGCGCGGTGATGACCGGCCACACCTTTACCGGCCATACCGCCGCCTGTGCCGCGGGCGTTGCCGTGCAGCGCGTGGTGGAACGTGATGGCCTGCTGGCGCATGTGAGGGCGCGGGGCGAAACCCTGCGCGCCGAACTCGCCCGCGCCTTGACCGATGTGCCAGAGGTGGGCGACATCCGGGGCAGGGGGTATTTCAAGGGGCTGGAGATTGTGCGCGATCCGGTGGCGAAAATACCCTTCGCGCCCGAGTTGAAGGTTCACGCCGAAATTGGCCGCATCGCCTTTGACCATGGGCTGATCTGCTATCCCTGCACCGGCAATGTCGATGGTGTGGCGGGTGACACCGTTATTCTTGCCCCGCCTTACAACGCCAGCGAGGAGGAATTGGCCGAACTGATCGGCACCCTGACGCTGGCGATCAAGGCGGCGGTGCACGCGGCGAAGGCGGCATAGCCCTCCACCCTAGCCTTCCCAGTCGAGAGGGGAGGGAGCCGCGATATGACGTAGGGTTATATCGGTTTGCACCGGGCAGCGGCGGCTTGGCAAAAGTTGCCCCCTTTCCCCTCGTGGGGGAGGGATGGGGCTGGCAGGCCGCCCGCTCACCCCTGCGCGAACAGATTCCGCAGCCGATCCCGGTCGATCCCCGGCACCACCACGCCCGCCGGTTTCACCGCCACCACATCCTCGCCCGCGACGATGGCATTGACCACCGCCTCTTCCACCGCCTCGACGGCGGCCAGATAGATCGGATCCAGCAGTTCGTTGTTCATTTCGACCCGGCGGATCAGCGGTTCCGCCTCTTGCGGCATCGGGCCGGGGTTTGCGGTGGAGAATGCCAGGAAAATATCGCCCGAACTGTTGCCGCCCGGCGTGCCGCCCCGGCCCACGCCCACTCCCGCCCGCCGCGCCAGATGGCGCAGAGCAGTGCGCGACAGGGGCGCATCGGTGGCGATCACCACGATGATCGACCCCTGCTCCTTCCGCCGGAATGCCCCCTCGGGTATCAGGGCCCCCACCGGCTTGCCCAAGACCTGAAACCACGCCCGCTGGCCATGGTTGGCCTGAACCAGCGCGCCGACAGTATAGCCCGCACCGCCCACCGCGACCTGACGCGAGGCGGTTCCAGTGCCTGCCTTGAACTCATAGGCGATCATGCCGTTGCCGCCGCCGGTCGAGCCTTCGGCCACCGGGCCGCCCTGCGCCGCGCGGATCGCCTCAATTGCGTGATCCGGCGTCACATGCAGCGCGTTGATGTCGTTCAGCACGCCGTCATAGGTTTCGGCCACGACAGGCATCGCCCAGGCGTGGGTATCGGCGAAGTGTTCGGCATAGTTTTCCATCATCCAGCGCACGGCGCCATGATGCGCGGCACCGATGCCATGGGTGTTGGTGATCAAGACCGGCCCGATGAAGTATCCCGCATCGTCAATCCAGTGGGTGCCCGTCATCTCGCCATTGCCGTTCAGCACGGCATGGCCGGCCCAGACCGGCTGCGGCCGCCCATGGTCGGGGCGGGGCAGGATGGCGGTTACTCCGGTGCGCATTTTCCGTGCCGGATCGGTCAGGGTGCAGAATCCCACCCGCACGCCTGCGACATCGGTGATGGCATTCAGCGGGCCGGGTTGGCCGGGAAAGGGCAGGCCAAGGTCACGCGCACGGGGCTTGGTCATTTGTGTTCGTCCTTCAAGAGCAGAAGTAGCGCCACAACGGTCAGCGCCACGCCCCCCAGCACCAGAACCGGCGGCGCGGAATGGCCAAGTGCCAGCTCCCACAAAATCACCCAGCTTGGCACCAGATAGGTATAGGCCATCACCTTGGCCGCTGGCAGGCGGATCGCCGCATATTGCAGCAAAATCGTCGTGATAGCCGTCGCCGCCACTGCAACATAGACAAGGCAGATCCACACGATATTGGGCAGGGCGGCCCAGTCGGTCGCCATCACATCACGCCAGCCCCACAGGCTGACCAGAACCAGCCCCGAAACCATCACCCCAAGGCTGAGAACCGCCGGAGGTTCCCCCCGGTTGAAGGCCCGCACCAGCGGCGCATAGAGCGCATGGGCGACGCAGCCCCAGAAGTAAACCGCCTCACCGCGACCGACGTGAAAGCCCAAAAGCGCGGTCAGGTCGGCGCGGAAAATCACCCACAGCGCGCCGGCAGCCCCGCAGGCCAAGGCCAGCGCCATGCGCGGCGTGGTCACCTGCCGCAGGATCAGCCAGCCAAACCCCGCCGCCATGATCGGTGTCAGGGTAAAGACCGCACTTTCCGACACGGCACTTGCGGTGCGCAGTCCTTCGAACATCAGGACGAAATAGGCGGCGTAAAGTCCGCCCAGCACCAAGTGCCGCCACGGCGCGCTGAATGCCGTGCGCGTCACCCCGCCCCGTGCCCAGACGAACCCGCCCGCCACCAGACAGGCCAGCGCAAAGCGCAACACGGTCAGCGCGCTGGGCGAGACATGCGGCGCGGCCATGGCGCCCAGGCTGAACGACCCGGCGACCAGCGCAGAAAAGGCCAGCATGGCCAGATGGCCCTGCCGCGACGAGGACAGGTTCATATGCAGGCCCAGCCTTGCGCTGCGGCCTTGAGGCAGTTGAGGAAACTCTGCACCTTCAACGTGCGGTGCAGATCGACATGCGTGACGATCCACAGCGGCGATTCCCAGTCCGGGCGCGGCGGCAGCACCTCGACCAGATCGGGCCGGGTCTTGGCATATTCGGTGGTGATGAAGCCAAGGCCCATGCCGGCGCGCACCGCCGCTACGCCCGCAGAGGGTTCGGTAATGCGCATGGTGATACGATCCTCGGCCACGTTCTCGCGCAGCCAGCGGCTGAAGGGCGCGCGATTTTCCGGGTCATCGGGGCCGACAAAGTGGTGTTGGGCCAGATCGGCCTCGGATTGCGGCATGCCATGCGCCTCGACATAACGACGAGAGGCGTAAAGTGCCGTGCGCATCCGGCCCAAAGGCTGCACGACATTGTCGGGCTCTTGTGGCGTGGCCCCGGCGCGTATGGCAACATGCGCCTCGCCGTAATCCAGCCGAAACAGGCGCATGTCGGACAGATAGCGCACCAGAACCTGCGGATGTTCGGCCTGAAACTGCCCCAGCACCGGCACCAGCAGGTCCGACAAGCCAGTGATCGCGGTGACCACCAACTCGCCCGAGACCATCTCGCCCTGGCCCTTGATGCGGCTGGCAAGTTGGCCGAACTGTTCCTCGGTGGTCTGGGCCACGGAGAGCAGGTCGCGCCCTGCCTCGGTGGGCGTATATCCCCGCGCATGGCGCTGGAACAGCTTGGCGCCCAGCCGTTTTTCCAACGAGTCAATATGGCGGATTACCGTGGCGTGGTGTACGCCCAGCACATCCGCCGCCCCCGAAACGGTGCCCAGCCGGGCGACCTGAAAGGCAGTGCGGATTTCGTCCCAGTTGTCCATGACGCGGGCCTCCTGTGCAGTTGCGCACAGATGATGCCGAAGCCGGGTGGGATGCAAGCGCGTATTGAGCGAAGGGCGCAACACGGGCAGTATGCCCGAGGGAGGCGCCATGAGAGTTATTCTGAACACGCACGACCGACTGGTTCTAAGTGATCTGAACCTTGGTATCGGAGCGTTGTTGGCAGCCGTTGCCGCCCTGCCTGCGCTGATGGCTTGGGGCTATTTCCGCGCCGGCATTCTGACGGGCGGGATCGCGCTTGCGGCAATCTCGATGTTGCTCATTGTCGGCTGCGCAGGCGCCTTCGTCCGCCCGGTCATCATTACGCTGAATCGCCCTGGCGACCGGATCGAGATTGTTGAGCGCGGCCTGTTCGGCACTCGACGCGAGACGCATGTGCTGCACCGTATCAAGGGCGCGACAACGCAGATCAAGATCATCCGCAACAAGCCCGGCGACCACATTGGAGAGCACCGCCGGCGGCCCCGCCCCGAGCCGCGCACCTGGCGTGAGGCCTTGGTCGATCAGAACGCCAACCAAATTGCGCTGACCAGTGCATACGGTAGCCAGGCCGCTGCCGAAACCGCCGCCGCCACGATCAACGGCTGGATCGGGGCAGATCTGGTGGCAGCAAAATCGCGCAAGGCTTGACTCACCGCCCCCTTCGGCGTATCGCCCGTCCAATTCCCCGGAAGCCCCTCGCTTCCGGTCCCTTGGCCTTTGCCGGGATCGCCATCTGCCAGCGCGTTGCGCCCGCAGGTGCCGTTTCGCATTGGCCTTGGGAAATGCCGCCGCCGCCCCATATCGGGGCAACCAGAAACCGGAGCCGACCGATGTTCGAAAGCCTTTCAGAGCGCCTTGGCAGTGTCTTTGACCGCCTGACCAAACAGGGTGCCCTGTCCGAGGCTGACGTGGAAACCGCGCTGCGTGAAGTGCGGGTCGCGCTGCTGGAAGCAGACGTTTCGCTGCCGGTCGCGCGCGATTTCATCAAGGCGGTGAAAACCCGCGCCACAGGGCAGGCGGTCACGAAATCGGTTACGCCGGGCCAACAGGTCGTCAAGATCGTTCATGACGAACTGGTGCGCTTTCTGGCGGGCGACGGCGAGCCTGACGCGCTGAAGATCGACAACCCGCCCGCGACGATCCTGATGGTCGGTCTGCAAGGGTCGGGTAAAACCACGACCACGGCGAAATTGGCCAAGCGGCTGAAAGACCGGAACGGCAAGCGGGTTTTGCTGGCCAGCCTTGACACCAACCGCCCGGCAGCGATGGAACAGCTGGCGATCCTCGGCACCCAGATCGGCGTGGACAGCCTGCCGATCGTCAAGGGCGAAAGCGCCGTGCAGATCGCCAGGCGCGCCAAGACGCAAGCGAACCTTGGCGGCTATGACGTGCTGTTCCTTGATACCGCTGGCCGTCTGCACATCGACGAAGTGCTGATGGACGAGGTTCAGGCGGTGCGCGACATCGCCCAGCCGCGGGAAACCCTGCTGGTGGTTGACGGCCTGACCGGGCAGGACGCGGTGAACGTGGCGACCGAGTTCAACGCCAAGGTCGGCATCTCGGGCGTCGTGCTGACCCGGATGGACGGCGACGGGCGCGGCGGTGCGGCGCTGTCGATGCGCGCCGTGACCGGCAAGCCGATCCGTTTCGTCGGCCTTGGCGAAAAGATGGACGCGCTCGAGACCTTTGAGGCCGAGCGTGTGGCCGGCCGCATCCTTGGCATGGGCGACATCGTGGCCCTTGTCGAAAAGGCGCGCGAGACGTTTGAGGCCGAACAGGCCGAGCGCATGGCCAAGCGGTTCGCCAAGGGTCTGTTCAACATGAACGACCTGAAGATGCAGCTTGAGCAGATGATGAAGATGGGCGGGATGCAGGGCCTGATGGGCATGTTGCCCGGCATGGGCGGCATGGCGCAAAAGGCCGAGGCTGCCGGTTTCAACGACAAGATGCTGAAACGCCAGATCGCGCTGATCAACTCGATGACCAAGAAGGAACGGGCCAACCCCGATCTTCTGGCCGCCAGCCGGAAAAAGCGCATCGCCGCCGGGGCCGGCCTTGATGTGGCCGAACTGAACCGTCTTCTCAAGCAGCACAAGCAGATGGCTGACATGATGAAGAAGATGGGCAAGGGCGGCATGATGAAGCAGGCCATCAAGCAGATGCTGGGCAAGGGCGGAATGCCCGACATGTCCAAGATGTCGCCCGAGCAGATGGCCGAGGCGGCCAAGGGGATGCAGGAAGGCATGAAGATGGGCGGCGGGTTGCCCGGCCTGCCGCGCGGGCTGTCGCTGCCGTCGGGCCTGTCGGGGCTGATGCGGAAAAAGTGATGCAGGCGGGCGCGCATATCGGTGATGGGGCCAGCCCCTTCCCCAACCCTCCCCCCTTCGGGGAGAGGGAGCAGCGCCTTGCATCCTACGCGACCGCCCCCCTCCCCCCGGCGGGGGGAGGGTTGGGGAAGGGGCTGGCCCCCACGCTCACCACCCCGCGCCTGACCCTGCGGATGCCCGCCCTCGCCGATTTCGAACACCGCGCCGCCTTCTACGCCTCTGACCGTTCGGTCTGGGAAGGCGGCCCTCTTTCGCGCAACGCGGCATGGCGCCTCTGGGCTTCCGAGGTCGGGCAATGGCCGCTGATGGGCTATGGCCCGTTCTCGGTGGAAATGGACGGCGCCTATGTCGGCGAGGTCGGCCTCTATCACCCGGCCGAATACCCCGAGGTCGAACTCGGCTGGTTTGTCGTGCCGGGCGCCGAGGGCAAGGGCATTGCGGCCGAGGCCGCTCGCGCGGTGATGGCCTGGGCGCGCGACAGGTTCGGCTGGGACGAGATCGTCAACATCATCGACGGCGGCAATGCCCGCTCGATCGCGCTGGGCCAGCGCCTTGGCGGCCGGATCGACCCCACCCGCCCCGGCATCGACCCCGGCGATGTGGTGATCGTGCATGACCTGCGGGGGGCGGCATGATCCAGCTGACCGGCATCCCAGAGCTTGAGACCGAGCGGCTGATCCTGCGCGGCCCGTTGACCAGCGATTTCGAGCTTTGGGCCGAATGCGCCGCTTCGGATCGCGCGCGCTATATCGGCGGGCCCTTGGACCGCGGGCTGGCCTGGCGCGGGTTCTGCCATATGACCGGGCATTGGCTGCACCGCGGCTATTCCATGTTCGTCTTTGCCGACAAGGTGACCGGGCAGGCGCTGGGCATGGCCGGCCCGTGGTTCCCCGAGGGCTGGCCGGAACCCGAGATCGGCTGGACCATCTGGGCGAGGGCCGCCGAGGGCAAGGGTTATGCCCATGAGGCCGCAACCGCCGCGCGGCGCTGGGCCTATGAAGCGCTGGGCTGGACCACCGCGATCAGCCTGATTGCTGAGGGCAACGCCCGCTCTGCCGCGTTGGCCACCCGCATGGGCGCGCATCTGGAATCGACCCGCACCGACCAGATTCACGGGCAGGTGCAGACTTGGCGCCACCCCGGCCCCGAAGGGGTGCTGCAATGACCGCCGAAGGAGAGGCCATGCCCGACACCATGACCGACGCCGCCCGCGCCGCCGAGATCCTGAAAGAGCATCGCCAGTCGATCGACCGGCTGGATGCCATTCTGGTCTATACCCTGGCCGAACGGTTCAAGCACACCCAGTCGGTCGGCCGCCTCAAGGCCCGGCACGACCTGCCGCCCTCGGACCCGGCGCGCGAGGCCCGGCAGATCGAGCGGCTGGAGACTCTGGCGCAAGAGGCCGATCTGGACCCCGAGTTCGCCAAGAAATTCCTGAACTTCATCATTTCGGAAGTCATCAGGCATCACGAGAAACTACAGAAATAACCCACGAAATAACCGGCACCCTGCCGGCACTCGCCATCGAAAAAGGAGAAATGACATGGCAACGAAGATCCGTCTGGCCCGTGGTGGTTCGAAAAAGCGCCCGCACTATTCCATCGTCGTGACCGACAGCCGGATGCCGCGCGACGGCCGTTTCCTGGAAAAGCTGGGCACCTATGACCCGATGCTGGCCAAGGACAACGAAAAGCGCGTCGTGATCAATCTGGATCGCGTCAAAGAGCTGCTGGCGACCGGCGCCCAGCCGACCGACCGCGTGGCCCGCTTCCTCGAAGCGGCTGGCGTTCTGGCGAAAAAGACCCGCTCGAACCCCAAGGCTGCCGTTCCGGGCAAGCAAATGGCGGAACGTGCCGCCAAAAAGGCCGCCCGCGCTGCTGCTCCGGCTGAAGAATGATCTGAACGGGCGGCCTTCGGGCCGCCCGCTTTCCGAAAGGACGGGCGATGACGAACCCTAACCGCATCTGTGTCGGCGCGATTGCCGGGGCCTTTGGTGTTGCGGGCGAGGTGCGCCTGAAATCCTATTGCGCCGAACCGACAGCCATTGCCGATTATGGCCCGCTTCATACCGAAGATGGTAGCCGCAGTTTTCGTATCACGCTGACCCGTCCGGTGGCGGGGGGGCTTGGGGCCCGTGTTCAGGGCATCAAGACCAAGGAAGAGGCCGATGCCCTGCGCGGCACCCAGCTTTATGCCGACCGGGCGCGGTTGCCGCATCTGCCCGATGATGAGTTTTACCACGCCGACCTGATCGGCCTTGCCGTGCAGGACACCGGAGGAGCCGCCCTTGGCACCGTGCAGGCGGTGCATAACCACGGCGCGGGCGACATTCTGGAAATTTCCGGTCCCGGCCTCAAATCTGCCCTGATGGTGCCATTCACGCTTGTTGCAGTGCCGACAGTTGATCTGACCGCGCGCAGGATCGTCGTTGATCTGCCCGAGGGGTTGGACTGACCGCGCCGCGTGGCGCCGACAGCAACAACGAGGCGGTGCCAGTATGGCAGAGACCAGAATGTTCGATCGGGCGACCCTGCTGATGGCGGCGATGGCGCTTTTGTATTTCGGCCCGTTGCTGGCGGGGCTGGGCGGGGCAGGCTGGCCCGCAGTCTATGCCTTTGCCGTGATCTTCACGCTGTGGCTGATCGTCCTGCGCCCGCAGGCCTGGCCGCGAGATGCGGCGCAGTGGCGCGACCCGACCGTCTTGATTCACGCGTTGACACAGGTGGTGGCGCAGTGCCTGCTGGTTGCGGTGCTGTTCGGTGTTGGCCGGGGAATTGGCGGGGCGCTTGGCGCGGTGGCCAGTTGGCCCGCGTGGTTTCCCCTGTCCCTCAGTTTTCTGTCGGTGCCGCTGGCCCGTCTGATCTGGGATCCGTGGATGGCCGAAGAGGTGGACCGGATGCTGGAAGATGCCCTTGCCACCCTGAACACCACCCAGCCCGATCCGGCAGAGGCGGCCCGTGCCCGCCGCCTGCTGGAGCCGTTGTTTGCCCTACCCGATGGCTCGACCGCTGCCGAGCTTGCCCCTCAGCTTGCCGCTGTCGCCCGCAAGACCACGCCCGAGGCGCTGTGCCTTGCCCTGCGCGAGAAGGCATCGCAGTCCACGGCTCCGCGTTTGCCGCGTCTGGCCTTCGTCCTGTTCGCCACCGACGGCGCGATGGCCGAGCGTCTGGGGGGCGATCTGCCGACCCTCGCGCTTGCCCTTGCCTCGGGCCACCCTGATCTTGTGGAGCTTTGGGCAAGCCGCACCCTTGTGGCGCTGGATGGCTATCCCGGCCTTTGGGGCGATTGCCCCAGCGAAGAGACGCTGGCGCCGGTGCTGGCCCAGACCCGTGGCACGCCTGCGGCCAGCCCGCTGATCGCCCTGCGCGACCGGCTGCGAGAGCTTGCGCCCGCCGCCTAAGGGTTGCGCGCCCCCTTTCGTGGCTGTCGGCCTTTCGCTACAAGGCTGCATGACCGAAGATTTGCCGCCAGAAATGCCCGCAGGAGGGCCCTCGGGCCCGTCCAAATCCCACGCCCGGCTGTCGATCCGCGCCAGCCTGAAGCCGCGCGACCTGATGGACGAAGCCCCTCGTCTGAAAGGTGCATGGGAGGTGCGGATCGTCACTTTGTTCCCCGATGCCTTCCCCGGCATCCTGGGCCTGTCGCTGATGGGCAAGGCGCTGGACATGGGGCTGTGGCGGCTGGAAACCCACGATCTTCGCGATTTTGGCGAGGGCAGACACCGCAATGTCGATGACACGCCTGCCGGTGGCGGCGCGGGCATGGTGCTGCGCGCCGATGTGGTGGATCGCGCTCTGACTGCGGCGACGCAGGGCGCCAGCGCCGACCGCACCCGCTGGCCGGTGGTTTACCTTTCGCCGCGCGGCAAGCCTTTCGATCAGGCCACCGCCCGCCGCCTGGCCGATTGCGACGGGGTGACACTGCTATGCGGCCGGTTCGAGGGGGTGGATCAGCGCGTGCTGGACCATTGGCAGGTAGAAGAGATCAGTCTTGGCGATTTTGTCCTGACCGGCGGCGAGATTGCGGCGCAGGCCCTGATTGACGCAACCGTGCGGCTGCGTCCTGGCGTTCTGGGCAATCAGGCCTCGACCGAGGAGGAAAGTTTTTCCGAAGGCTTGCTGGAGCATCCGCAATACACCCGCCCGCAGGTCTGGGAAGGGCGCGAGATCCCCGAGGTTCTGACCAGCGGTAATCACCGCGCGATTGCCAAATGGCGTCATGCCGAGGCGGAAAGGATTACCGCCGAACGCCGCCCCGATCTTTGGGCCAGACATCAGGGCAAAGGCTAGGACGCAAAGGCCAAATACCTGCCCCGGCGCGGCGAGAGTTTCCTTGACCGCACCCCTCATCCCGCCTATACGCGCCCGATCCGGGGCGAAAGCCTGCCGGACCCGATTCCTTTTGCCATCGAACCCGTCTTCTTCGCCGGGCTGGGCTGCGGGAATAGGTACAGGAAAACGCCTTTCCATCTCCGGCGGGCTCGCGGTCATCGCGGGGACTCGATCGAAGACCAGGAGCTCTGGGGCGGCCTCACTTCGCGGACCATACCGCGAGCAACAGGAGACAGGCGATGAACCTGATCGCACAGATTGAGGCCGAGCAGATTGCTGCGCTCGGCAAGACGATCCCAGACTTCAAGGCCGGCGACACCGTTCGCGTCGGCTTCAAGGTCACCGAAGGCAGCCGCACCCGCGTGCAGAACTATGAAGGCGTCGTGATCGGCCGCAAGGGCGGCGCGACCATTTCCGCCTCGTTCACCGTGCGCAAGATTTCCTTCGGTGAAGGTGTGGAACGCGTGTTCCCGCTGTATTCGACGAACATCGATTCAATCGATGTTGTCCGTCGCGGCAAGGTGCGTCGCGCCAAGCTGTATTACCTGCGCTCGCGCCGCGGCAAGTCGGCCCGGATCGCGGAAGATTCGACCTACAAAGCGAAATCCGAGTAAGGAGCGGCCGCAATGAAAGACGGTATTCACCCCGACTATCACTTCATCGAAGTGAAAATGACCGACGGCACGACCTATTCCACCCGCTCCACCTGGGGCAAGGAAGGCGAGACGCTGGCGCTGGACATCGATCCGCTGTCGCACCCCGCCTGGACCGGCCAGACCGCCAAGCTGATGGACACCGGCGGTCGCGTGTCGAAGTTCAAGAACAAGTATGCGGGCCTGGGTTTCTAAGCCAGGCAAGGCAAGCGAATTTCAGAAGGCGCGCCAAAAGGCGCGCCTTTTTCTTACTTCGCCTATATGAAAGCCATTTTCTGTGCCGATCTCTTTTTCAACAGGAGATAGGCAATGCGGGCATACGATCTGATTTTGCTGCCAATTGCGATCTTGGCCGCAGCTATTGTCATTCAGCCAAACCTTTTGACGGTTGCCAGCTTTCTCATACTTACCGGCATTGGCATCCCGATAACCATACTGGCATGGTCCGCGGTGCCGCTGGCCATGGTGCTGCTTCCGGCCCGCATTCTTCAAAGGTTTGTGCTGGAAACCTTTCTACCCGTATTTCTGGCCTGGGCCGTTTCCGTTGGATTGGTCATGTCCGGGCTTGTCTGGGCCGCAAGCCAGGACCGCGCCGGACAGCGTGCCGAGGCCGAGCGGTGGCTTGCGGCTGATCACGATGGTCTGACAGGGCCAGCGGCGGTTCACCGTCTGGGTATTATTTCCCAGAGTGGTCAATGCGAGGCCCTTTGCCAGCGGCTGCTTTTAAATGGCACGGTGAAGGCAGTCATCATGGCCAAAGGGGGGGATGTTGCACTGCCGCTGAACCCCGAACATGCCGCGACAATCTGGGCCTTTGAAACCCGCCAGGGATGTCCGGTCACACATGTACCGACAGACAACCATCTGACGGTCCGCAGGGAAGCGACCGGAAAGGCGGCACCTGACACGTCAAGGATGATCAGGCAGGCTGCGGCGCAAGGGCTGTGTCTGGTCGAGCGACCGGGAGTAATTGCCGAGGCTGACATCGTGATCGCCCAAGTCAGCCTTCGCAGTGCTCCCAGCCCGCGTGGCTCTGGCTTCCGCTCTGGTGCTGACCGGCTGGCGGTAACTGCGCAGATCATCTGGACAGTTCGCGATGGCCAATTGAGCGAAGCATTTCGGGCAACCAAAGTCACCGGACCCGAGATCGCGCCAATACTGGTGGTGACCGGCACAGCATCGGGAGGGATGGATATAGGCTTGGGTTACCTTCGCCCAAACACGTTTCAAATGGGCAACCTGATCCCCTTCGAAGGCTTTGTTGCCGCGCGCCTTGGGTTGAACCTGTCGCTTGCAGGGCCGTTGGTGCTGCCTGACCTGAATCTGCCGCCCCGCGATGTCTTTGCCCGCCGCCTTGCCGCGCCGGGCGCTTTCTCGGATGCCGATGTTGATCTGGCGCGGGATTTTGTTGGCACGATCCTGAATGGCCGCTGCTGCGATGCCGAGGATTGCGCCCTTTTCCTGAGGATGATTGAAGACCCGCGCATCCCCCTGTTTCGCGAGGCTGCCCTGATTACACCCGACTATTTCCCCGGTGCCGACGCGGCCTGGAAACAGCGGTATATCAAGGCCGCAGTTCAACATCTTGCCAGCGCCGACAAGGCCGAACCCCCCTTGGCCGCACGGATGCTGGCCGGGCTTTCCGATGGCGATCTTCATGCACACGAAAGCGAGATTCGTAAAGTTCTTGATACCCTGTCAGATCAGGCGGCGGTGGAACGACTGATTGTCAGGCTAAGACTGCTCGCTGGCAAAGCGAGCGATTAGGCAGGCTGTCCACCCGGTTGCCGCAGGGGTTATCTTCCGGGGACCCTTGCGCGAAAACCCGCCAGTTGTTACCCAAGCCGATACCATCGGGGGTAAAGAATGGCGCATATCATCGTCGTCGGAAACGAGAAGGGCGGATCGGGCAAGTCCACCACCTCGATGCATGTGGCGACGGCGCTGGTGCGCATGGGGCATCGGGTTGGCGCGCTGGATCTGGATCTGCGCCAGAAAAGTTTCGGTCGCTATGTCGAGAACCGCCGCGCCTATCTGGCGCGCACCGGGGTTGATCTGCCGTCACCCGATTACCGCGATTTGCCAGAGGTGGAGCCGGCGCAGATGCTGCCCGGCGAAAACCCCTATGATGCGCGCCTGTCAGCCGCCGTGGCGGCGCTGGAGCCAGTCAGCGATTTCATCATCATCGACTGCCCCGGCAGCCATACGCGGCTAAGCCAGGTGGCCCATTCGCTGGCCGATACGCTTATCACCCCCCTGAACGACAGCTTTGTCGATTTCGACCTGCTGGCGCGGATTGACCCCGAGACCGGCAAGATCATCGGGCCGTCGATCTATTCGGAAATGGTGTGGAACGCGCGGCAGTTGCGGGCGCAGGCCGGGCTGAAGCCGATCGACTGGATCGTATTGCGCAACCGCCTTGGCGCTCAGGTCATGCACAACAAGCGCAAGGTGGGCGCGGCGCTGGAAGAACTGTCGCGCCGGATCGGATTTCGTGTGGCGCCCGGCTTTGCCGAGCGCGTGATCTTCCGTGAGCTGTTCCCGCGCGGGCTGACGGTTCTGGACCTGAAGGATACCGGGGTGGATACCCTGAACCTGTCCAACGTCGCCGCGCGTCAGGAAGTGCGCGACCTGCTCAAGGCGCTCAGGCTTCCAGGTGTTGAGGTGAATATCTGAACAGAACCGAGCAGGCCTGCCCGCGGCGGGCTTCGCGCAGACCGATCCGCGACAGGCGGTCATCGAACGCATCGGTGGTTGCGGCGGGCTTGCGACCCAGCAGGGCGATCAGGTTACGGTAAAGCTGCATGGCTTCCTCCCGGTTAACATTGATTCAACTTGCAAGCGAACCGCGGCAGGAAGATGTCCGTCAAAGGGTGATTTTGGTGCCATTCGCGGGCGGGCTGTGTCGCGGCTTGAGCAAACTGCCTTGGCCGTGGCAGAACCATGGCAAGACCTCAAGGAAGCCCACGCCATGACGAATGTGTTGTTCAATGCCCTGTTCGCCCCACTGTCTGGCCGCGAGACGGCGTTTCTGATCCTGCCCGATGGCCGCGAAATGACAGGCGACGCCTTCCTGAGGCTGGTGTCGCGTCTGGCCCATGCCCTGCGCGGTGCGGGGGTTGGGCCGGGCGACCGCGTGGCCGTGCAGGTGGTGAAATCGCCCGAGGCGCTGGCGGTTTATGCCGCGACCGTGGCGCTGGGCGCGGTGTTCTTGCCGCTGAACACGGCCTATACGCCCGAGGAGGTTGACTATTTCCTGGGCAATGCAACGCCGAGTGCGTTCCTGTGCGATCCGGTCAAACAGGCGGCCCTGGCCCCGGTGGCGGCGCGGCACGGCGCCCGGCTGATCACTTTGGGTGCGACTGGCGGCGGGGAACTGACTGAGTTGGCGGAAGGCCAACCCGACACCTTTGTGCCGGCCCCGCGCGTGGCCGATGATCTGGCGGCGATTCTATACACATCCGGCACCACAGGCCGGTCAAAGGGCGCGATGCTGAGCCACGGCAACCTGTTGTCGAATGCGCAGGTTCTGGCTGATCTGTGGCGGTTCACAGATCGCGATGTGCTGTTGCACGCCTTGCCGATCTTTCACACGCATGGGTTGTTCGTTGCCTCGAACATCAGCCTGCTGACCGGGGGCGCCATGATCTTCCTGCCGGGGTTCGACGTGGAGCAGGTGATCGGCCTTTTGCCGCGTGCGACCGCGATGATGGGGGTGCCGACCTTTTATACCCGCCTTTTGGACGATCCCCGCTTTGACCGGGCACTGACGGCGCATCTGCGGCTGTTCGTATCCGGGTCTGCCCCGCTGCTGGCCGAAACGCATCGAGAGTTTGAGGCTCGCACCGGTCACCGCATTCTGGAACGCTATGGCATGACAGAGACCAACATGAACACCTCTAACCCCTATGAGGGCGAGCGGCGGGCGGGCACGGTGGGGCAACCCCTGCCGGGTGTGGACCTGCGGGTGATGGGCGAGGCGGGCGAGGTTGCGCAAGGCGAGGTTGGCGTGATCGAGGTGCGCGGGCCGAATGTCTTTCAGGGCTATTGGCAGATGCCGGAAAAGACGCGGGAAGAGCTGCGCGCCGACGGCTGGTTCATCACCGGCGATCTGGGCACGGTGGACGCCGATGGCTATGTCACCATCGTCGGGCGGGCCAAGGACCTGATCATTTCTGGCGGGTTCAACATCTATCCCAAAGAGGTCGAGTTGCTGCTGGACGAACAGCCCGGCGTGCTGGAAAGCGCGGTGATCGGCCTGCCGCATCCGGATTTTGGCGAGGCGGTCTTTGCCGTGCTGACACCGCAAAAGGGCGTGGTTCTGGATGCCAAGGCGGTTCTGGCGGGCCTGCACGACCGGCTGGCGCGGTTCAAGCAGCCCAAGGCTGCGGTCGTGGTGGCGGATCTGCCGCGCAACACGATGGGCAAGGTGCAAAAGAACCTGCTGCGGGCCGAGTATGCAGGGTGGTTCCAGAATTAGTCCGGGGCAGATAAAGGGGGGCCTGAAATGTTCAGGCCGCCCCTTGTTTGGCGCCAGAGAACGCCGGGGCGGCCTTGACCGAACATGACCGGATCAGAAATCCGGCGCGGCTTGGGCTGCCCGATCGGGTCTTACAATTCCCCCTGCCGCCATCATCTTAGGGCAACTAAGGGGAAATTTAGGCAAAACGCGTCAGAGTTGTCAAAGGTCTCGATAGATTGCCTTTGGATTGCAATACAAAGCCAGAATGGAGCGGACAATCTTTACAGAACTGGAAACAATTTCAGATTTTCGCGCCTAAGGCGATCTGCCAAACGGCGAATCGCCTTTGCCACATTTGATGGACCTAGCGCGCAGCAAGCGCGCGTGCCGGCTGGCGCAGGGGGGTTTTCATCGCTTCGGGGCGGCGGCGGTTGGCGCGGGCCCAAGGCAAGACCACCTGAACTTCGGTCGAGGCGGTGATCACGGATTTCAGCCAACGGCGCTGCTTTGTCATTTCGATCTCCTGTTCCGGTTTTCCCGGTATGGCCAAGATATCGCAAGGGTTTGCGGCGCAGGTTGGACCGAAACGCGGAATTGGCGCGCGACGGGGTGGGAACCACGGCGGCGCTGCCTTGTTCGTAAATAGCTGATTTTCCGCAACTTGTTTCGCCAAAGGAAACGATATGCTTGGATTGTTGCGTCAAAAATGGCGAAATCCGGGCGAAAAGGCGCGTGCTACAGCCGGATGATTGAGATCAGGCGGCCGTAATCCGCCTCGCCCGCATGGGTGGTGCGGCGGTAGGAAAAGAATCTCGCCGGGTCGGAATAGGTGCAATGGCCGGTCCATTCGGCGTTGCCAACCCCCGCCTGCCGCAACCGCCATAGCCCGTAAGAGGGCAGGTCGAACAGAAGGCGGTCGCCGTTGCCTTGGGTGAAGAACCGGCTGGTGGCGCGGTCGTCGTCGGTAAAAGCCTCGAAAAACTCTGGCCCGACCTCATAGGCGCGCTGGCTGATCGTGGGGCCGATCACGGCGGCGGTGTTTGCCCGGCTGGCCCCCAAAGCCTCCATCGCGTCCAGCACCGCCTCTAGCACACCATCTTTCGCGCCGCGCCATCCGGCATGGGCGGCCCCGATCACGCCCGCGCCCGTATCCGCGAACAATACGGGCTGGCAATCGGCGGTCAGGATGGCAAGGCCAAGGCCGGGTGTCGCGGTGACGACACCATCGGCGCGGGGCCGGTCAGATAGCGGGCCGCTGACGGCGATGACATCGGCGGAATGGACCTGATGCAGCGACACCAACGCCTCTGGCGTAAGGTCAAGCGCCGCCGTGGCGCGGGCGCGGTTGATGGCCACGATCTCGCTTTGGTCGCTGGATCCGGTGCCGCAGTTCAGACCCGAAAAAATGCCCGAGGACGCCCCGCCCTTGCGGGTGAAGAAACCGTGGCGCGGGGCCAGGGAGGCCGAGGTGATCAGTTCCAGCGTCATGCGAATCCGGGCGGCAGCGGGGCGCCGGGCGGAAAGACGGCCAGCGCCTTGAACAAGTGTCCCATTTCGGCAGGCGCGGTCAAGCGGCGAGTGGCCGTAAGATGTGCTTCCAGCGCCGCACCGGTAAGCCCTTGCGCCAGATGTTCGGCGCGCGCCTCGATCCCGAGTGTGGTCAGAAGATATCCTTGATTCACAATGGCATGTCGGGCGGGACTTGCGGCTTTTGCCAACGGTTCAAAGGCGACATGGGCCGTCAGATCCGCCTCGCCCGGCTCTGTACACGGATCGGTGAAGCGATGCGCCTTCATTGCCTGAAACGTATCGCCAAGCGAGATCCAGCCGCCATAGTCGATCACCAGCGCCAGCCCGCCATGGGCCGCAATGCGCTGGCCGATCCCGGCCATGACAGGCCCGGCGGCAGGGCATATTTCCACCACATCGCCCGGCGCGGTATCGCTCAGCCGGTCTTCGACCACACCAAAGGGGGCGAGGGGAGACAGGCCAAGATGCAAGGCCCCGTCTTTCAGCCCCACCAGGGTTTCGCGCCAGCCCGCACCGTCACGCGTGAACTGGCGGATGGGCAGGGCGTCGAAAAACTCATTGGCCAGCAGGAACAGCGGGGCCTGCGGCAAATCTTCGGCCCGGTCCAGCCAGGTTACGGGGTGGTTGCCCAGCGTCTGGCGTTGGCGCGCGCGCAGGGTGGTGCTGGCCTCGACCAGATGCACCTGTGCGGCGGCGTGAAAGCCGCGAACCCCCCGCGTCGCACGCAGCACGTCGGCCATCAGCGTGCCACGTCCCGGTCCAAGCTCTGCCAGGGTGAAGGGGGCAGGGCGGCCAAGGTCCAGCCAATATTGTGCAAGGGCAAGGCCCAGCAGCTCGCCGAACATCTGCGAGATTTCGGGCGCGGTGGTAAAGTCTCCGCCCTGCCCGAACGGGTCGCGAGTGGCATAATAGCCGTGCTGCGGGTTCAGCAGGCATTCGGCCATATAGTCCGACAGGCGCATCGGCCCCGTGACGGCAATGCGGGCCTTGAGGATATCGGCCAGCGCCGTCATGCCGCGCGGGCGCGGGCGACAAACCAGACCCCGGCGGCAATCATCGGCAGCGACAGAAGTTGCCCCATGGTCAGGCCATAGCCACCCACATGCAGCGCCAGGCCCAGCGGATTGCCCAGCGTGATAAATTGCGCATCGGGTTGGCGGACGAATTCGACAGCAAAGCGCGACAGGCCATAGCCGACAAAAAACAACCCTGCCACCCGCCCCGGATAGCGCAGCCACCCGGCGCGCCAGATGGCCCAGGCCAGAATGGCGAACAGCAACAGCCCTTCAAGTGCGGCCTCGTAAAGCTGGCTGGGATGACGGGCGCAGATGGTCAAAAGGTCGGGGCAGCTTTGCGCGGCATCACCGGGAAAAGCCACGCCCCAGGGCAGGTCGGTCGGGCGGCCCCACAGCTCTGCATTGATGAAATTGGCGATACGGCCCAGAAACAGGCCCGGTGGCGTGGCAATCGCCATCAGATCGGCCATGGTCAGCATGGGAATGCCCTCGCGGCGGCAGAACAGGATGCCCGCAACGACAACACCCAGAAACCCGCCGTGAAACGACATGCCGCCGTGCCAGATAACGGGAATCTGCAACGGATTGGCCCAGAAGAACCCCGGATCATAGATCAGCACATAGCCGAGCCTGCCCCCAAGGATGACGCCCAGGATCACCCAGGTCAGCAGCCGCTCTACAGCTTCGGGCTGCATCGGGGCGCCGTTCGGCCACAGGCGCGGGGTTTTCAAGAGGGTGACGATCAGCTTCCATCCGATCAGCAGCCCCGCGATATAGGCCAGGGCATACCAGCGCAGGCTGAACTCCCACGAGCCAAGGCTGATCGTGAAAATCACGGGCGAGATATCGGGGAAGGGGATATAGGACATGGCGCCTCTCGGTTGCCCCGGTTTGTCGGGGAGGGGCGGCGGCTTGTCAACGGCCTGAAGCGGCATGCGCGGACCCGGCCCTTGCCCGGCCCGGCCAGATGGTTAGAATATGCGGGTATCGCCAAGCCAAAGGGGCATCCCATGACCATCGCCGCGCCGGAAACCCAAGTCGTCACCACCTGGAAAGTGGCCTGCGACGGTGGGGAGGGAGCATTGGGCCATCCGCGCGTCTGGCTGTCGATTCCCCAGGATACCGGCTTTGTCGAATGCGGCTATTGCGACAAGCGTTATGTGATCGACCGCGAACACGCCCACGACGACCATTAGGTGATCCTGCGCCGCTGGCTCTTGCGGCTTACAGGCGCAACGCTCGCGCTGCCGGTGCTGTGGTTTTTGTCGGGTCTTGTTGGTGCAGCGATACCGTCGGGTGGCGCTTGGCCAGATGAAGGCATTCGGGTCGGCCTGCTGCGGGGCCCATTCACTATGATTTCCTGCTGCCGCTGACGCCAGAGACCCGGCAGGACTTTGCCGCGCGGGACAGGGGTGTGCCTGTCCTCCACCCCGAAGGGCGCTGGCTGTTGGCGGGTTGGGGGTCCGAGGCATTTTACACCACGGCAGGCACCTATGCGGACATCCAGGCCCGTGCGGTCTGGCAGGCGACGACGGGAGACCGCGCGGTGATGCGGCTGGACGTCTGGGACGCGTTGCCGGTGCAGGACATGCCCGGTCTGCGCTGGATCACCCTGACGCCCGCACAGTACGCCACCTTGCGCGCGGGCATCCTTGGCAGTTTCGCCCGCGATGCGCAGGGACAGACGATCCCTTCTGCCGCCGCAGGCTTTACCGACACTGACGGGTTCTGGCTGGGCGTGGGGCGGTTCGACCTTTTTCACACCTGCAATGTCTGGGTGGGCCAGCAGTTGCGTGCCACCGGCCTGCGATTCGGCCTTTGGACGCCGACACCGCAGGCTGTTGCACTTTCGCTGTGGCTGAACGAAACCTAGGCAATTACCGCAGCGGAATGGCAAAGCGCGGGCCGGGCACGGGCCGCTCTGTCAGGCCCATGTGACGATAGGTTGCCGCTGAGGCCTTGTTCTCCGGATGCGTACCGATCGTCAGGTCAAGGGCCCTCTCGGTCACCGCCTGCTCTTGGGCCGCCGCGATCAAGGTACGCGCTATGCCCATGCCCCGAAACGGCGGCTGCACATAAAGATGCGTGATGTCCAGCAACAGGTGACCCGAAATCATCTCGTGCCGCCGGGTGATCAGGGCATAGCCCACCGGATGGCGGGCGGGGCTGCCCGGCAGGCAGGCCACCAGCGCACTCGCCTCCGGTCCTTGCAGCAGCCGGGCAAGCTGGCCTGGCGTCAGGGTGGCCGTATCGCCGTGATGGGCAGCAAGGGCCACCAGCATCCGGTGCACCTCGGGCAGATCCGAGCTTTCGGCGGGATGGACGGTCACCGAAGGGGCGGTAGGGGAATGGGCGTTCATGGTCAGGTTCCTTCGCCTTGCCCGCGAAGGGAACCGTGCCTGGCCTGCCCTTGCGGGGCGGCTTCTGGGTTCAGTTTCAGGTGAAAGCTGCCCGGCCGCCTATATGGCGTCGGTCCAATAAAACGAAACGAGGGCGGTCAGATGCAGCATGGCGCGGACCATGCGCCTGCACGGCGGCCCTGTCAAGCGCGCGGTCGCCGCCGTGCCAAAAGGACGCCAAGGATGGCCCCCAGGATCAGCCCAAGCGGTGCCCAGAAGAATGCGACCTGCATCGCATAAGCCCCTTCGGCCTGTGAGATCGGCAGGAGCGAGGGCAAAGCGATGCCCACCGCGAAGAACAGGACACCCCCCAGCATCCCGCCCAGAACCAGACCGACAAGCCAGCGCATTGCCCCTCCTGCCGGGTGGAAGCCCGGCCCGCTTCGTGCAATTACTTCAGCCTAACATGAAACGGAGGGCGGGCGCATGGCATTCGGCAAGGGCGATCATCTGCATCTGATCGACGGCTCGGCCTTCATCTTTCGCGCCTACCATGCGCTGCCACCGCTGACGCGCAAGTCCGATGGGTTGCCTGTCGGGGCCGTGGCAGGGTTCTGCAACCTGATCTGGAGCGAGATTACCGCGGGCGCTGCCGGCAAGGCCAAGGCCAGCCATATCGCCGTGGTGTTCGATGCGGGGTCCAAGACCTTCCGCAACGACATCTATCCCGACTACAAGGCCAATCGCCCGGAATTGCCCGAAGACCTGCGGCCCCAGTTCCCCCTGACCCGCGACGCGACCCGTGCCTTCAATATCGCCTGTATCGAGATGCAGGGGTATGAGGCCGACGACATCATGGCCACCCTTGCCATGCAGGCGCAGGCCGCGGGCGGTAGTGCCACGATCATCTCGTCCGACAAGGATCTGATGCAACTTGTCGGGCCGGGGATCGACATGTGGGACCCGATGAAGTCCAAACCCATCGGCCCGGATGAGGTGGTTGAGAAATTCGGCGTGAACCCGGACCGCGTGGTGGATGTGCAGTCGCTGGCCGGGGATTCGGTTGATAACGTGCCCGGTGCGCCGGGGATCGGCCTGAAGACCGCCGCGCTGCTGATCAACGAATATGGCAATCTGGAAAGCCTGCTGGCGCGGGCGGGTGAGATCAAGCAGCCGAAGCGCCGCGAGACACTGGTGGACAATGCCGCGCAAATCCGCCTGTCGCGCGATCTGGTGACGCTGCGGCGCGATGTGCCGGTCGAGGTGGGCTTGGACGAATTGGCCGTGCGGGCGCCGGAGGCGGAACCGCTGATGGAGTTCCTCTCACGGATGGAGTTCCGCACCCTTGCCAGCCGGGTGGCGACGAAGCTGAAGGTCGAGGCCCCGGTGATCGAGGCGGCCAAGGGGTTCGAGGTGTCGGGTGCCCATGACGCGCCGGTGGCAGCGGCTGAACGCCTGCCCTTCAACCATGACGCCTACGAGGCCGTGCGCGACATGGCGGCGCTGAACCGTTGGATTGCGGCAATTGCCGAGGCGGGGCGGGTGGCGGTGGATACCGAAACCACCAGCCTGGACGAGATGCGCGCAGAGCTTGTGGGTATCTCGCTATCGGTCAAGGCGGGTGCGGCCTGCTATATCCCGGTCGGCCACCGGCAGGGTGGGGGCGATCTGTTTGGCTCCAGCGCCCCGGTCGAGGGGCAATTGCCGCTGGATCAGGTGCTGGCCGCGCTGAAGCCGGTGCTGGAGGATGCGTCGATCCTCAAGATCGGCCAGAATATGAAATACGACTGGAAGATCTTTGCCCGCCACGGCATCCGCATTGCGCCTTTGGATGACACGATGCTGATGTCCTATGCCATGCACGCGGGCCTGCACAACCATGGCATGGATTATCTGGCGGAGCATTATCTTGGCCACAAGACCATTCCGATCAAAGAGTTGATCGGCTCTGGCAAGGCACAACTGACCTTTGATCAGGTCGAGATCGACAAGGCGGTGCGCTATGCCGCCGAGGATGCCGATGTAACCCTGCGGCTGTGGGAAATCTTTCGCCCGCAGTTGCCCAGGGTCCGCGTGACCACGGTTTACGAAACCCTGGAACGCCCCTTGGTGCCGGTGCTTGCCGATATGGAAATGGCGGGCGTGCAGGTGGACCGCGATACGCTTGCCCGCATGTCGAACGCCTTCGCGCAGAAGATGGCGCAGCTAGAGGATGAGATCGGCGAGCTTGCGGGTGAAAAGTTCAATGTCGGCTCACCCAAGCAGTTGGGTGAATTCCTGTTCGACCGTCTGGGCCTGCCCGGCGGCGAAAAGACCAAGACCGGCGCTTATGGCACCGGGGCGGATGTGCTGGAAGACATCACGACGCTGGAGGATACCCACCCGCAAGGCGCCCGCGTGGCGGCGCGGATTCTGGACTGGCGGCAGGTCGCCAAGCTGAAATCCACCTATACCGACGCGCTGCAAACCGCGATCAACCCCGAAACGGGCCGCGTTCACACCAGCTATTCCATCGCGGGCGCGAACACGGGCCGTCTGGCCTCGACCGATCCGAACCTGCAAAACATTCCGGTGCGAACCGAGGAGGGGCGGCGCATCCGCGAGGCGTTTGTGGCGCCGAAGGGCCGGGTTCTGGTCAGCCTTGACTATAGCCAGATCGAACTGCGGATTCTGGCCCATATCGCCGATATTCCCGCCTTGCAGCAGGCGTTCCGTGATGGCCTTGACATTCACGCCATGACGGCAAGCGAAATGTTCAACGTGCCCCTGGACCAGATGACCAGCGACATCCGCCGCCGGGCCAAGGCGATCAACTTTGGCGTGATCTACGGCATTTCCGGCTTTGGCCTTGCCCGTAACCTGCGGATTCCGCGGGCCGAGGCGCAGGGCTTTATCGACCGCTATTTCGAGCGGTTCCCCGGCATCCGCGAATATATGGACCAGACCATCGCTTTTGCGAAAGAGCGGGGTTTTGTGCAGACCCTGTTCGGCCGCAAGATCAATACACCCGAGATCAACGCCAAGGGGCCGGGCGCAGGCTTTGCCCGCCGCGCTGCGATCAACGCGCCGATACAAGGGACGGCCGCCGATGTGATCCGCCGCGCCATGATCCGTATGCCCGCCGCGATTGCGGGGATGGATGCGAAGATGCTGCTACAGGTCCATGACGAATTGCTGTTCGAGGTTGCCGAAGATACCGTTCCCGCCCTTATCGTGCGTGCGAAAGAGGTGATGGAGGGTGCATCACATCCCGCCGTTGACCTGAAGGTGCCCTTGGTGGTCGAGGCGGGGCAGGGCCGCAACTGGGCCGAGGCGCATTAAGTGCAGGCATCCTGCTGCACGCAGGAGAGATGCGGAGGCTTGCCTGCTTCGGGCAGAGCAAAGGCACGGGCGTTCTGGCCTGACGGATTGCGGGGCGACTGGCCCCGAGGGGCGCCGGTTCTGGACCGTCACCCCGCCAAGCCTGCTGACAAAAGGCCGCGAACTGCGCGGAATGCCCGTGCAAATACCGGTTGATCGATATGGGTTACTTGCCCGGTATCAGCCGTTGAACAGGAAATGCAGGACGTCGCCGTCCTTGACCTCATAGGTCTTGCCTTCGACACGAAACTTTCCGGCCTCTTTGGCCCCCGCCTCGCCGTTGCCGGAAACGTAATCGTCATAGCCGACAGTTTCGGCGCGGATGAAGCCTTTCTCGAAGTCGCCATGAATCACACCGGCGGCTTGCGGTGCCAGCGTGCCCTTGGTGATCGTCCAGGCGCGGGCCTCTTTCGGGCCTACCGTGAAATAGGTTTGCAGGCCCAGCAGGTCATATCCCGCGCGGATCAGCCGGTCCAGTCCCGCCTCGTGCAGGCCCATTTCCTCCAGGAACATCTGGGCTTCATCCGCAGGAAGCTGGCTGATCTCTTCCTCGATCCGGGCCGAGATCACCACAGAACCCGCGCCTTGTGCCTTGGCCATTGTGGCCACGCGGGCCGACTGGCTGTTGCCTAGGGCGGCGCTGGCCTCTTCGACGTTGCAGACATAAAGCACGGGCTTGGCGGTCAGCAATTGCAGCATCCGCCACTGTTTCTGGTCTTCGGGGGCAACCTTGACCGTGCGGGCGGGCTGGCCTGCCTCCAGCGCCGCCAGGGCGGCGCGCAGCAGGCGGTCCTGGTCCAGCGTGTCCTGATCGCCGCCGCGCAGCTTTTTCGCAAGGCCGGTCAGGCGGCGTTCGACCGATTCCAGATCGGCCAGCATCAGTTCGGTTTCGATGGTCTCGGCATCGGCCACGGGATCGATCCGGCCTTCGACATGGGTGATGTCGCCGTCTTCAAAACACCGCAGCACATGGGCGATGGCGTCGCATTCGCGGATGTTGGCAAGGAACTGGTTGCCCAGACCTTCACCCTTCGACGCACCGCGCACCAGACCCGCAATGTCAACAAATGTCAGCCGGGTGGGGATGATCTGTTTTGACCCGGCAATCTCGGCCAGCTTGTCCAGACGCGGGTCGGGCACGGCCACGTCGCCCACGTTCGGCTCAATGGTGCAGAACGGAAAGTTGGCCGCCTGTGCCGCCGCCGTGCGCGTAAGGGCATTGAACAGGGTGGATTTCCCCACATTGGGAAGCCCGACGATACCCATCTTGAAACCCATGATGCCGTTCCTTGTGACCAAACCGAAGGGGGCATAGGCCGCGCCTGCCCGGCGGTCAAGCGGATTGCCGCACGTTACCCCCGCCGCAGGCGCGCAGGAAATGCCTTGGTGCCATGGTCGCGCCAGTTTCAGACCGAGGATTTCATGCCTGCGCTGCCCTATCTGCATTTTCTGGGACAATGCGCCGAAGCGGTGGCCTTCTACGCAGCTTTCTCGCACGGGTTCGGCATGGTGAAGGACTGCTTCGGAACCCACTGGGTCATCGCGGCGATGCCTGCCGTCCAAGCGGCAATGCCCGTTCTTTGACAGGCGTTCTTTGGCGGGGGCATTGATTTTCCCGCCCCACCCGTGCAAACCGCCAGTCAGAACAAGTGACAGCGGGCCCGCCATGACCAGAATCGACGATACCTTCGCGCGGCTGAAGGCCGAAGGCAAAAAGGCCTTCGTCGCCTATCTGATGGCGGGCGACCCCGATCTGGCACGCTCGCTGGCCGTGATGAAGGGGCTGCCGGGCGCCGGGGTCGATGTGATCGAACTGGGTGTCCCCTTCACCGACCCGATGGCCGACGGCCCGACCGTGCAGCTTGCCGGTCAGCGCGCGCTGGATGGCGGCATGACGATGGACAAGACCCTGCAACTGGTGCGCGATTTCCGTGCGGGTGATGCGACGACACCCATCGTTTTGATGGGATATTACAACCCGATCTATTCGCGCGGCGTTGACCGCTTTCTGGCCGAGGCGCGCGAGGCCGGGATCGACGGGCTGATCGTGGTTGATCTGCCGCCAGAGGAAGATGACGAGCTGTGCATCCCGGCGCAAAAGGCCGGGCTGAATTTCATCCGGCTGGCTACCCCCACCACCGACGACAAGCGCCTGCCCAAAGTGCTGCAAAACACCTCTGGGTTTGTCTATTACGTCTCGATTACCGGCATCACGGGGGCCGCTGCCGCACAGGCGGGCGATGTCGGCCCCGAGGTGGCGCGGATCAAGCGGTCCACCGACCTGCCGGTCGTCGTCGGGTTCGGGATCTCGACCCCCGAAACGGCGCAGGCGATTGCCGGGGTGGCGGATGGGGCCGTTGTCGGCTCGGCCATCGTGAAAGAGATCGCCTCGGGCAAGCCGGTTGATCAGGTGCTGGCCTTTGTCGCGGCGTTGGCCGCTGGCGCACATTCCGCCTGACAGGACGGGAATTCCGACCTCTGCCCATGGTTGTCTGCGCTTGGCGCCGGCGCTAGGCTGGCCGCAGGTTTTTCTTGCGGGCCAGCGGATTTCACATGGCGATCATCTTGGGCCAACTGGCCACCCTGACCGGAAATGTCACCACCTTGCAGTGGATCAAGCCGGGGTTCGAGGCGGATACCGAAGCCGCGCTGGGCTATCACCGCGGTCGTCTGGCGCAGGGTTACTGGATCATGGTGTTAAAGCGCCTGCCGCAGCCGCATGAGTTCACCTTTGACGGCACCACCCTGAACTCGGGTGGTCGGACGGGCCTGCCGGGCCAGACCGAAGCCGCCGACAAATTGCGCCCCAAGGTGCATGACCGGGTTCTGGCCGAGCGGGGGGCTGTGGGCTATGCCGACCTTCAGCGCCGCACGCTGGGCCATGTTGCCGTTCAGGGCGACCAGCGCATCGCCAAGGTGCTGCCCGCGCTGCGCAATGATGCAGGCATGGCCCCGGCGGATCAGTACCCGATGGGCGGTGGTGGCCTGCAATGGGTCATCACGCCGCCCGGACTGCCCTTCATGGCTGCGGCAGAGGTGCGCCCCGATGGAACGGTGGCCATTCCGGGTCAGGTTCTGAACTTGCGGACTGGCGGCTATGATACGAGAGCGCGGCTGCGACAGCATCTGATGTCGGCCTGAAGGTGGCTTGCGATTACTGGCGTGATTGGTAATATTGCCTTACCAGTTCAGCGGAGTCGCCCATGCCCGTCATCACCTGCATCGAAGACCTCAAGCGTCTGCATCAGAAGCGCACGCCCAAGATGTTCTGGGATTACTGCGAAAGCGGCAGCTACACCGAGCAGACGTTTCGCGATAATTCCAGCGATTTCAGCAAGATACGCCTGCGCCAGCGCGTGGCGCGCGATCTGACGGGGCGCACGACCGAAAGCACCATGATCGGGCAAAAAGTGGCGATGCCGGTGGCGCTGGCTCCGGTCGGCTCAACCGGAATGCAGAACCCGGATGGTGAGATCAAGGCGGCACGGGCAGCAGCCGCCTTTGGCGTGCCTTTCACGCTTTCCACCATGTCGATCTGTTCGATCGAGGACGTAGCCCAGCACAGCCCGGAACCGTTCTGGTTTCAGCTTTATGTGATGAAGGATGAAGATTTCGTCGATGCCATCATCGAGCGGGCGCGGGCGGCCAAGTGTTCGGCGCTGGTGCTGACGCTGGATCTGCAAATTCTGGGCCAGCGTCACAAGGATCTGAAGAACGGCCTGACCTCTCCGCCCAAGCTGACTTTGCCCAATATCCTGAACATGATGACCAAGCCGGCCTGGTCCCTGGGGATGCTGGCCACGCCGCGCCGGACCTTTCGCAATATCGTGGGCCATGCCAAGGGCGTCACCGATCTGGCCAACCTGACCGCCTGGACCAATGAACAGTTCGACCCGCTACTGGATTGGTCGAAGGTGCGGCGGATCAAGGACCAATGGGGCGGCAAGCTGATCCTGAAGGGTATCCTTGATGCCGAAGATGCCCGCATGGCGCTGGATGTCGGGGCCGATGCGATGATCGTGTCGAACCACGGCGGGCGGCAACTGGATGGGGCGCTGTCCTCGATCCGGGCGCTGCCGTCCATCGTGCGGGCGGTGGGCGACAAGACCGAGGTGTTCCTCGATTCAGGCATCCGCTCGGGTCAGGACGTGCTGAAGGCGCTGGCCCTTGGTGCCAAGGGCACCTTCATTGGCCGGGCCTTTGTGCATGGGCTGGGGGCAATGGGGCAGGCGGGCGTGACCAAGGCGCTGGAGGTGATCCACAAGGAAATGGACATCACCATGGCCCTGTGCGGCTGCCAGAAAGCCCGCGATTTCGGGCCGGAGCATGTGCTGGTGCCCGAAGATTTCGAGGGGAAGTGGGCGTGACCTTTAGCGTGAAACCAGCGGTCAGGCGCTGATTTACCCTTGTGGGGCTGGGCGTCGGGCAAAGACTATGGATGAGGCGCGGGGGAACGCGCGCCCTGCCGTGGCCATTTGCTTTTTCTAAGGGCCATCAGCCAAAAGATGCAGTGCTAAAATACTGCCAGATTATCTGATTAGCCTAGGCCCGAAGCATAGATGATGTTGTTGCGGTTGGCCGCGGTTTCTGAAGCGCTAACCTTCTTGGCGGTTTGGGCTATGGCATCTGGGCGTTGCGGTTGGCCTGCGGTTTCTGAAGCGCTAACCTCAGTGGGCGTCTGCATTCGCTGTGCAGGCCGTTGCGGTTGGCCTGCGGTTTCTGAAGCGCTAACCTGCCCCGATGGATGGGCCCCTTATGGGCTTGGTTGCGGTTGGCCTGCGGTTTCTGAAGCGCTAACCTAGCGTCAGGGACAGCGTCTGGGCCAGCGTCGTTGCGGTTGGCCTGCGGTTTCTGAAGCGCTAACCTTGTGGCGGCGAGTTGCGATGCACTCATCGCGTTGCGGTTGGCCTGCGGTTTCTGAAGCGCTAACCTCAAGCTCGCCTACTTCTTCGCCAAGCCGGTGTTGCGGTTGGCCTGCGGTTTCTGAAGCGCTAACCTCGCGCGATTGTCGCTGTCGTTCAGCCACTTGTTGCGGTTGGCCTGCGGTTTCTGAAGCGCTAACCTGTTTCGCCCAGCCGTGCCGCCGTTCTCTATGTTGCGGTTGGCCTGCGGTTTCTGAAGCGCTAACCTAGCCTTGGCGTGGTCGCGGGCGTTCATCAGGTTGCGGTTGGCCTGCGGTTTCTGAAGCGCTAACCTTTTCGGCTTGTAAGCCGCGTCACCGACAGCGTTGCGGTTGGCCTGCGGTTTCTGAAGCGCTAACCTGCGCAACTTGCGCGATGGGGTTTAATCAAGGTTGCGGTTGGCCTGCGGTTTCTGAAGCGCTAACCTCAGGGTCACTTCGAGAAATGGGGCTATGACGTTGCGGTTGGCCTGCGGTTTCTGAAGCGCTAACCTCAACGGGGAGTCCGCCATCAAGGCGCGCGGGTTGCGGTTGGCCTGCGGTTTC